>NZ_JBCDMV010000058.1:0-599 GCF_038433135.1 Luteococcus sp. H91 | reverse complement strand
CCCGCGCCTACGTCGAACGCCGCAGCGCCGAAGGACGAACACCCCGAGAGATCCGCCGCTGCCTCAAGCGCTACCTCGCCCGAAACATCTACCGAAAACTCAACGCAGCCGCAGCCAACTGCACCCCAAGCCCTGCTTGACAGACATAGGAGATTCAACGGACTCATCGAACTCCACCGCCGCATCGCCAGAGGCTTCCGCAATCGCGACAACTACCGCCTACGCTGCCTACTCATCGCCGGAGGCCTGGACACCTGAACCACCCTCAAGTCCCAAGAGCCCGTTACGCAACCTCACGGTCCAGGCGGAGCGTGCAACTCTCGTCGCGGGGCGGAAGTATCCGCACGCCTACACTCCCCGCCCCGACCGAGGGGGGAGGGAGCGCAGCGCACGGCTGACGACCGCGGCGAGGACTGCGGCTGAAACCGTCGCACACCGACGACCTACTGGCGACGCATCGACCATGCTGTCCTAGCCCGGAGATTTCACGGGGGTGGCTGGACGTGAAGGAGGGAAGTGCCCTCTGACCTGCGAAGATACCGATTGTCTAGGTCTGTATCAGCGTGGTTGAAGGAGCACTTCCCAGGTGAACAAGCGTA
>NZ_JBCDMV010000009.1:0-68429 GCF_038433135.1 Luteococcus sp. H91 | reverse complement strand
CCCCCCCCCCCCCCCCCCCCCCCCCCCCCCCCCCCCCCCCCCCCCCCCCCCCCCCCCCCCCCCCCCCCCCCCCCCCCCCCCCCCCCCCCCCCCCCCCCCCCCCCCCCCCCCCCCCCCCCCCCCCCCCGTGACGTCGGTGCTTGCTGCCGAATCAGTGCTGTGCGTTGGCCGGGGGCTGGGTCAGCTCCAGCAGGACGCCACCGGCATCCTTCGGGTGCACGAAGTTGATCCGTGCGCCGCCGGTGCCCGTCTTGGGCTCCGGGTAGAGCAGCCGCAGGCCGCGCTCACGGAGGGTGGCGCAGACTGCGTCGATGTCGGCCACGCGGTAGCACAGCTGCTGCATGCCGGGACCGCCATTGCGGGTCAGCCACTTGGCGATGGTGGAGTTCTCGTTCAGCGGGGCGAGCAGCTGGATCTGGGCGCTCTCGGGCTCCTGGGTTCCGGTGCCCAGCATCGCCTCGGCGACACCCTGCTCCTCGTTGACCTCCTGGTGCAGCACCCGGAAGCCGAACTTCTCGGTGTGGAACTTGATGGCCTCGTCGAGGTCGGCGACCGCCAGGCCGACGTGGTCGATGCAGATGAAAAGATCGCTGTTGTCCATGGCTCCATGCTTCCACAGCAGACCCGGGCAGGGAACGGCGGGGCCGAGCTTTGCCAGTGGGGGATGACTCAACCGATCCTGCAGACTTCCGCGTGGCCAATGCGCATCCGCAACCCCGGTGCGGCATAGTTGACTCGACTGGATGCTGGCTGTGCCCGTGTCCGGGCCGCGAACTTCCCCAAGGACCCGCGGGTCAACCTGAACGAGGAGACAGAGCATGCCCGAGTGGGCCAAGAAGATCCTGTGGACGCTGGTGATTGCTTTCATCATCTACTACATCGCCACCCAGCCCGAGGAGTTTGCGGCCGGCGTGAAGTCCGTCGTCGAGGCGATCGGACGGCTGTTCAGCGCGCTCGCTGGCAACTGATCCGGTCTGGTCGCGGGTGACCGGATGAGCTTCTTCTCGCGCTTCCTGGCGCCCGAGGTTGACCGTCACCTCCTCGTCGATCAGGGCGAGTTCATCGTCGACGAGGTGGCCAAGCACTGGGTCACCGTGGTGCTGCCGGCGTTGGGGATCGTCGCCTGCGCCCCGCTGTTCTGGATCATGCCGTGGCTGGGCAGCTTCTGGTGGCTGGCGCTGCTGCTGGGACTTTTCTTGTTCTGCTACTGCATGTTGCTGATCCACATGCAGTTCATGGACCGCTTCGTGATCACCAACATGCGAGTGTTCCGGGTGCACGGCGTGCTGGACCAGCACCTGGCCACCATGCCGATGACCAGAATCCTGGACATCTCGGTCTACCAGCCGCTGCTCGGCCGGTTGCTGGGTTTCGGGCACTTCGTCTTCGAATCCGCGGCGCAGGATCAGGGCCTGCGGGACATCACCTTCGTCGGGCGCCCGGAACAGCGCGACCTGACCATCCAGCGCGTCATCCAGCGGGCCGGTCTGCGCGCCCAGTTGAAGCCCGCGGAGCTCGACGACGAGCTCGACGGCGATGACTACGACGAGGAGTTCGACGACTGAGATGGCCGTCCTCGTGGTGGGTGCCAGTTCGACCAGCATCCGGCTGGCCGACGAGTTGATCGGCGGCGGGGAACACGTCCGCGCCCTGGTGCTGGACACCTCCCCGGAGTGGATGCTGGACGAGCTGCGCCAGGTGGGTGCCGCCCTGATCCGGGTGGACCAGATCCGCGAGCATGCCCTGGCCGAGGCGGGGATCGACCAGATGCAGGCCGTGGTGGTACTGGGGCTCGACGAGATCACCACCGTCCGGGTGGCCCTGATGGTGGAGGAACTCAACCCCGATGCCCGGATCGTGCTGGAGCTGGACAATCCCGCCTTTGGCCGACGACTGGAACCGCTGCTCGGCTCGTGCACGGTGCTCTCTGCCGCGGCGCTGGCCTCGCCCTCCTTCGTCGCCGCGGCCTTTCCCGGTGGCCTCGCCCAGCCGCTGACCATCGGTGGGCGCCAGCTGGCCGCCGGGCGTGACTCCCGGGTGGGCGGCGAGGTGCTGGCCATCCTGGGGGAGGTGCGCGCCGACGAGGACGACACCGTGCTGCACCGCCGCGGCAACGTGGTGCTCGGCACCCGGGTGACCTCCACCGGGCCGCGCGCCCGGCAGCGCGGCTGGTGGGGTGCCATGGTGGCGCTCTTTGACCGGCGGCTGCGCTGGGTGGTGGCCACCCTGGTGCTGCTGGTGATCGGCTCCACCGTCTTCTTCCATCTGGCCGCGCATCTGGACTGGCTTACCGCGCTCTACGTCGCCCTCACCGCGTCGACGCTGACCGGGATGGGGGAGGACTTCTCCCAGTTGCCGATCGGCACCCGACTGGTGGGCATCGTGATCCAGCTGGTCGGGGTGCTGATCACCTCCGGCATCACGGCCGTGATCACCGACGTGCTGATCAGCTCCCGGCTGGCGGCGCTGACCAGCGGCCTGCGGGGCAAGCCCAAGAAGCACTACATCGTGGTCGGCCTGGGCCGGGTGGGCCTGCGGGTCGCCCGCGGGCTGAAGGAGCGTGGCCTGAGCGTGGTTGCGATCGAGCAGAGTGAGGACGCCGTCGGAGTTCCCGGTGCGCGGGCCGCCCGGATCCCCGTGCTGATCGGTGATTCCGTCGACGACGCCACCCTGCAGCGCGCCGGGGTGGAGCAGGCCGACTGCCTGGTCACCGTCACCGATTCCGACGCCGCCAATCTGCAGATCGCGCTGTCCGCCAATGCCCTGAACCCGCGGGTGCGGGTGGTCACCCGGATGTTCGACGACGATCTGGCCAGCCGGGTGGAGCGCCAGCTGAGCACCGGCCCCACCCGATCGGTCTCCCGGCTGGCCGCCCCCGCCTTCGCCGCCGCCGCGCTGGGGCGACGCAATGAGACCGTCGTGCCGGTGGGTCGCCGGGTGGTGATCCTGGGTGAGCTGGACGTGCAGAAGGCGGCCAGCGTGGGCCGGGTGGACAGCCTGGGAAGTTGCAAGGTGCTGGCGGTGCGTCCCCGCGGCAGCACGGTCTGGATCTGGAACCTGCACAGCGACCTGCCGCTCGGCCCCGGTGACCTGGTGGCGGTGGCGGCCACCCGCGCCGGTATGGGCCTGGCCAGCAAGGCCCTGAGCGCCTGACCCATGCCGGCGCGGAGCCCACACACAAGGACGTGCCCCGGGAAATCCCCGGGGCACGTCCTTGACAGGTCCTGTGCGATCAGGCGTTCAGCGCCGCGTTGACGACGTCCTTGGCCTCGGCCTGGATGGCGGCCAGGTGCTCGGCCGACTTCAGGCTCTCCGCGTAGATCTTGTACTTGTCCTCGGTGCCCGACGGGCGGGCCGCGAACCAGCCATTCTCGGTGGTGACCTTCACGCCGCCGATCGCCGCACCATTGCCGGGGGCCTCGGTGAGGATGGCGGTGATCTTCTCCCCGGCCAGCTCGGTGGCGGTGATGTCCGCGGGGGAGAGCGCCTTGAGACGCGCCTTCTGCTCACGGTCAGCGTCGGCGTCGATCCGGGCGTAGTAGGACTTGCCGTACTTGGCCTCCAGCTCGGCGTAGTGCTGGCTGGGCGTCTTGCCGGTCACGGCCAGGATCTCCGAGGCCAGCAGGTCCAGGATGAGACCGTCCTTGTCCGTGGTCCAGGTCTTGCCGTCCAGGGTCAGGAAGCTGGCGCCGGCGGACTCCTCACCGCCGAAGCCCATGTCCCCGCTGATCAGGCCGGGCACGAACCACTTGAAGCCAACCGGAACCTCCACCAGCTCACGGTCGATCTCCGCGGCAACCTTGTCGATCATTGAGCTGGAGACCAGGGTCTTGCCAACTCGGGCCTGCTCATCCCAGCCGGGACGGTGGGTGAACAGGTACCAGATGGCCACGGCGAGGTAGTGGTTCGGGTTCATCAGGCCGGCGTCGGGCGTGACGATGCCGTGGCGGTCGGAGTCCGCGTCATTGCCGGTGGAGATGTCGAACTTGTCGCGCTGGGCGATCAGGCTGGCCATCGCATTGGGCGAGGAGCAGTCCATCCGGATCTTGCCGTCGGTGTCCAGGGTCATGAAGCGCCACGTCGGGTCCACCTCGGGGTTGACCACGGTCAGGTCCAGACCGGACTTCTCGGCAAGGTACTGCCAGTACTGCACGGCGGCACCACCCATCGGGTCGGCGCCGATCCGCACGCCGGCCTTCTTGATGGCCTCCATGTCGATGACGTTGACCAGGTCCTCGCAATAGGCCGTGCGGTAGTCGAAGCGGGTCACCGTCGCGGCGGCCTCGTCGTAGGCCACGCGCTTGATCCCCGACGGGTCGCGCATCAGCTCGTTGGCCCGGTCGGCGATCCAGCTGGTCGCGTCGGTGTCCGCGGGGCCGCCGTTCGGCGGGTTGTACTTGAAGCCACCGTCGCGCGGCGGGTTGTGCGAGGGGGTGACGACGATGCCGTCGGCCTGCGGCTGGCCGACGTGGTCCCGGTTGTACACGATGATGGCGCGGCTGACGGCAGGCGTCGGGGTGTACTCGTCCTCGTACTCGGCCATCACGGCAACACCATTGGCGACGAGCACCTCGGTGGCGGTCTTCCACGCCGGGAGGCTCAGGGCGTGGGTGTCCTTGCCGATGAACAGTGGGCCCGTGGTGCCCTGCTCGGCGCGGTACTCGACGATTGCCTGGGTGGTGGCGGCGATGTGCAGTTCGTTGAACTTGCCGTCGAGCGAGGAACCGCGGTGGCCGGAGGTGCCGAAGACCACCTGCTGGTCGACGTTGTCCACGTCGGGAGTGATGTCGTAGTAGGCCGACAGAACCTCGTCGACATTGATCAGGTCTTGTTCCTGGGCTACCTGCCCAGCGCGTTCGTGTGCCATGGCCCCCATCTTGCCCGCATTTGCCGCCGTCCGGGAGCGGTCGGCGGTGAACATTGAACGGACTTGGGCAATGCCGCACCCTCGCGGAAGAATGGGCCCATGACTTCTCAGAGCTTCAACCGCCCCGGTGCCGTCGACCTGTCCTCCCTGGCCGCCGCAGCCCCCGCCACCAGCAATGCTGGTGCCGCCTCGACGGGGGCCGCCGCCGGCAGTTATGTGCAGCAGGTGGGCGAGGCGGACTTCGACGCGGTGGTGCGCAAGTCCGCCACCCACCCGGTGATCATGGAGCTCTACTCGCCCCGCGCCAATGCCCAGGAGCTCTCCGACGTGCTGATCTCGGCCACCAATGCTGCGGGTGGCCGCTGGCTGCTGGCCCGGGTGAACATCGACGCCGAACAGCGGATCGCGCAGGCGATGGGTGTGCAGGCCGTGCCCACCGTGGTGGCGATCATCGGTGGCCAGCTGGCGCCGCTCTTCCAGGGCACCAAGCCCGCCGAGGAGGTTCAGGCCTACCTGGACCAGGTGAGCCAGATCGCGCTGGCCAATGGCCTGACCGGACGGGCCGAGCCGGTGGGCCCGGCGGCGCCGGCTGCCGATGCCGAGGCCCCGGAGGCGGCCCCGGCCGTGGATCCCCGTTTCGCCGACGCCGACGCCGCCCTGCAGTCGGGTGACTACGGCACGGCCGTCGCCGAGTTCCAGAAGATCCTGGACATGGCCCCGGCGGACCAGGAGGCCATCCAGGGGCTGGCGCAGGCCAAGCTGCTGGAGCGTTCTGCCAGCTTCGATCCGCAGGCGATCGTGGCGGCTGCGAACACCGAGCCGCAGAACTGGGACGCGCAGTTGGATGCGGCCGACCTGGAGCTGATCAATGGTGACCCGGCCGCCGCCTTCGACCGAATCCTGCAGATCATCCGTGAGACCCGCGACGAGGAGCGCGAGCGCGCCCGGCTGCGCCTGCTGGAGCTCTTCGACGTCGTCGGCAAGGCCGACAAGGCGGTGCTGAAGGCCCGCCGCCAGCTCTCCACCGCGCTGTTCGCCTGACGGACAACACTGCCGCCATTCCGGACAACATATGGGATGCCGGCGGACTCTCCTGGCCGGACACGGTGCTGGTCTACGGGCGGCTGCTGCTGGCCCGCCTGGACGGGCGGCTCACCGGGCCTCTCTACCACCCGTCGGACACCGAGGACCGCTACCCGCTGCTGTGCAATGCGGAGCAGTACCCCGGCGGTACCACGACGACGGTGGCCGCGGAAGACGGGGCGACGGAGCGACAGCGCACCCCCCGAGTCGGTACGGCAGGCCGTGGCGAAGATGGCCCGGCACGTGCTGGCGGTCACCCCCGGCCCGATCTCGGAGACCTTCAGCCTGCGCGCCGCCGACGGCAGCTCGGGCAGCACCCGGGTCGTGATCGGCGCCCTGAACTCCCAGAGATGCCTACTGGGAACGACGACGGAAGGCTGAGCTGCCACGCCGAAGGGGCCCTGATCGGATCTGGTCAGGGACCGCTGTGCTCACTGGACGATGGCGACGCCGTCCTCGGTGAAGCCGGTGAAACCGTCCAGGATCAGGGTGATCCGGCGGGCCGAGAGCGGTGAGACGTGCTGGGGCAGGTCACCGCGGGAGACCCAATGGATCGCGGCGATCTCGCGTTCCTCGCGGACCAGCTCGTGGATGGTGCTGGCGTCCAGCACCCCGCCGTCGTAGATGAACTCCAGGGCGTCGCCCCAGCCCAGGTAGGGCGGCATCCAGTCGACCAGGGCGGGGGAGCCGAGGCTGACGTTGAGCCCCAGCTCCTCGAGGATCTCGCGTTCGGCCCCGACGCGGGGTGGTTCGCCCGGTTCGACGATGCCGCCAGGCAGCTCCCAGTCGGTCTTGTAGGTGGTCTGCAACAGCAGCACCTGGCCGGCCTGGTCACGGAAGACCGCGTGTGCGATCAGCCGTTTGGTGGGCAGCACCGTGTCCATCACGGCGGAGAAACCCTCCGGCCCGTAGACCACGTCGCCGGACAGCCGGGAGTACTGGTGGACGTCGATGTAGTCGCCGTCGGCCACCGCGAGGCCGTGCCGCAGCACGCCCTCGCGGCGGAAACCGGCCAGGTGCAGCGCGCGGCGCGCCATCTGGTCGGTAGCGGGGATCGCCACCTCCAGACGGCGCACCGCGTGCCCCAGCAGGATGTCGTCGGCGGCCATGCTCACGGCCCGGGCCAGGGTGTCCGCGTCGACGGCGCCGTTCCACTTCACGACGCCGACGTCGCCGGTCACCTCAACCTGGACCGCGAACTCGTCGGCCATCGGCTCAGGCCATGCCCATGTCGCCCGGCAGCTCGGCGGTGGCGGCGGCGTCGTAGCGCAGCCACAGCGCACCCAGCGGCGGGATGCACACGGTGGCGCCAGCGCCATTGCCGAACGGTGCGGCGGCCTCGCGGGCGATCACCTGACCGTAGTTGCCGAAGTTGCCATCGCCGTCGTAGGCGGGCGAATCCGTGTTCAGGATCTCCGTCCACACGCCCGGCTTGGGCAGCCAGATGCCGTAGGTGTTCTTCGGCTCCGCGGAGAAGTTGAACAGACAGGCCACCTGACGGCCCAGGCCGTCGTTGCGGATCCAGCCGAAGACATTGCCGGCGGCATCATCGGAGACGATCCACTGGAAGCCCGCGGGATCATTGTCCAGGGCATAGAGCGCCGGCTCGTCGCGGTAGATGTCGTTCATGTCCTTGAACAGGCGCTTGAGACCGCCATGGCCCCACATGTCCGCCACCCACCACTCCAGGCCCTTCTCCTCGCTGAACTCGGATCGCTGGCCGAACTCCTGACCCATGAAGATCAGCTGCTTGCCGGGGAAGGCCCACATGAAGGCGTAGAAGGCGCGCATGGTGGCGAACTTGCGCCAGTCGTCCTGCGGCACCTTGTTGAGCATGGAACCCTTGCCGTGCACGACCTCGTCGTGGCTGATCGGCAGGATGAAGTTCTCCGAGTAGGCGTAGACCATCGCGAAGGTCATCAGGTGGTGGTTGTACTGCCGGTTGACCGGATCCTGCTCGATGTAGCGCAGGGAGTCGTTCATCCATCCCATGTTCCACTTGAACCCGAAGCCCAGCCCGTCGTGGTGCACTGGACGGGTGACGCCGGGGAAGCTGGTGGACTCCTCGGCGATCATCAGTACGCCGGGGTGACGCTCGTAGAGGTGCTTGTTGGTGTAGCGCAGGAAGTCGATCGCCTCCAGGTTCTCCCGGCCGCCGAAGACATTCGGCACCCACTCGCCGTCCTTGCGGGAGTAGTCCAGGTAGAGCATCGAGGCGACGGCGTCGACGCGCAGGCCGTCGATGTGGAATTCGCTGATCCAGTACAGCGCATTGCTGACCAGGAAGCTCTTCACCTCATTGCGGCCGTAGTTGAAGATGTAGGTGCCCCAGTCCATGTGCTCGCCCTGGCGCGGATCGGCGTGCTCATAGAGCGCGGTGCCATCGAAGCGGCCCAGCGCCCACTCATCCTTGGGGAAGTGCCCGGGAACCCAGTCCAGCAGGACGCCGATGCCGGCCTGGTGCAGCTTGTCCACCAGGTGCCGGAAGTCGTCGGGGCGGCCGAAACGGCTGGTCGGGGCAAAGTAGCCGGTCACCTGGTAACCCCAGGACGGCTCATAGGGATGCTCCGAGACGGGCATGAACTCGACGTGGGTGTAGCCCTGCCACTTGACGTACTCCACCAGCTCGTCGGCCAGCTCCAGGTAGCTCAGGCCCTTGCGCCAGGAGCCCAGGTGCAGCTCGTAGACGCTCATCGGCTCCTTGTGGGCCTCGGCCTTCTCCCGCTTGGCGATCCACTCGTCGTCGGCCCAGATGTACTGGCTGTCGTAGACGATGGAGGCGGTGGACGGGGCGGACTCGCAGAAGAAGGCCATCGGGTCGGCCTTCTCCCGCCAGACGCCGTCGGGGCCCTGGATCCGGAACTTGTAGAGCGTGTCGGTGCCGCGCTCCTCGATGAAGCGGCTCCAGACACCGGTGCCGGGCAGGCGGTACATCTCGTCGCCGCCCCAGAAGTTGAAGTCGCCGATCAGCTGGACGGCTTGGGCATTCGGGGCCCAGACGCTGAACCGGGTGCCGGTCACGGTACCGCCGTCGTCCGTGGGGATGGTGACGACGTGGGCGCCCAGGCGCTTCCACAGCTCGGTGTCTCCGCCGCTCTGGAAACCTTCCATGTCCCAGCCGGTCAGCCCGCCTGCAAGGTCGTAGCCCATCTCAGTTCTCCTGCTCTGCAGCGTCGGCTGCGCCAGACGTCGGGGTCGACGTCGTGTCTGCACCCGGGGCAAGTGCCTCGAGCGCGCTCAACGGAATTTCTACCCAATTGGGGCGATTCCTGGTCTCGTAGACCACTTCGTAGACGGCCTTGTCGGCCTCATAGGCGGCCAGGGCCGCCGGATCGATCGAGCCGGCATGGCGGCCATAGGCGTCCAGGAAGGCGGTGCGCGCCTCCTGCAGCCACTGGGTTGCCGCCGCGCCGGTGGGCTCGTCGAAGACGCTGGTGGCGTAGCCGAAGCTGCGCAGCATGCCCGCGACATCCCGTAGTGGGCTGTCCGGCAGCTGTCGTTCGGCAAAGGACTTCATCGGCTCGCCCTCGAAGTCGATGATCTTCCAGCCGCCCGGGGTCAACAGGGTCTGGCCCAGATGGAAGTCGCCGTGCACGCGTTGGGCCTTCACCTTGCCCTGCTCCAGACCGTCGAAGACGGCGGCCAGCTGCTCGGTCATCGGCTGCAGGGCCGGGGCCTGGGCCGCGGCGGTGGCCAGCCGTTCCCGCATGGTGGCGGCGATGGCGGCACCATCCAGGGTGGAGGTGTCGAAGGTGTCGGCCAGCGCGGTGTGCACCTCGGCCAGGGCAACACCCAGGGCCGCGGCATTCTCGGCGAAGCCGACGCCCTGCCCGGCCTGCTCGCAGGCCAGTTCCCAGCCGTCCTGGGCATCGCGCAGCAGTTCGCTGATCATCATCAGGTCGACGCGCTGCGGCTCGGGCGCCTCGGCGCCATCGGTCCAGGTCTCGTCGCTGAAGGGTGTCAGCATGCCAGAGACCCAGCCGTAGAGCCGGGCTGCCGACGAGACCCGGGCACGGCCCAGGGCGTCGTGCATCTGGATGTCCAGGTTGGGGCCGACCTCCAGCTTGCGGAAGATCTTCATCAGGGCAACGTCGCCGAGCAGCACATTGGTGTTGGACTGTTCGCCGCCGAAGACCCGGGGTTCCAGGTCACCGCGCAGCTTGGCGCCGTCGGGGAGGCTCTCCATCCAGACGTGCGGCACCTGGGAGCCTGCCAGGATGGCCGCGACCACGGCGCGCATTGCCTCGGGATCGCGCGGGGCGTCGTGGGCGTAACCCAGCTCGGGCTCCATCGCGGGGCCGATCAGGCAGCCGTCGACGGGTTCCGGGTGGTAGCTGACCAGGAGCTGGTAGTACTCATGGCTGTCGTCGGGGTAGACGACGGTCACGTACTCGGGGCGTACCGCCGGGGCATTGCCCCCAGGGGCGACGATCCAGTCGGCGGGCTGTTCCAGCCCGCCCAACTGGCCGTCGCGGCCCTTGCCGGAGAACCAACGGGCCTGCAGCACGAAACCCTGCAGCGCCTCCAGCGCGGACTCCACCTGGTCGTGGCGGGGGTCGTCGATGGGGGAAGTGTCGTTGTTCATCTGTTCCTGGGGGTCGTGGGTCACTTGACGGTGACGCTGAAGATGTGGGCGGGGCTGCCGGGATGCAGGCTGACATAGCTGCGGGCACCCCACGTCCAGGTGCCGCCACCCAGCTCGTCGTGCACCTCCAGCACGGCATCCTGGTCAAGCCCCAGCTTGGACATGTCCAGGTAGATCTCGCTGTCCACCGCATCCCACGGGTTCAGCGAGCAGACCACGATGACCCGGTCCTCACCGTCGGTCTTGGAGTAGACCATGACCGAATCATTTGGGGCGTGGTGGAAGTCGATCTTGCGCAGCTGCTGCAGGGCGGTGTGCTGCTTGCGGATCTCGTTCAACCGCCCGATCAGCATGGAGAGGTTGGGCTGGTGGTTCTGCCAGTCCCGCGGGCGCAGCTCGTACTTCTCGCTGTTCAGGTATTCCTCGCCGCCGTGCCGGAAGACCTCGTGCTCGCACAGTTCGAACCCGGAGTAGACGCCCCAGGTGGGCGACAGCGTCGCGGCCAGGATGGCCCGGATGGAGAAGGCCGTCGGATTGCCCGACTGCAGGAAGGTGGGATTGATGTCGGGCGTGTTGACGAAGAAGTTCGGTCGGTACATGTGGGCCGACTCCCGGGAGAGCTCGGTGAGGTACTCCTCCAGCTCCCATTTGGTGTTGCGCCACGTGTAGTAGGTGTAGCTCTGGTGGAAGCCGACCTTGCCCAGGGCGTGCATCATCTCCGGACGGGTGAAGGCCTCGGCCAGGAAGAGCACCTCGGGATTGGTCTTGTGCACCTCGCTCATGATCCAGGCCCAGAAGTCGACGGGCTTGGTGTGCGGGTTGTCGACGCGGAAGACGGTCACGCCGTGGCCGATCCAGAACTGCAGCAACCGCAGGCACTCGCGGTAGATGCCATCGCGGTCATTGTCGAAGTTGATCGGGTAGATGTCCTGGTACTTCTTGGGCGGGTTCTCGGCGTAGGCGATGGTGCCGTCCAGGCGGGTGGTGAACCATTCCGGATGCTCGGTCACCCATGGGTGGTCGGGGGAGGCCTGCAGCGCGAAGTCCAGTGCGATCTCCAGGTTGAGGCTCTTGGCCTTGGCGACGAACTCGTCGAAGTCGTCGATGGTGCCCAGGTCCGGATGGACGGCGTCGTGGCCGCCTTCAACGCTGCCGATGGCCCAGGGGGAGCCCGGGTCGTGCTCCGAGGGGGTCAGCGAATTGTTGCGGCCCTTGCGGAAAGCCGTGCCGATCGGGTGGATCGGCGGCAGGTAGACGATGTCGAAGCCCATCGCCGCGGCGGCTTCCAGCCGCTCGTGCGAGCTGGCGAAGGTGCCGGAATGCCAGCGCTGGTTCTCCTCATCCCACCAGGCACCCTGGCTGCGCGGGAAGAACTCGTACCAGCTGGAGAACAGGGCCCGCTGGCGGTCGACCCGCAGCCCGTACTCGCGGGTGGGGGAGACCAGCTCGCGCGGTCCGTGGGCGGCAAGGGCCCGGTTCAGCGAGCTGGAGTTCAGCATCTCCAACAGCTCGATCGCGGGCAGCTCGGGCAGGAAGGCAGCGGCCTTGGCGCGCAACAGTGTGGCGGTGGTGGCGTCGCCGGCCTGCTCGGCCAGATCGGCGGCCTGCTCGGCGACGTGGCGAACCTCCAGGCAGACCAACTCGCGGTCCACATCGGCCTGCAGCTTGGCCTCGGCATTGTGGTGGGTGGTGTGCCAGACGTCGGACCAGCCCTCGACGTGGAAGGTCCAGTCGCCCTCCTCGTCGGCCGCGGCCCAGCCCTCCCAGATGTCCAGCCCGACGGGCTGCTGCTGGGTCATCGGGAAGCTCAGCTTCTTGCCGGAGGGGCTGGTCAGCACGATGGTGGCATTGACCGCGTCGTGCCCCTCACGGAAGACATTGGCGCGGACCGGGAACCACTCGCCCACCACGGCCTTGGCCGGGTAGTTGCCCTCCTCCACGACGGGGAAGACATTGCAGACCGGGATCCGGCCGAAGCCGGGAACGGGACGCACGGCCTCGAAGCCGGCTGCTTCGGTGGCGCGCATGGGCGCCGACGCGGATGCGGGCGCGGACACGTGGGAGGAGACTGCCTCTGACCGGTGCATGGGGTTGCTCACGCGCCCCAGCCTAGCCATG
The DNA here is from genome assembly GCF_038433135.1 of Luteococcus sp. H91. Lineage (NCBI taxonomy): Bacteria > Bacillati > Actinomycetota > Actinomycetes > Propionibacteriales > Propionibacteriaceae > Luteococcus > Luteococcus sp. H91. The sequence continues at coordinate 55,776 of NZ_JBCDMV010000009.1, read as the reverse complement.
CAGGCACCGGGCTGGCGAGGGTTCGCGAAAGCTGCTCGGCATGCTTTGGGCACCGTTCGCGGCTTATGGCGGTACGTCCGTTAGGCTCGACTCGTGTCCAATTCAGTAGAAGCACCCACGCCCGCGACCACCGAGCATTCGGACGAGTCTCCGCGTACCGGCCGCCACACCGGCCCCCAGTTCCCGCCGACCCACCCGGTTGCCAAGGCGCCGGTCGGCACCCCGCCGGTGACCGTCGACGGTTTCGTCCGAGAATTCCTTCACGAGCTGAATTCCAACCAGGGCGTGTCGTTGGCCAATTCCAGCGTCAACGACCAGTACATGGCCCTGGCCTCCACCGTCCGCAACTACCTGATGGCACGTTGGCTGGAGACCGAGCGCCAACAGCGGGAGAACCCGCACAAGGCCGTCGGCTACCTGAGCGCCGAATACCTGCTCGGTCGACAGCTGGGCAATGACCTGCTCTCCAGCGGCCTGATCGACATCGCCGAAGAGGCGCTCAAGCAGTGCGGCATCGACTTCGCCCTGCTTCGCGCCCAGGAGGTCGAGCCCGGCCTCGGCAATGGTGGCCTCGGCCGCCTGGCCGCCTGCTTCATCGATTCGCTGGCCACCATGAACGTGCCCTGCATCGGCTACGGCATCCGCTACGAGTACGGCATCTTCCGCCAGACCTTCGTCGACGGCCGTCAGGTGGAGCAGCCAGACAGCTGGCTCTCGCTCGGTTGCCCGTGGGAATTCGCCCACCCCGAGCACGGCGTCCAGGTGAACTTCGGTGGACGTACCGAGACCAGCACCGACGCCAACGGCAGGAAGACCAGCACCTGGATCCCGGACTGGAATGTCCTGGGCATCCCCTTCAACTACATGGTGCCCGGCTACCTCAACGGCCGGGTCAACACCCTGCGCCTGTGGAGCGCCCAGGCCACCAAGGCCTTCGACCTGCAGATCTTCAACTCCGGCGACTACGCCGACGCGGTGCGGGCCCAGACCTTCGCGGAGAACATCTCCAAGGTGCTCTACCCGGAGGACTCCACCCCCCAGGGCAAGGAGCTGCGCCTGCAGCAGCAGTACTTCTTCGTCGCCTGCTCGCTGCACGACTTCATCCACAACCAGCTGGAGGCCGGCTTCGACCTGCACAAGCTGGACGAGCGGATCATCTTCCAGCTGAACGACACGCACCCGGTGATCGCGGTGCCCGAGCTGATGCGCATCCTGATCGACGAGCAGGGTTTCGACTTCGAGGAGGCCTGGGAGGTCACCCAGAAGTGTTTCGCCTACACCTGCCACACCCTGTTGCCGGAGGCGCTGGAGGTCTGGCCGGTGGAGCTGCTGGGCCGGCTGCTGCCGCGTCACCTGGAACTGATCTACGACATCAATGACCACTTCCTGGAGCAGGTGCGGGAGAAGTTCGGCAACGACGAGATGCGCGTGCGCCGGATGTCGATCATCGCCGAGCACCCGGAGCGTTCGGTCCGGATGGCCTACCTGGCCACCGTCGCCGGCTCCAAGGTGAACGGCGTCGCCGCCCTGCACAGCCAGCTGCTGCGCGACAAGGTGCTGCCGGACTTCAACGAGATGTGGCCGGGCAAGTTCACCAATGTCACCAACGGTGTCACCCCGCGTCGCTTCATCCGACTGGCCAACCGCTCGCTGTCCACCCTGATCTCCGACTCGATCGGCAAGGGCTGGGTGAACGACCTGGAGCGGCTGCGCGAGCTGGAGCCGTACGCCGAGGACGCCGACTTCCGCGCCGCCTTCCGCGACGTCAAGCGGCAGAACAAGGCCAAGCTGGGTAAGCTGCTGGAGCAGCGCGACGGGATCATCATCCCCGAGGACCACATGCTCGACGTGATGGTCAAGCGCCTGCACGAGTACAAGCGCCAGTCACTCAAGCTGCTGCACATCGTGACGCTCTACAACGAGATCATCACCGGCAAGCTGGATCCGGCCGATGTGCAGGGCCGCACCGTGGTCTTCGGCGCCAAGGCCGCCCCCGGCTACAAGATGGCCAAGGACACCATCCACCTGATCAACAAGGTGGCTGCGGTGGTCAACGCCGACGAGCGGACCCAGGGCAAGCTGCGGGTGGCCTTCCCGGCCAACTACAACGTCACCCTGGCCGAGAAGCTGATCCCGGCGGCCGAGCTGTCGGAGCAGATCTCGCTGGCCGGCATGGAGGCGTCGGGCACCGGCAACATGAAGTTCGCCCTCAACGGCGCACTCACCGTCGGCACCGACGACGGCGCGAATGTGGAGATCCGTCAGCACGTCGGTGACGACAACTTCTTCCTGTTCGGCATGACCGAGCCGGAGGTGGCCGAGCTGGGGGCCAAGGGCTACAACCCGGGCTCCTACTACGAGAGCGACGAGCGGCTCAAGGGTGCGATCGACCTGATCGCGTCCGGTGCCTTCTCCGACGGTGACCGTCGGGTCTTCGAGCCGATCGTCTCCAACTGGCTCACCTCGGACCGCTTCATGGCGATGGCCGACTACGGCTCCTACATGGAGGCGCAGGCCAAGGTGGAGGCCTTCTACGCCGACGAGGAGGCGTGGACCAAGTCCGCGATCCTCAACGTCGCCCGCAGCGGCTTCTTCTCCAGCGACCGTTCGATGAAGGACTACATCCGCGAGATCTGGCACACCCCGCCGGTGCTGTGACCTGCGGCTGCCCGTGAAACAGAACGCGGCGGCCTCCCCTCGGGGAGGCCGCCGCGTTCCTTCGTTCCTGGGTCTGGGCGGATCGCTGAGCCGCTCAGTACTCCTGGTCGTCCAGCTTGGCCAGCTTGGCCGCGGTCTGATCGGCCGGGGGCAGCTCCTCAGCGGGCAGCGGCTCCTCGAACTCGTCGATGATCGGCTTCGGCGCCTGGGAGGCGACGTCGCAACGCAGCAGCGTGACACTGCGGCCGGGCAGCTCGAACTCCTGCGCGGGGGCGATCGGGGATTCGGGCAGCTCGTCGCGGTGTGCCGTGGTGGCCACCACCTGGTAGCCATTCGACCAGGAACCACCGGGCAGTCGGACCAGCACGTCATTGGACGCGCCGTTGTACAACGTCAGGAAGGCCGAATCCGCATCGGAGACGTACATGCCCAGGTGGCGGCGGCCGCCGTCGTGCCACTGGTCGTCGCGCATCTCGCCGTCCCAGCAGTCCAGCCAGGCCAGATCGTAACGGCCCAGGCCATGGCCCTCGGCGTCCAGCACCTCGGTGTGGGAGCGGAATTCGGTGGCGCGCAGCGGCGGGAAGTCGCGTCGGGCCTTGAGCAGCGTCGAGGTCAGCTCGGAGAGGTCACCCCACGAGTCCAGCGTGTCCCAGTGCACCCAGCTGAGCGGGGAATCCTGGCAGTAGGCATTGTTGTTGCCACCCTGGGTGCGGCCCAGCTCGTCGCCGGCGGTGATCATCGGCACACCGGAGGACAGGATCAGCGTGGCCATCATGTTCTTCACCTGACGGTGACGGAAGTCGTTGATCCCCTCGTCGACGGTCTCACCCTCCCAACCGCAGTTCCAGGAACGGTTGTCGTCCGCACCGTCCCGATTGGCCTCGCCATTGGCATCGTTGTGCTTGATGTCGTAGGTGACCAGGTCACGCATGGTGAAACCGTCGTGGGCCGTGATGAAGTTCACGCTGGAGTGCAGGCCGCGGCCGTCGCGGTCGAAGATGTCGGGGGAGCCGCACAGCCGGGTGGCCAGGGTGGCGACACCCTGGGTGGCGCCGCGCCAGAAATCCCGCATGAAGTTGCGGTACTGGTCATTCCACTCGCTCCAACCGGTGCCCCAGTTGCCCACCTGGTAGCCATAGGGCCCCATGTCCCACGGCTCGGCGATCATCTTGATGCCGTCGAAGGCGGGGTCTTCGGCAATCCGCTTCTTGAACTCGTGGTTCTGGTCCACGTGGTGCTGCTCGTTACGGATCAGTGTGGTGGCCAGGTCGAAGCGGAAGCCGTCGACGCCCATCTCGGTCACCCAGTAGCGCATCGAGTCGATGATCATGTTCAGCACGCCGGGGTGGGAGGTGTCCACCGAGTTGCCGCAACCAGTCACGTCGTAGTCATTGCGCAGGTCATTGGTGAGCCGGTAGTAGCCCAGGTGGTCCAGGCCGCGGAAGCTCAGCGTCGGGCCCTCGTGGCCACCCTCCGCGGTGTGGTTGTAGACGACGTCGAGGATCACCTCGATGTCGTTCTCGTGCAGCTTGCTGACCATGTTCTTGAACTCGGTCACCTGCTCGCCCAGGGTGCTGACCGACGAGTAGGCGGCGTGCGGGGCAAAGAAGCCCAGGGTGTTGTAGCCCCAGTAGTTGGTCAGGCCGCGGCCCACGATGAAGGGTTCGCTGACGAAGTGGTGGATCGGCAGCAGCTGGATGGTGTTGATCCCGGTCTCCACCAGGTAGTCGATCACCGCGTCATAGGCCAGGCCGGAGTAGGTGCCGCGCAGGTGCTCCGGGACGCTGGGGTGCAGGTTGGTGAAACCCTTGAGGTGGGTCTCGTAGACAACGCACTCGCTCAGCGGCCGACGCTGCTTGATCGGCTTCGGCGGGTTCGACGGGGCCACCACGACGCTCAGCGGCACCGACTCATAGGAGTCACGCGGGTCGGGCAGGTAGTTGGAGTCGGCGGTGTGGTCCAGGATCGGGCCGGAGTAGTCGACGCCGGCGGTGATCGCCCGGGCATAGGGATCCAGCAGCAGCTTGGCAGGGTTGAAGCGCATGCCGGCGTCGGGATTCCAGTCGCCGTGCACGCGGTAACCGTAGCGCTGGCCGGCCAGGACGCCAGGCACGTGCACGATCCACACGCCGTCGGGATTGCGGGCCATGTCAATGTTGTGCTGGCTGCGGTCGGCTGCCACCAGGGACAATTCAACACGGTGGGCTCGGGGTGCCCACAGGGCAAACCGGCAGCCATCATCGAGGAGCTGGGCACCGAGGATCGAGGAGTCGATCGGCGAGGGTGTCTCAGAGTTCATGGATTGTTGCCTCTTCTGCCTTCTTTACAGATCGGAGGTGTCCGACCTGCTGTGCGTGACCGAAGGAGGCATTGGGCTCCCCTCCGGCCACAGTGCCTGCGCTTTGCGTGGCCCGCTTGGGCGGGGCCTCAACGGGCCGCGCGCTCGTGGGCACGAAGGCCAATCTTGCCACCATTGTGCATCCTACGTGCCGCGGCGCGCCCCGTCACACTCAGCCTGCCCACAGTCGCGGTAGTTTCTTGGAGGGGTGACGACGTGTAGCGTCGCACCTTCGTCCGCCAGAGGGTGGCCGGCACAGTGTGAGGATGGAGACATGGAACAGACCGAGGGCCAGCGCCAGCGTCGAATCTACCTGGACCATGCCGCCTCCAGCCCCCTGGTGCCCGCGGCCACGGAGGCCCTGATGCGGCATGGGCGACTGGTGGGAAATCCGGCCGCCCTGCACACCTCTGGCCGTTCCGCCAGGGCCGTTCTGGAGGATGCCCGGGAGCAGTTGGCGGAGGCCGTCGGGGCCCATCCGAGCGAGGTGATATTCACCAGTGGTGGCTCGGAGGCGGACAGCATCGCGCTGAATGCCGGCACCCGTCGTCCCGGACGACGAGGCGTCCTGATCGGCGCCACCGAGCACCACGCCGTCTCCGCGGCCCGGGTACGGATGCCCGCCGTGGGGGTGCTCTCCTGTGACCGGGACGGCCTGCTGGACCCCGAGGAACTGGCCGAGCGGCTGGGCCAGGAGAGCGCCATGGTCTCGGTGATGAGCGTCAACAACGAGACCGGCACCATCCAGCCGCTGGATCGTGCCGTGGAGCTGAGCCATGCCGTCGGCGCCTGGCTGCACACCGACGCGGTGCAGGCGTTGGGCCACATTCCGCTGGACTTCGCCGCCAGCGGGGCGGACCTGATGAGCCTGTCCGCCCACAAGATCGGCGGCCCCGTGGGGATCGGCGCCCTGATCGCCAAGCGAGAGCTGGAACTGCCCGCCTGGGGGCTGGGCGGCGGTCAGGAACGCGACGTCCGCTCCGGCACCCAACCCGCCATGCTGGCGGCCGCCTTCGCCGCCGCGGCGGCCCATGCGGTGAAGAACCTCGAGACCGAGACGGCGCGGCTGCGCACCCTGCGTGACCGGCTCACCGAACGGGTCCGGGCCACCATCACCGGTTCCTTCCTGAACGGCTCCGCCCAGGCCAGCCCCACCATCGCGAACTTCACCTTCGACGGCCTGCGGGCCGACGACCTGCTGATGCTGCTCGACCAGGCCGGGATCGACTGCTCCACCGGATCCGCCTGCCGCGCCGGGGTGCACCGGCCCAGCGAGGTGCTGCTCGCCATGGGCCGCACCCCCGAGCAGGCCGAGGCCTCGGTGCGGTTCAGCTTCGGCCCCAGCACCACCACCGACGACGTCGCGGCCCTGATCCAGGTGCTGCCCGACGTCGTCTCCCTGGCGCGCGCCGCCCGCACCGTCGCGGGGGATGCGCAGTGAGGGTGCTCGTGGCCATGTCCGGCGGGGTGGATTCCGCCGTCGCCGCGGCCCGGATGGTCGCCGCCGGGCACGACGTGACCGGCGTGCACCTGGCGCTGAGCAAGAATCCGCAGAGCTTTCGCAGCGGCGCCCGCGGCTGCTGCTCCCTGGAGGACAGCCACGACGCCCGTCGGGTGGCCGACAAACTCGGGATCCCCTTCTACGTCTGGGATCTCTCCGACCGCTTCAGGGCCGACGTGGTGGACGACTTCGTCGCCGAATATGCCGCGGGACGCACCCCCAATCCCTGCCTGCGCTGCAATGAGAAGATCAAGTTCGCCGCTGTGCTGGAGCGGGGGATGGCGCTGGGCTTCGACAAGGTGGTCACCGGCCACTACGCCCGGCTGGCGGAGAGCGACGGCGAGTTCGCCCTGTACCGGGCGGCGGACGCCGCCAAGGACCAGTCCTATGTGCTCGGGGTGCTCAACCAGCAGCAACTCGCGCACTCACTGTTCCCGCTGTGCGACGTGCCCAAGAGCACGGTGCGTGCCGAGGCGGCGGCGCTGGGGCTGGGGGTTGCCAAGAAGCCCGACAGCCACGACATCTGCTTCATTCCCGACGGCGACACCGCCGGCTACCTCGGGCGGGCCCTGGGAGAGCGGGACGGCCAGATCGTCGACGAGACCGGGGAGGTGGTGGGCCACCACACCGGCTTCCACCAGTTCACCGTCGGCCAGCGCCGAGGGCTGCACCTGGGGGTACCCGCCGCCGACGGCAAGCCGCGCTTCGTGCTGGACGTGGAACCCGTGCGGAACCGGGTGACCGTCGGGCCCAAGGAGTCGCTGGCCATCGAACGGATCGAAGGGATTCGCCCCAGCTGGACCCAGTCCCGCCCCGAGGGGGTGTGGCGCGGGCTGGCCCAGGTGCGCGCGCACGGCGAGGCGATGCCCGCCACCATCTGTTCCACCCCCGACGCCATGACGGTGGGACTGGACGCCCCCGCCACCGGAATCGCCCCCGGCCAGGCCGTGGTGGTCTACGACGGGGACCGGGTGGTGGGCTCGTCCACCATCGCCGCCACCCGTCGGGCCGGGGCCCCAGCATGAGCGAGAACCTCCGGATGCCCGGGACCATCCGCGCGACCGGGATCGGTTCGCTGCCCGGGCAGGACCTGCCGGGGGCTGTGCGGCATGTGCTGGGCGCCTTCGAGCTGGCCTGGCTGCCCGAACTGCCGGGGCGAGGGGTGGGCGCCGACCTGATCGGGCGCAGCCTGGCGATGACCGACGGCCTGGCCTTCGACCTGCAGCCGCAGGGCTGGCGACTGGCCGACCATTCCGGCGTCGACCATGCCCGGGCACGGGCCCTGTTGCGTCGGGACCTGGACGACCTGGAGGAGGCCGCACAGGGCTTCAGCGGCCAGGTCACGCTGACCGTGGCTGGCCCGTGGACGCTGGCCGCCAGCCTGGAACGCCCGCGGGCCGAGCGGGTGCTGGCCGATCACGGGGCACGTCGGGAACTGGCAGAGAGCCTGGCCAGCGGGGTGACTGCGCTGATCGGGGAGCTGGGCCGTCGACTGCCCGAGGTGGACTGGCGGATCCAGCTGGACGAGCCGCTGCTGCCGTCGGTGATGGGCGCCAAGATCCCCACCGCCTCCGGGTTGGCCACCCTGCGTGGGGTGGACCGACCGTTGGCCTCCGAATTGCTGGGCCGCATCGCGCGACCGCTGGGGGAGCTGACCGGGCCGGTGCGCCTGCACTGTTGCGCCCCCGGTCTGGATCTGGAACTGATGGGTCGAAGCGGCATCGACGAGCTGGCGCTGGACGTCGGCACGCTGAGTGCCCGGGAGCTGGATGCCGTCGGCGAGTGGCTGGAGGCCGGGCGACGCCTGGTGCTGGGGCTGGCCCCCACCGACGTGCCCGATGCGCTCAGCACCCCCGACCGGATCGTGCGACGGGGTCTGGACCTGCTGCGCCCGCTGGGGCTGGACCCGGCCCTGCTGCTGTCCGGTGTGGACATCTCCCCGGCCTGTGGGCTGGCGGGCTGGAGCCTTCGCCCGGCGATCACCCAGCTCGATGCCCTGCTGGAGGCTGCCCCGCTGCTGGCCGAACAGATCGCCCGCTGAGGGCCCTCGGCAAGACCGGGGGTCGTTGCCCGGGCGGCCGAGCCCGTCGCGGCCGGCTCCCACCCACGCGTGCCGGGTAGGGTGGGGCGCATGCGTGGCTTCTCCGACCTGAACCTGAATGGCACTGCCCCCGCGCGGGTGCAGCCCAAGGTGGGCGAGTGGGGCCCCGAGCGCGTTCCCACCACGCAGGCCAAGAGGCGGTTGCGGATCTGGGTGAGCCTGGCCTTCATCGCCGTGGTGGCCGCACTGTGCGGTCTGGGCTGGTACTTCTACAAGAAGCTGAACGGGCTCAGCTGAGCGCTGCCAGGTGCTGCAGCCGTCGCATCTCCGACGGCAGGAAGGTCGGCCCGCCGTGGCGCCCCAGCACCAACGCCCGGTCGTCGTCCACCGGGCAGACGGCCACGGTGCTGTCTCCCCAGCCCGCCAGCCAGCCCGAGGAGAGTTCCCGGGTGCCCAGCTCGTCGAGCCCGCCCAGCGCGTGATGGTCACCGGCGACGAAGTCGGGGGAGTGGTCGCTGCCGTGGATCAGGTGCCCGTCGTGCCGGTCCACCAGGGCCGCCCACTGGCAGTGGAAGACCCGAGGGGCGTGCGCGGCCAGCGTCTCGGCGGCGCGTTCGGGGTGCTCGGTCATGTGGTTCAAGACCTCGATGTCGCCCTCCAACCCCCAGTTGTCCGGGTAGCGGGAGACCCACAGCACCTTCACGTCGGCGATCGCATTGCAGGTGCTGACCAGGGTCTCCACCAGGCCTCGGCGTCCCACCGACAGCATGAAGTCGTCGATCACCCAGCCGTCGCCCCGTTCCACGATCTCCATCGCGGAGATGTCGGCGCCGGAGGTGCCCATGGCGCTGGCAACCACCCCGAGCGAGCCGGGGCGGTCTGGAATCCTGACGCGAACCAAATGCACCGACGCAGTCTTGCAAACTCCCGGGGCCGGTCCCCGCATTTCCCACGGACTGGCCCGTCGCGGTGCCCCCTGGGTCAGCGGCCCACAGCTCGTCGGTGCACCCCGGCGTGTCACTGGGCACCTGCTGCAGCGCGTGCGGAGCGACAGTCGGAGGTGCACCGCGATGGCCGGTGGATTGGTGACTCCGGCCCACGGACGACCGTCGGCTGGTCTTGTCGGTGTCGGGCACTAGGATGACCGGGTGCCATGCGGCACGGACAGATCAACCATTCCAGGAGTGACATCGTGGCCCTGACGCCAGATGACGTGGCCCGCCTTGCGGCGTTGGCCCGGATCGAGCTGACCAGTGAGGAGCGCGAGCGGCTCGCGCCCCAGCTGGACGTGATCCTCGACTCGGTGGCGAGCGTCGCGCAGGTGGCCGGCGCCGACATCCCCCCGACCTCGCACGCACTGCCGTTGACCAATGTCTTCCGCGACGACGTGGTGAAGCCGTCGATGAGCCCGGAGCAGGTGCTCAGCGGCGCCCCCGCGGCCGAGGACGGCCGTTTCCGGGTGCCCCGCATCCTGGACGAGGAGGCCTGATGAGCACCCAGATCGGCATCCCGGAGATCCTGGCGGCCACCGCGGCCCAGCTCGGCGAGTGGATTGCAGCACAGACCGTCACCTCCGTGCAGGTGACCCGGGCCTTCCTGGGCCAGATCGCCGCCGTCGACGGCCAGGTCAACGCCTTCAACGCCGTCGACGACCAGCGCGCGCTGCAGCTGGCCGCCGACGTCGACTCCCGGATCGCGGCGGGGGAGAAGCTCGGCCCGCTGGCCGGCGTCCCGATCGCGGTCAAGGACCTGCTCTGCTACGAGGGGCTGCCCACCACCGCGTCGTCCAGGATCCTCGAGGGGTGGATCCCGCCGTACAGCTCCACCATCGTCACCAAGCTGCTCGACGCCGGCCTGGTGATCCTGGGCAAGACCAACCTGGACGAGTTCGCGATGGGATCGTCCACCGAGACCTCCTACTTCGGCGCCACCCACAACCCATGGGACCTGGACCGGATTCCCGGCGGTTCGGGCGGTGGCTCGTCAGCCGTGCTGGCCGCCTTCGAGGCGCCGCTGGCGATCGGCACCGACACCGGCGGCTCCATCCGGCAGCCCGCGTCGGTCACCGGCACCTGCGGCGTGAAGCCCACCTACGGGGGCGCCAGCCGCTACGGCATCATCGCGATGGCCTCCAGCCTGGACCAGCCCGGCCCGTGCGCCCGCACGGTGCTGGACACCGCGCTGCTGCACGAGGTGATCGCCGGGCATGACCCGATGGATTCCACCAGCATCGACGCGCCGGTGCCGCCCGTCGTCGAGGCCGTGCGGAAAGCCGACGTGCAGGGGATGAAGATCGGTGTGGTGAAGGAATTCGGCGGCGAGGGCTATGCGCCCGGCGTCGAGCAGCGCTTCACCGAGGCGGTGGAGCTGCTCAAGCAGGCCGGCGCCGAGGTGGTGGAGGTCAGTTGCCCGAACTTCGACTACGCGCTGCCCGCGTACTACCTGATCATGCCCAGCGAGGTCAGCTCCAACCTGGCCCGCTACGACGCGATGCGGTACGGCCTGCGGGTCGGCGACGACGGCACTCGCTCCACCGAACAGGTGATGAATGCCACCCGCGGCGCGGGCTTCGGCGACGAGGTGAAGCGTCGGATCATCATCGGCACCTACGCCCTGTCCAGTGGCTACTATGACGCCTACTACGGATCGGCGCAGAAGGTCCGCACCCTGATCCAGCGTGACTTCGACGCCGCCTTCGAGCAGTGCGATGTGCTGGTCAGCCCGTCGACGCCCACCACGGCCTTCAAGCTGGGGGAGCGCACCGACGACCCGATGGCCATGTACAAGGCGGATCTGTGCACCATCCCGTCCAACATGGCCGGCAATGCCTCGGCCTCCTTTCCGTGCGGGCTGGCTCCCGAGGATGGCCTGCCGGTCGGCTTCCAGGTGATGGCCCCGGCGATGGCCGACGACCGGCTGTACCGAGTCGGAGCCGTGCTGGAGAAGGCGCTGCAGGAGCAGTGGGGCGGCGAGCTGCTGGCCCAGGCCCCGGCGCTGGAGAACACCCTGACCAAGAAGGCGGTTGAGGCATGAGCTGGTCCGACGATGAACTGATGGACTACGACGAGGTGCTGGAGCGCTTCGACCCCGTGCTGGGTCTGGAGGTGCACGTCGAGCTGAACACCCAGTCCAAGATGTGGTGCGGTTGCTCCGCCGAACCCGGCGGAGACCCCAACACCCACGTCTGCCCGGTCTGCTTGGGCCTGCCGGGATCGCTGCCCGTCGTCAACGGCAAGGCGGTCGAGTCGGCCATTCGGATTGGTCTGAGCATCAACTGCGAGATCGCCGAGCTGTCCCGCTTTGCCCGGAAGAACTACTTCTACCCGGACATGACCAAGGACTACCAGATCAGCCAGTCCGACGAGCCGATCTGCCATGACGGCCACGTCGACGTCGAGGTGGACGGCCAGACCTTCCGGGTGGACGTCGAGCGCGTCCACATGGAGGAGGACGCCGGCAAGAGCCTGCACGTGGGTGGGATCGGCCGGATCCAGGGCGCCGACTACTCCCTGATGGACTACAACCGGGCCGGCGTGCCACTGATGGAGATCGTCACCCGTCCGATCATGGGCACTGGGAGGTACGCCCCCGAGGTTGGTCGGGCCTACATGTCCTACCTGCGCGACATGATGAAGGCACTGGGCGTTTCCGAGGCCAGGATGGAGCAGGGCAACATGCGCTGCGACGCGAATGTCTCGCTGATGCCCAAGGGTTCCACCGTGCTCGGCACCCGCACCGAGACCAAGAACGTGAACTCGCTGAAGTCCGTCGAGGGCGCGCTCCGCTACGAGATGCGACGTCAGGGCGCGATCCTGGCCAAGGGTGGCAAGGTCAAGCAGGAGACCCGGATGTGGCAGGAGGCGGGGGAGTACACCACCCCCGGCCGCTCCAAGGAGCAGGCGGAGGACTACCGCTACTTCCCCGAGCCCGATCTGGTGCCGATTGCCCCCAGCCGCGAGTGGGTTGAGGAGTTGCGCGCCACGCTGCCCGAGCCGCCGGCCCAGCGCCGCAAGCGGATCGTCGAGCAGTGGGGTCTGTCCGATCGCGAGATGGGCGACATCGAGGCCGTCGGCGCGCTTGACCTGATCGAGGCCACGGTGGATGCCGGTGCCCAGCCGCAGGCTGCACGCAAGTGGTGGTTGGGCGAGCTGGCCCGCCGCGCCAACGAGGCGGGCGTCGCACTGGACGAGGTGGGCATGAGTCCCGCGCAGGTGGTGGAGCTGCAGCAGCTCGTCGACGCGAAGACGATCAACGACAAGCTGGCCCGCCAGGTCATCGACGGGGTCATCGCTGGTGAGGGGGAGCCCGCCCAGATCGTCGAGAAGCGCGGCCTGGCCGTGGTCAGCGACGATGGTGCACTGTCCGCCGCCGTCGACGACGTGATCGCCGCCAATCCCGACGTCGCCCAGAAGATCCGCGACGGCAAGGTGCAGGCCGCCGGCGCGCTGATCGGTCAGGTGATGAAGGCCATGAAGGGCCAGGCCGACGCCGGCCGGGTGCGCGAATTGATCTTGGAGAAGCTCGCCTGAGCGAGGACGTCGGCCAGGCAGGTGCGGGCCGGGTGCCCGGCGCGACCACTGCGCTGGGTACCCGGCCTGCAGCTTGTCTGGCATTGCCTGTGTGGTGAATGGATGTGATGTCCGACCCCGGGCTCTCGTCCGGCGTGGGCGGGTGGTGAGATGTAGCTTGGTGGGTTTCCGCCCGCCCGAGTTCTCCCGCACCTCGCCAAAAGGAATCCTTGCCCGTGAGCAGTCCCAGCCAGACCACGCCGTCCTTCATCCGACCCGAGGACGAGCGGCTGCCCGTCGCCACCGCCTTCCTGTACGGCTTCCAGCACGTGCTCAGCATGTATGGGGCGGTGATCGCGATCCCGCTGATCATCGCCACCGCCGCGAAGCTGCCTGCGGACCAGACCGGCATGCTGGTGGCTTCCGCGCTCTTCGTCAGCGGCCTGGCGACCCTCCTGCAGTCGCTGGGGCTGCCCGGTCTGGGCTCCCAGCTGCCGCTGGTCAACGGCACCACCTTTGCCGCGGTCTCCACCATGCTGGCCATCCTGGCCTCCGGCGGTGGGATGCCGGTGATCTACGGCTCCGTGATCGTCGCGGGCGTGATCGGCTTCCTGCTCGCACCGCTGTTCAGCCGGATCCAGCGGTTCTTCCCGCCCGTGGTCACCGGCACCATCATCACCGCGATGGGCGTTTCACTGCTGCCGGTGGCGGCCGGCTGGATCACCAACCAGGCGCCGACGGCGTCGGTGACCAACCTGCTGCTGGCCGGCCTCACGCTGCTGGTGGTGCTGGCCTGCACCCGGGTGCGGTCGCTGGCCCGGATCGGGATCCTGGTGGGGATCGTCGCGGGAACCATCGTGGCCGCCCTGTTCGGGCAGGCGGACTTCTCCCAGGTGACCCGCGGGGCCGTCTTCGCCCTGCCGCGACCCTTCGCCTTCGGCACACCGCGCTTCGAGGTGGGCGCGATCGTCTCAATGACCATCGTGATCATCGTCACACTGATGGAGATCATGGCCGACCTGTTCGCGGTCGCCAAGGTGGTCGGCACCGACGTGGACCAGAAGCGGATCGCCAGCGGTCTGCGGGCGGACATGCTGGCCACCGTGGTCGCGCCGGTCTTCAACTCCTTCCCGCCCACCGCCTTCGCCCAGAATGTGGGGCTGGTGGCCGTGACCAAGGTGAAGTCGCGCTACACCGTTGCCGCGGGCGCCGTCCTGCTGCTGGTGCTGGGCATGTTCCCGTTGCTCGGGCGGGTGGTGGCCTGCGTGCCGTCGGCGGTGTTGGGTGGCGCCGGCATCGTGCTGTTCGGGTCCGTGGCCGCGGCCGGGATCCAGACCCTGCAGCAGGCCGATTTCGAGCGGGGCAACAACATCTTCGTGGTGGCCGCCTCGCTGGCGTTGGTGATGTTCCCCATCGCCATCCCCGGCTTCTACGCCGCCCTGCCCACCTGGGCCAGCATGATCCTTGGTTCGGGCATCTCGGCGGCGGCCCTGAGTGCCGTCGTGCTGAACCTGCTGCTCAACGGTCGGCACGCCACCCGCGGCAACCTGGGCGACGAGATGGAGGCCGTCCCCGCGCCGGAGCCCTTCGATGACTGAGCGCTCAGCCCTCGATCGGGACTTCCCAGGCTGATGGAGGCCATCAGATGCCGAAGCGGGCTTCGTGCAACCGCCGCACCGCCTCGTCGTCGCCAATCAGCTCAACGTCGGCATGCGTCCCGCGACCGAAGGCGAACAGCAGGAGCTCACTGGGCTTGCCGCGCAGTTCCACGCTGGGATCGCCGGGCTTGAGCACCAGGGATTCGGTCGGTCCGTCGGTGCGGACGGCGGTCACGCCGACGGGGGAGCGGCGGAACATCGCCCGGCCCAACGACGCCAGCCGCTTGGCGCACAGTGCCTCCGCATCAGTGCCCAGATCACGGGGTGTCACGTTCGGGCCCTGCGCGCGGCGGACATCCTCATGGTGCACGAAGTACTCGGCAGCGTTGGCTGCCTCATCCAGGCCAGGCAGGGCGAAGACCGAGATCCGGGCCGGCCCCTTGCGGACCCGGGCCACCAGCTCGCGATAGGCCAGCTTGGTCTTGGCCTGCGCCATTCGCTTCTCGGTCAGCCCGGCCAAGGGCTCGATCACGATGCCGGGTGCGGCGAGGGGATCCGCCTCCCGCACCCACAGGTGGGCGGCGAGGTCATGCGTCGTCCAACCCTCGCACAGTGTTGGGGCGTCGGGGCCCAGTTCGTCGAACAGATCACACAGCTGGTGTCGTTCACTCCGGGAAAGGGACATGGACCGATCTTAGGCGGGCAGACGGATGCCTGGGGCCCCACCCGCGGGACATGCGCGATCAGGCCCCGGGCGACCTACCGCGCCACCGTTCCTGACAGGTGCAACCGTTCTAGTGGTTGCGCCTGTCAGGAACGGTTGCACCGTCTCGGGGGCGGATGGCTCGTTGGGTGCAGCGGTCCGCATCGGCCACAATGGGCGGCATGTCCTTGAGCCCCCAGATCGCTGAGCGCCTGAAGCGCAATCCCGACGGGCTGGTGCCCGCCGTCGTCACCGACGCAACCACGGGCGCCGTGCTGATGCTGGCGTGGATGGACGACGAGGCGCTGGCCCGCACGCTGGACACCCGCAAGGCCACCTACTGGTCTCGCAGTCGCAACGAGTACTGGGTGAAGGGGGAGACCTCGGGACACACCCAGCACGTCCGGGAGGTGCGGCTGGACTGCGACGGCGACACCCTGTTGCTCCGGGTGGACCAGACCGGGGGCGCTTGCCACACCGGGGATGCCACCTGCTTCGATGCCGATCTGCTGCTGGGGGACGACGCGTGAGCCAGACCATGACGACCATCACCCCGGACCTCGACGGCTTCAGGGCCCAGGCCGAGGCTGGGCGTCGCGTGATCAGCGTGCACACCCGGCTGCTGGCCGACGACATCACCCCGATCGGGCTGTACCACCAGCTCTGCGGAGACCGGGCCCACACCTTTCTCTTCGAGTCCGCCGACGCCGGAGTCTGGTCCCGCTGGAGCTTCATCGGGGTCAATGCCGCCGCCACCCTGACCGAGGTGGACGGCCAGGCGCGCTGGGTCGGCCGGGAACTGGCCGGGCTGTCCACCGACGCGGATCCGCTGACCGCCTTGCGGGACACCCTTGCGGTGCTGCACACCGAGCGCGATCCCGACCTGCCCCCCTTCAGCTCCGGCATGGTGGGCTACCTGGGCTATGACGTGGTGCGGCGGCTGGAAAACCTGCCGGACAGCTGCACCGACGACCTGCAGGTGCCCGAGCTGGTGATGATGCTGGCCAGCGACCTGGCCGTGCTCGACCACCACAAGGGTGAGGTGTGGCTGATCGCCAATGCCATCAACTTCGACGACTCCCCGGAGCACCTGGAGGAGGCCCACGCCGACGCCACCCGACGGGTCCGGGCGATGGCCGACAGGCTCGCGCAACCCCGGCAGCCGCTGCTGGCCCACCAGGGCGATGCGGCCGGTACCGAGATCGTCCGCCAGCGCACCGACGAGGACTTCTGTGCCCTGGTGGAGACCGCCAAGGAACACGTTCGGGCCGGCGACATCTTCCAGGTGGTGCCCAGCCAGCGCTTCGACCTGCCCACCAGTGCCAGCGACCTGGCGATCTACCGGGAACTGCGCAACACCAATCCCAGCCCGTACCTCTACCTGCTGCGCTTGGACGGTTTCAGCGTGATCGGTTCCAGCCCGGAGGCCCTGGTGACCGTCACCGACGGCGTCGCCACCACCCACCCGATCGCCGGCACCCGCCCCCGCGGGGCCACCCCCGTCGAGGACCGGCAGCACGAGGCGGACCTGCTGGCCGACGAGAAGGAGCGCGCCGAACACCTGATGCTGGTGGACCTGGGCCGCAATGACCTGGGCCGGGTTTGTGAGCCCGGGACCGTCGCCGTCACCGAATTCATGCAGGTGCGCCGCTACAGCCACGTGATGCACCTGGAGGCCGCCGTCACCGGCCAGGTGGCCGACGGCCGGACCGGCCTGGACGTCACCCTGGCCTGCTTCCCGGCCGGCACCCTCTCCGGGGCGCCCAAGGTGCGGGCGATGCAGATCATCGACGAGCTGGAGACCACCCGTCGCGGCACCTATGGGGGAGTGGTCGGCTACTTCGACTTCGCGGGCAATGCGGACACCGCCATCGCGATCCGCACCGCGCTGCTCAAGGACGGCGTCGCCCATGTCCAGGCGGGGGCCGGGATCGTCGCCGACTCCGTGCCCGCCAGCGAGAACCTGGAGTGCCAGAACAAGGCCAAGGCGGTGCTCAATGCCGTGCGGCGGGCCGAGGGCCTGGGGCCGTGGGGAGGCGCCGCATGAAGCCCACCCAGTTGAAGCTGGCCAGTTGGCTGGCCACCGCCGTCGCCGCTGGACTGGCGCTCTACCTGGCCAAGCAGTCCGGGCAACATGCCGACGCCGTCAAGGCGATCGGCTGGGCGCTGCTGGCCGCCGTCGGGGTCTCCCTGCTGCTCGGCGTGTGGGGGCGACGGATCGTCGGGCTCCTGGAGATCGCGCTGGCGGCCGGGCTGGCGCTGGTGGTGGCCCGCGGTGAGGGGCACCAGCTGCTCTGGCTCGCGTCGGCATTGGGCCTTGCCGGGGCGGTGACCCAGCTGGGAACGGCACAGCGGTGGGGCTCGCGGGCGCAGCGTTTTGAGCGCGATTCCGCGGGCGTCGGGCGTCCGCAGACCGATCTGGACGTCTGGAAGGCGCTCGACGCAGGTCTTGACCCCACCAGCGACGACTTTGGCGGTAAGGTCAACACCCGAGAGGACTCTCCCAGCACAATCGAGCCGCGCCCCGGCGCCGGGGCCGACCAGAAGGATCCGCAATGAGCTACCCGGGCATGCAGCAGTACAAGAAGGTCAAGCGTCAGGAACAGCTGGAATACCACGAGGGCAAGTCGCCCGCCGCGTGGGCCGGCTCCTGGATCTCCCTGGCCGCCTTCCTGATCCTCACCTACACAACCACCTTCGGTTTTGACCGCTTCGGCTGGGCCGGCGTGATCGTCCCGTCGGTGATCATCCTGCTGGCCGGCATCCTGACCCTGGTGATGAAGGCCCAGGGCTACGGCACCCCCGCGCGAGACCTGTGAGCTCCAGCGTCCTCGACGACATCATTGTCGGGGTCCGACGCGACCTCGAGGAGCGAAAGGCGGCCACCAGCCTGCCCGAGCTCGAAAGCCGGATCCAGAACCGGCGCCCCGCCCTTGACGTGCTGTCGCGTTTCCGCGAGCCCGAACTCAGCGTGATCAGCGAGGTCAAGCGCTCCAGCCCCAGCAAGGGGGCCCTGGCGACGATCGACGACCCCGCCGCCCTGGCGCAGCAGTACCAGGCCGGTGGAGCCAGCGCGATCAGCGTGCTGACGGAGAAGCACCGCTTCAACGGCTCGCTGGCGGATCTGGACGCGGTGCGTGCCGCCGTCGAGATCCCCGTGCTGCGCAAGGACTTCATCGTCGACGACTACCAGGTCTGGGAGGCCCGGGCGCATGGCGCCGACCTGGTGCTGCTGATCGTCGCTGCCCTGGACGACGCCCAGCTGAACCACCTGCACCGGCTGGTGCTGGATCTGGGGATGACCCCGCTGGTGGAGGTGCACACCACCGAGGAGACCCGGCGCGCGGTGGATCTGGGGGCACAGCTGATCGGCGTGAACAACCGCAATCTCAAAACCCTCGAGGTGGACCTCGCCCAGTTCGGGCGGCTGGTAGACCTGATCGGTGAGGGGCCGGTGAAGGTTGCCGAATCCGGCATCCTCACCGCCGACGACGCCGCCCTGGTGCATGCCCAGGGTGCCGACGTCGTGCTCGTGGGCGAGGCACTGGTGCGCCACGGCGACCCGGCCGGCGCGATTCGCGCGATGGTCGAGGCCGCCGCGGCCCGCTGACCCCGCCGCGGGCAGTCTTTCCACGGCCTCGTCACCCCGGCGGGGCCGCCACGCACTGCCATTGGAGAATCCATGAGCCTGCCCGATGAGCACGGTCACTTCGACGACTTTGGTGGCCGCTTCGTCCCCGAGGCGCTGCAGGCGGCGCTGAACGAGTTGGACGAGGCCTTTGCCAGCGCCGCGGCCGATCCGGCCTTCCACGCCGAGCTGGAGCGACTGCGTCGCGACTACGCCGGACGGCCCACCCCGATCTGGCAGGCCGACCGCTTCGCCGAGCACTGCGCCGCCGAGGGCTCGCAGGGCGCCACCATCGTGCTCAAGCGCGAGGACCTGAACCACACCGGCTCGCACAAGGTGAACAATGTGCTCGGCCAGGCGCTGCTCACCAAGCGGATGGGCAAGACCCGGGTGATCGCGGAGACGGGCGCCGGTCAGCACGGCGTCGCCACCGCCACCGCAGCCGCCCTGCTGGGGCTGGAGTGCCGGATCTACATGGGCAAGGTGGACACCGAACGCCAGGCGCTGAATGTTGCCCGGATGCAGATGCTGGGCGCCGAGGTGGTGGCCGTCGAGGCCGGTTCCATGACGCTCAAGGACGCCATGAACGAGGCGATGCGGGACTGGGTGACCAATGTGGATCGCACCCACTACCTGATCGGCACCGTCGCCGGGCCGGCGCCCTTCCCGAAGATCGTGCGCGAGTACCAGCGGATCATCTCCACCGAGGCCCGGGCCCAGATGCTGGAGCGCTACGGCCGGCTGCCCGACGCCGTCACCGCCTGCGTGGGCGGCGGTTCCAATGCGATCGGCATCTTCGCGGACTTCATCGACGACCCCGAGGTGGCGCTCTACGGCTTCGAGGCGGCCGGCGACGGCGTCGAGACCGGGCGGCACGCCGCCACCATCACCGCGGGACGGATGGGCGTGCTGCACGGCATGCGCACCTATGTGCTGATGAACGAGGACGGCCAGACCATCGAGTCGCACTCCATTTCCGCCGGGCTGGACTACCCGGGCGTCGGCCCGGAGCACGCCTGGCTGGCCAAGACCGGCCGGGCCAACTACCTGCCGGTCACCGACGCCGAGGCGATGGACGCGCTGAAGCTGCTCACCCAGACCGAGGGCATCATGCCCGCCATCGAATCCGCCCATGCCGTGGCGGGTGCGCGTCGGCTGGCGCTGGAACTCACCGCCAAGGATCCCGAGACCCAGCCGCTGATCGTGATCAACGTCTCCGGCCGCGGCGACAAGGACGTGGACACCGCCATCAAGTACTTCGGGATCGACGGCAGCGTCGACGACGTCGCCGGACGAATGGAGCAGAAGTGAGCCACTACCCCAACACCCCCTTCGACGACGAGGCCCGGCTCGGCAAGTCCGGCCACGCCTACGCCGCCGCCCGCAATGAGGGCCGGGCCGCGCTGGTGGGCTACCTACCGATCGGCTACCCGGACGTCCCCGGATCGATCGACGCCATCACCGCGCTCTGCGAGGGCACCGACGGGCTCGGCGTCGACATCGTCGAGATCGGCATGCCCTATTCGGATCCGGTGATGGACGGGCTGGTGATCCAGCACGCCACCACCAAGGCGCTGGCCAATGGGGTCCGTACCCGGGACATCTTCACCGCCGTCGAGGCCGTCGCCAAGGCCGGCAAGCAGGCCACCGCGATGATCTACTGGAACCTGGTGGAGACCTACGGCGTGGACGCCTTCGCCCGGGACTTCGCCGCCGCGGGTGGCGCCGGTCTGATCACGCCCGACCTCACCCCGGACGAGGCGGGCGCGTGGATCGCCGCCTCCGACGAGCACGGCCTGGACCGGGTCTTCCTGGTGGCGCCGTCCTCCACCGACGAACGGTTGGTC
This sequence comes from Luteococcus sp. H91, assembly GCF_038433135.1. NCBI lineage: Bacteria > Bacillati > Actinomycetota > Actinomycetes > Propionibacteriales > Propionibacteriaceae > Luteococcus > Luteococcus sp. H91. Next base: position 34,954 of record NZ_JBCDMV010000009.1, on the reverse strand, counting down.
TCCACCCTGGACGCCTGCCGCGGCTGGGTCTATGCCACCAGCGTGATGGGCGTCACCGGCACCCGCACCAGCACCAGCTCCGCCGCCCCCGCCCTGGTGGCGCGGGTGCGCGAGGCCCGTCCGGAGCTGCCCGTCGGCGTCGGGCTGGGGGTCTCCAATGGGGCACAGGCCAAGGAACTTGCCCAGGTGGCCGACGGTGTGATCGTCGGTTCCGCGCTGGTCAAGCACCTGCTGGCCAATGAGGAGCAGGGCTCGCGGGATCTGACGGCGCTGCGCCAGCTGACCGCCGAGCTGGCCCGCGGCGTGCGCGGCGAGGCCTGAGGACGCCGTGCTGAGCGCCGCCATCCTGGCCCCGCTGTCGATTCCCAGCCCCGGCTGGTCGGCCTTCCACCTGGGCCCACTCACCATCCACGCCTATGCCCTGTGCATCCTGACCGGCATCGTGCTGGGGTGGATGCTGGGCAGGCGACGCTTCGTCGCCAAGGGCGGTGATCCGGAGGCCTTCGAGGAAGTGCTGGGCATCTCCATCGTCGCCGGGATCATCGGGGCCCGGCTCTACCACGTCATCACTGACCACCAGCTCTACTTCGGCCCTGGCAGGCGGCCAATCGAGGCGCTGTTCATCTGGAATGGTGGCCTGGGCATCTGGGGTGGGGTGGCGCTGGGCGCGCTCACCGCCTGGCTGCTCTGCAGGCGCAAGGGGATGGATTTTGCGTCCATGGCCGATGCCGCGGCGCCCGCGGTGATCCTGGCGCAGGCAATCGGCCGGCTGGGCAACTGGTTCAACCAGGAACTCTTCGGCCGGCCCACCACGCGTCCTTGGGGGCTGGAGATCGACGCCGTGCACCGCCCGTCGGGCTACGAGCAGTTCGCCACCTTCCACCCCACCTTCGCCTACGAGATGCTGTGGAACCTGGCCGGCGTCGCCTTCCTGCTGTGGGCCGAGCGCCGCTTCCGGATCAGCCACGGGCGGTTGTTCGCGCTCTACGTCGCCTACTACTGCGCGGGACGGTTGTGGATCGAACACCTGCGGATCGACCCGGTGAACACCGCCGCCGGCTTCCGACTCAACGAGTACACCTCCGTGATCGTCTTCACCGGCGCCGTGATTGCCTTCTGGCTGCTGGGCCGGTGGCAAGGCAGGGACGGGGCCAGCCGCTCGCCACGGGCGTGAGGTTCTCGGCTGGACCGATGGCTAGTGTGGAGGCGTGAAAAGACCGTCGATCCGGGCTGAACATCGCATCGAGCAGTGGCCGCAGGCGCCGGGGTCCCCGGGGCCGCTGCCTCCGGCCGCACTGTTGTTCAGGCTGACCGGAGAAGACGTCATGGCTACGCCCGTGGTGCGGCAGTGGGTGTCCGACGGCGAGAGCTGGTACTCGGACTGGCCTGGGGCCAGCGGCGCCGAGAGCTGCTGCACGCACCTCTGTTCGCTGGGGGAACAGGCGGGGGAGGCTCGCGAGGTGTGGGGCCACAGGATGCAACTTGACCAAAGCGACCAGCTGCTGTGCCGGCTGGGGGGGGTGACGGGCAGTGGATCGTGCAGCCCGACAAGGGTTTCGACGGCGAGCTCTCCCGGGCCATGGTGGTTGCCATGAGCGAACTGCAGTGCTCCGAACGCCAACCAGTTCTGGGCGAGGGCAAGGTCCTGGCCCTGCCTGGTCCGCTGACCGACGAGGAGTTCTCCGGGGACCTGGCACAGCGGTCGTGGCATGCCCGCGTCGGGGGCCAGGTGGTACGGGCCCTGGAGTATCCACCGCTGCGCGACTTTGAGAGCGGCCGGCTCCGCGCACGCCATCTGCGGCTGCACAACCAGGCTGGCTCGGCACCCCAGGCGCCCGGCCAGCTCTTGTGGATTGACCAGGACGTGCGGATATTCGCTGCCGACGCTTTCCCCGGGCTGGACGACCCCCTTCCCGCCACGTCCTTCGGGCCAGCCGTGGAACTGCTCGTGGAGGAATTGCGCGGCACCCCATGGACCCTGGACGTGCCCTCGGATCTGGAGTGATCCACCGACGTACAACGCTTACGGTCCAAAACATTCAAGTTGTACTCTGCGGTTGTAGAAGCTCGCATCCACTTTAGCTATCTGGCGGTGGGTCCGGACGGCCAAGGCTCAGCGCCAATCCAATACCTTCGGAAGCCGTTGCATGATCCGTCATACTGGCCGCCCGCGTGCAAGATGGTTCGCCTCGAAGCCTCGTTCTCCTCAAGGCAGCACACCAGTGTCGGACTGGCGCCAAGTTCTTCAGCGATGGGCAGGCCAGCCTTGAGCGCCGCGGAAGCGATGCCTCGTCGTCGTGCTGCTGGGCGGACGCTGTAGCCGATGTGTCTTGCTTGGTCGAAGAGGAACTGGGTCAGGGCGTGCCGGATGGCGAAGAACCCGAGCAGTGGTCCTCCTTCAGGCCAACTTGAGTCCACGATCCACCGGAAGGTGCAGTGGACCCATCCGTCCGGAAGCGGCTTGCCGGGATCGTCAGCGCTGAGTCGGTCAGTCAGGTACTCGGCAAACGCGTCACGGCTGGGTTCTGGGGCTTGCCCCGGCAGGTAGCCGGAGTCGTCGATCGGACCGGACGCAAAGTCGCGCAGGCAGTCTGCCCAGCTGTCGAAACGCTCCGGATCAGGTGCAACCAGATGGATGTGGCCGCTTCTCGGCGTAGGTGAGGAAGGTGGCATGCGCGCGACTGTACTGAAGGCACACGAGCCGTCAAGGATGCCCGCCTGCCAACGTCCGACTCTCAGCACGAGTGCGCCCTCACGCACCTCGCGGGACGAGCCTCCACCGGGCGCTCGCGGGCGACACCTGGCTTGCTGACCAGGCGGTTGAACCCGACCAGAGATGGTGCTCATGCACCTCGATCCCCCCACGCGCTGCGGAGACGTCCATGAAATGAGCGCGAAACATGCCCGAAACATGGGCCACTTAGCGTTTCGCCACGGTTGGTGCCCCGTGGCCGCAGTGGTTCGGGCGCCGATCCCGTCGTCGGGCAACCGACCTGCCAGATCGGAGAACATGCATGACCCATCAGGTCTTTCCGCATCGCCCCAAGCAGGGGCTGTACGACCCCAGTTTCGAGCACGACGCCTGTGGCGTGGCCTTCGTGGCCCGACTGACCGGCGTCGCCGACCACGACATCGTCGAACAGGGCCTGGAGGCCCTGCGCAATCTCGACCACCGCGGTGCCACCGGCGCCGACGAGGCCGCCGGTGACGGCGCCGGCATCCTGATCCAGGTGCCCGACGCCTTCCTGCGCGAGGCCTGCGACTTCGACCTGCCCGAGGCCGGCGCCTATGCCGTCGGCATGGCCTTCCTGCCCGTCGACGAGGCGGACCGGGACATGGCCCGGATCACCATCGAGAAGATTGCCGTCGAGGAACGTCTGAAGGTGCTCGGCTGGCGCGAGGTGCCGGTGCAGACCGACACGCTCAGCCCCATCTCCCTCAATGCCATGCCCCACATGGCGCAGCTGTTGGTCTCCAGTCGCGGGCAGGAGACCGGTCTGGAGTTGGACCGACTGGTCTACGTGCTGCGCAAGCGCGCCCAGATTGAGGCCGGGGTCTACTTCTCCTCGCTCAGCTCCCGCACCCTGGTCTACAAGGGCATGCTGACCACCGACCAGCTGGAGCATGTCTACCCGGAGCTGCACGACGAGCGGATGGCCTCCGCGCTGGCGCTGGTGCACTCCCGCTTCAGCACCAACACCTTCCCCGCCTGGGAACTCAGCCACCCCTTCCGGATGATCGCGCACAACGGCGAGATCAACACCGTCAAGGGCAACCGCAACTGGATGCGCTCGCGGGAGGCGCTGCTGGAATCCGACGTGATCCCGGGCGACCTGAAGCGACTCTTCCCGATCTGCACCCCGTCGGGCTCCGATTCGGCCAGCTTCGACGAGGTGCTGGAACTGCTGCACCTGGGCGGCCGCAAGCTGCCGCACGCCGTGCTGATGATGATCCCCGAGGCGTGGCAGAAGCACACCGAGATGAGCCAGGCCCGGCGCGACTTCTACCGCTTCCACGCGGCCGTGATGGAGCCCTGGGACGGGCCGGCCTGCGTCACCTTCACCGACGGTAGCCAGATCGGCGGCGTGCTGGACCGCAATGGCCTGCGCCCCGCCCGCTACTGGGTGACCACCGACGACCGGGTGATCTTCGCCTCCGAGGCGGGCGTGCTGCCCGTCGAGCCCAAGGACGTCACCCAGAAGGGTCGGCTGCAGCCCGGCCGGATGTTCCTGGTGGACCTGGCCGAGCACCGGATCATCGACGACGACGAGATCAAGGACGCCCTGGCCGCCGAACATCCCTACGGCGAGTGGCTCGCCGCCGGCCAGCTGAACCTGAACGAGCTGCCCGAACGCACCCACATCGTGCACTCGCACGCCTCGGTCACCCGTCGCCAGCAGCTCTTCGGCTACACCCACGAGGAATTGCGGCTGGTGGTGGCCCCGATGGCCAATACCGGCGCGGAGACCATCGGCTCGATGGGCACCGACACCCCGCTGGCCGCGCTCAGCGAGCGTCCGAAGATGATCTTCGACTACTTCACCCAGCTCTTCGCGCAGGTCACCAACCCGCCGCTGGACGCCATCCGGGAGGAGCTGGTCACCAGCCTGGCCGGCTCGATCGGCGCCGAGGCCAACCTGCTCACCCCCGGGCCGGAATCCTGCCGTCAGCTGGTGATTCCCTACCCGATCCTGGATTCCGACCAGTTGGCCAAGATCAACCGGATCAACACCGACGGGGAGCACCCCGACTACCAGTCCTACGTCGTGCGCGGCCTCTACCCGGTGGACGGTGGGGGAGCGGCGCTCCGCGCCCGGCTGGACGAGATCCGCGCCGAGGTCAGCCAGGCGATCGCCGACGGTGCCCGCACCATCATCCTCAGCGACCGGCACGCGAACCGGGAGCTGGCGCCGATCCCGTCGCTGCTGCTCACCAGCTGCATCCACCACCACCTGGTCCGGGAGAAGTCCCGCACCCGGGTGGGCCTGATCGTCGAGGCCGGCGACGTGCGCGAGGTGCACCACGTCGCCCTGCTGATCGGCTACGGCGCGGCCGCGGTGAACCCCTACCTGGTCTTCGAATCCGCCGAGGACATGGCCCGGCACGAGCTGTACGTGCAGACCGAGCCGGAGCAGGCCATCCAGAATGTCTACAAGGCACTCGGCAAGGGCGTGCTCAAGGTGATGAGCAAGATGGGCGTCAGCACCATCCAGAGCTACACCGGCGCCCAGATCTTCGAGGTGGTGGGGCTCAGGAGCGACTTCGTCGAGGAGTTCTTCGACGGCACCCCCACCCGGATCGAGGGCATCGGGCTGGACGAGATTGCCCGGGAGGTGCAGCTGCGCCAGGAGCGCGCCTACCCGATCACCTCGGTCACCCCGCACCGCACACTGGACGTCGGCGGCGAGTACCAGTGGCGGCGCGAGGGGGAGGAACACCTGTTCAACCCCGAGACGGTCTTCCGCCTGCAGCACGCCACCCAGACCGGCCGCTACGACGTCTTCAAGCGCTACACCAGCCTGGTCAACGACAACTCGTCGCGGCTGATGACGCTGCGGTCGCTGTTGCAGTTCAACAGCGACCGGCAGCCGATCAGCGTCGACGAGGTGGAGCCGGTCAGCGAGATCGTCAAGCGCTTCTCCACCGGCGCGATGAGCTACGGCTCGATCAGCCAGGAGGCGCACGAGACGCTGGCGATCGCGATGAACCGGATCGGCGGCAAGTCGAACACCGGCGAGGGCGGCGAGGACTCCGAGCGCCTGCACGACCCGGCGCGCTGCTCCGCGATCAAGCAGGTGGCCAGTGGCCGTTTCGGCGTCACCAGCGAGTACCTGAGCTACGCCACCGACATCCAGATCAAGATGGCGCAGGGTGCCAAGCCCGGTGAGGGCGGCCAGCTGCCCGGCCCGAAGGTCTACCCGTGGGTGGCCAAGACCCGGCACTCCACGCCCGGCGTCGGCCTGATCAGCCCGCCGCCGCACCACGACATCTACTCCATCGAGGACCTGAAGCAGCTGATCCACGACCTCAAGTGCGCCAACCCCAAGGCCCGGGTGCATGTGAAGCTCGTCGCCGAGGTGGGCGTCGGCACCGTCGCGGCCGGTGTGGCCAAGGCCAAGGCCGACCTGGTGCTGATCAGCGGCCACGACGGTGGCACCGGCGCGGCGCCGCTGACGTCGCTCAAGCACGCCGGCGGACCGTGGGAGCTCGGCCTGGCCGAGGCCCAGCAGACCCTGCTGGTCAACGGCCTGCGGGATCGCGTCGTCGTGCAGTGCGACGGCCAGCTGAAGACCGGCCGCGACGTGGTGATCGCCGCCCTGCTGGGCGCCGAGGAGTTCGGCTTTGCCACCACCGCCCTGGTGGTCAGCGGCTGCATCATGATGCGCGTCTGCCACAAGGACACCTGCCCGGTGGGCATCGCGACGCAGAACCGGGCGCTGCGCGAGCACTACCACGGCCAGGCGGACCACGTGGTGAACTTCATGGAGTTCATCGCCCAGGAGGTGCGCGAGATCCTGGCCGAGCTGGGCTTCCGCAGCATCCAGGAGGCCGTCGGCCACGTCGAGGTGCTCAATGCCGCCCCGGCCATCAGCCACTGGAAGGCCAAGGGGCTCGACCTCTCGCCGATCCTGGAGCAGGTGCAGGCACCCGAGGGCACCCCGCTGCACAACACCGTCAGCCAGGACCATGGCCTGGCCGCCAAGCTGGACGCCCAGCTGGTGGAGCTGGCCCGGCCCGCGCTGGAGGCGGGGGAGAAGGTCAACCACACCGTCGCCATCCGCAATGTGGACCGCACCGTGGGAACCATCCTGGGTCACGAGGTCACCATGGCCACCGAGGGGAAGGGGTTGGACGACGACACCATCCAGTTCACCCTCAACGGCACCGCCGGACAGTCCTTCGGCGCCTTCCTGCCCCGCGGCGTCACGCTGCGGCTGGTGGGTGACTCCAATGACTACGTCGGCAAGGGTCTGTGCGGCGGGCGGATCGTCGTCACCCCCAGCGAGGACGTCAGCTTTGACCCCTCGACGCAGATCGTCGCCGGAAACGTGATCGGCTACGGCGCCACCAGCGGACAGATCCTGCTGCGGGGTGTGGTGGGCGAACGCTTCTGCGTGCGCAATTCCGGTGCCACGGCGGTGGTGGAGGGTGTGGGTGACCACGCGCTGGAGTACATGACCGGCGGTGAGGCGCTGATCCTGGGCCCCACCGGCCGCAATGTGGCCGCGGGCATGAGCGGTGGTTCGGCCTGGGTGCTGGACCTGAATGCCGCCCGGCTGAACACCGAACTGGTGGATGCCCAGCCGGCCGACGCGAAGGCCGTCGAGCGGATCAAGGAGTTGCTGGAGCTGCACCGCGATGCCACCGGATCCACCGTCGCCGACGCCCTGCTGGGCCACGACGACGCCTGGTTGGCGGAGCACTTCACCAGCATCGTCCCGCGCGACTACGCCCGGGTGATCAAGGCCCGTGAGGACGCGCTCCTCGCCGGCATCAAGGAAGACGAAATGACCGATCTCATGATGGAGGCAGCTCATGGCTGATCCGCGCGGATTCATCACCAAGCAGCGCCAGCTGGCCGAGCGTCGTCCCGTCGACGAGCGCCTGGGTGACTGGCAGGAGGTCTACCCGGGCACGCCCGGCCGTTCCCTGCTGCCGATCATCACCGAGCAGGCCAGCCGTTGCATGGACTGCGGCATTCCCTTCTGTCACACGGGATGCCCGCTGGGCAACCTGATCCCGGAGTGGAATGACCTGATCTGGCGCGACGAATGGACCAGCGCCCTGGAGCGGCTGCACGCCACCAACAACTTCCCGGAGTTCACCGGGCGGCTGTGCCCGGCGCCGTGTGAGACCGCCTGTGTGGTGGGCATCAGCCGCGAGCCGGTAACCATCAAGAACATCGAGGTCTCCATCATCGACAAGGCCTGGGATGACCGACGGGTGGTGCCGCAGCAGCCGCAGTGGCACTCGCTGAAGACCGTCGCCGTCGTCGGGTCCGGACCGGCCGGCCTGGCCGTCGCCCAGCAGCTCACCCGGGCCGGACACACCGTCGTCGTCTACGAACGCGCCGACGCGATCGGCGGGCTGTTGCGCTATGGCATCCCGGAGTTCAAGATGGAGAAGTCGGTGCTTGACCGGCGGCTCAAGCAGATGCGACTGGAGGGCACGGTCTTCAAGACCAACACCCCGATCGGTCCCGACGCCGACCAGCACGGTGGGATCACCGGCGAGCAGCTGCGGGAACGCTTCGACGCGGTGGTGCTGACCATCGGTTCGACGGTGCCGCGTGCCCTGCAGGTGCCGGGCAGCGACCTGGACGGCATCCGCCAGGCGATGGACTACCTGACCCAGGCCACCAAGCGCCTCGCGACGGCCGAGCCTGTCGAGGCCCGTGAGCCTGCCGAGGGCCAGATCCACGCCAAGGGCAAGCACGTCGTGGTGATCGGCGGTGGCGACACCTCCAATGACTGTCTGGGCACGGCGCTGCGTCAGGGCGCCGCGTCGGTGACCCAGCTGGAGATCATGCCGCAGCCGCCGCAGAGCCGGCCCGAGCAGCAGCCGTGGCCCACCTACCCGATGATCTACCGGGTGGCCTCGGCCAATGAGGAGGGTGGCGAGCGGCTGTATGCCGTCAATACCTCCGAATTCCTCGGTGAGGACGGGCACGTCACCGGGCTGCGCCTCTCGGAGGTGAAGTTCGAGGGCGGCAAGCTGGTCACCGTCGAGGGCACCGAGAAGGAGCTCAAGGCTGACCTGGTGCTGCAGGCGATGGGCTTCGTCCACCCCGAGCCCGACGGGGTGGTGGCCGAGCTGGGTCTGGAGCTGGACGAGCGCGGCAACATCAAGCGCGGCGCCCAGTACGAGACCAATGTCTCCGGGGTCTTCGCCGCCGGTGACTGCGGCCGTGGCCAGTCGCTGATCGTCTGGGCCATTGCGGAGGGTCGGGGTTGCGCCAATGGCGTCGACGCCTTCCTGTCCGGGGTGCCCAGCAAGCTGCCCCGCCCGATCGGCCCCGAGGTCCGCCAGTTGAAGGCCTGACCTTTCGCAGGTGTCACAGACACACGGTCCGTCGCCCCGATGGGGGGGCGGCGGACCGTGTGCGTGCACGGAATGGAGCCCGGTCTTCCCGGGAGATCGGCGGGTCCGGGCCACCGTGTCAGGCAAGGGTCGGCCGGTGTCATTTGCCTGGCCCGTGAACGTCTGGGCCGGAGTGCAAGCCGTGACCAATAGACCTTGAAGCAGACTGGCCACCTCCGGCCGTGACGTCATGTTGCGGATCGGGAAGGTAACGTCTCGACCCATCGGGGTGTGCTCTTCCTCGACGAAGGCGTGGGCTTGCGAAGTACACCCGCGACCGCGGGGTCCGGCTGGTGACGGAGTGGTGCTGAGGCTCCTCGTCGGAGTCTGACTTGTAGCACTGAGACCCATGAATGCCATGTACCTCAACGTCACACGCAAAGGGCGAGCGTTCATCTGCATGAGTGCGCGGACAAGCACCCAGCGGTGGCCGAGAGGTCTCGTCGCAGGGCGCGGCTCGTCAGGCCGATCGTTCTCGCGATGGTCGCCCTTGACAAGCCTTGGGCCTCGGCTCGGTGCACGACGTCACGTAGCTCCCCGAGCAAGTCACGCCTGCGCTGTCCGAGGGCATGGAGTTCGTCCAGGACAGCGGATTGTGAGGGTGGTGTGCCGAGTGTATCGCGCAGGTTCTTGCTTCCTGTCCGGGCGGCGGCGACGAGGTCGAGCGGGGGCAGGCTCATCGGGGGACCGCCGTCAGGGGATGGTTCTGGCGTCCGCCGCGGGCGGCCTGCGCACCGAAGTTGTAGGCAACACCTGCGGTCGGGTCTATCCGGTAGCCGAACGGGGCCGGATCGTACTGGGCGACGGCCTCGTCCAGCAATCCGATAACGCGGGCGTAGTCGTCCTCGTTCTCGAAGGGCTGGGTGACGAAGTGCGCGCTGGTCTGGGCGGGCAACTCCACCAATTCGTAGCCCTCGGGCACCGGACCCGACCAAGTTGCTGGCAGCTCCACACCCGCCGCGATGGGTGATGTTTCGGGCAGGACCATGGACGGTGGAAGCGTGACCAGAGCAGAGTCGCACAGCCGCTCGGGAATGCTCGCCAGCAGTCCTTCCCAGTCGCATCCCATCTCTTCGCAGTAGCTCCAGTACTCGCTGGCTTGTGTGGAGCGCTGGACGAGCAGCCGGGCGGCGGGGTGGTCGACGATCGTGACGGTGCAGGTGATTGTGGTCATGGTGTTCTCCTGGTACGGGTCGAGGTAGCTGTAGTAGTGGCGCACCGGGTTCGCGATGAACCAGGTGACTGGGGGCCGGATCCGCCGGTAGTCGGACGGGGTGAGGTGGAACTCTCGCGCGAACGCTCTGGTGAAGCCGTCATGGCTCTCGAAACCTGCTGCGATGGCGGCCTCCAGAACGGTCTGGTTCCCGCCCGCGAGAGCTTGGGCAGCGGCTGTCAGCCGGAGGCGGCGCAGGTACTCGGCGGGTGTGATGCCCACCAGTGAGCTGAACAGCCGACGGGCGTGGCGCTCCGAGTAGCCCAGCGCAGCACACATGGCAGCGACGTCCTGCTCAGGATCATCCACATGTGCCTGCAGATGGTCCTGCATCCGCTGTACCGCATTGACCTGGCCCCAACTCGGCATGATGTCCTCCTCGACACCAACTCTGACTCCCCCCGGCCCGGCTCGTCTCGACCAAACCGGACACCTTGCCCAGCGGACTTCCCGCCGAGCCCAGACCTACCGGCCGTACGGTCCTCCGAACTGGTTCCAGGGACGCCTGTTCTGGACGCGCTCTGCGCTTTGGTGACGTTGCAGCATGACCGACGTGATGCGCGCGCCGATGCTGATGGTGGCCTGGTGCGGCTTGCCGATCAGGATCGCAGCCGATGGCACAAGGACGAGATCGACAGTGGGCTGGCGGTGCTTCGCGCGATCGCACCCACGGTCGGCTTTGCGGAAGAGCTGCGCTTGCAAGCACTGATCGCTGCCTTCCACGCCACCGCCGCTACTGCGGCAGACACGGACTGGGCGGCCGTTGTTCGTGTCTACCGACGACTTGAACTCCTCACAGGCTCACCAGTCGTCCGACTCAACCGCGCGGTGGCTGTCGCCGAATTGTCGGGCCCCTTGGAAGGCCTTCGTGTCCTACAAGCTGCGGCTGATCAACTCCCCGGCCACCATCGTGTACATGTCGTTCGTGCAGAGCTGTTGCGGCGTGAAGGACAGATCAGTGCAGCCCGCGACGCATACAAGACAGCCATTGCCCTCTGCCCGGACGGACCCGAACTCCGATACCTTCGTGGCCAGTTAGCCGCCGTCGAGTCGATAGACTTTGGCTGACCATTGGGGTGTGCTTTCTATCGGGCAACGAGACTCGCGAGATGACAACTGCACCACTGCTAGTTGCGGAAAATGGTGTTCGGTCAGCGGCAGTTCTGCCCGCCGCCCTCACCCTTCCTGGGCTATTCGGGGACGGGCACCTCGGCGTCATCCAATGCGTCATCGATGGCATGAGCGACGGCCTTGGCGGCGCGGCTGTTCCAGTGCACGCCGTCGACTGTCAGTTGGAGCCTGCGCAGGACGGTGAACCAGTCCTTGGTCGGGGGAGCGATCTGCATGATGACTGCATCCATCACCCGGATGGGTGGGAACCTCGACCACGCGTAGCGCCGAGCGGCCGGCAATGCGGGTCCAGCGGCAGCCATGGCCGCTGCCGCGTCCACGAAGGTGCAATCGGTCTGCGCGGCGATGTCTCGGAGCATGAGGTTGCGGCGGGCGCACACGTCGTCCGGGTAGTCGCGAAGTTCGATGAGTGGTAGGCCCACGATGACTGTGGTCAGCCCGGCGGCTTGGATGCGGGAGATGAGGGCGCGATAGTCCCGAACGAAGTCGTCGTCAGAGGTGCAGCTGTGCATGAGCCGGGAGCGAATCGCCATGATCTGTCGCCAGCCGGGCCGCGTCGACAGGAATGGCAGTAGAAGGTCGTTGGTCCCGATTCCCACCACGCAGGTGGTCGGCCGGGCCGCTGGAGCAGCTTGGAAAGCCGATGCCCGAGTCCCCAGAGCGTGTCGCCGTCGCGCCCTTCGTTGACCATGGTCCGCCGATGGTGTGAGAACGGTATGTAGGACCATCCCACTCCGCCTCTGGTCAGGCTGTCCCCGACACACAGGATCTGCTTGCGCGCCATGCTCGTAGCCTAGAACTCGCACCGATGCAGCCTCCTGGCCTGTCTGGTCAATCGCTCAGTCCGACCGAGCGAATATGTGCTGAGCCATTGCAAATGAACCTTGAGGGCCGCTAGTGTGGGAGCGTTCACACAGACGTGAGCGCATGTCGAACGGGCTACGAGGGAGTTTCCTGTGTTTGAGGGTGGGACCGATCACACCGGTGGTCTGCGCGGCACGGAGCTGATCAGCACTGCTGCGCCCGTGCGTCTGCCTGCCCGCTCCTGGCGTCGCAACGAGCCCTTGCGATGGAGTCTCGACGGCCAGTGGCGCTTCCGGCTGAGTGCGAGCCCGGCCTGGGCCCCTGTCGAGGCCGCCAGCCCCGAACTCGACGACGCCGCCTGGGAGCGGATCGAGATCCCCGGGCACTGGGTGCTGCAGAACGACGGCGCCTGGGGCAAGCCCGCCTACACCAACGTGCAGTTCCCGATCCCGCTGGATCCGCCGCACGTCCCGGATGAGAACCCCACCGGCGACCACCGGCTGTGGATCACCCTGCCCGGGGCAGACGCCGACACCAACGGCACTGACCTGCAGGCGCCCGAGGCCTGGGCCGACTGGCAGGGCTTCGAGAAGGTGCTGCTGCGCCTGGACGGCGTCGAGAGCCTGGGCCTCATCAGCATCAACGGCACCCGGGTGGGCACCTTCTCCGGCTCCCGCCTTCCGCTGGAACTGGACATCACCGAACACCTGCACCCCGGCGCCAACCTGCTGCACATCCGCGTGTACCAGTGGAGCGCCAACACCTACGTCGAGGATCAGGACCAGTGGTGGCTGCCGGGCATCTTCCGCAGCGTCAGCCTGGTGGGCCGGCCCGTCGCCGGCATCGACGACGCGTGGCTCCGGGCCGACTACGACCACACCGACGGCACCGGAACCATTACCCCCGAGGTGCGGGCCACCGAGGCCGCCTACCCGATCACCCTGCGCGTTCCGCAGCTCGGCGTCGAGGTCACCTGGCAGAGCGAAGCCGAGATCGCGCCCATCCGGATCAACAGCGTCGAGGCGTGGTGCCCCGAGACGCCCCGGCTCTACCCGGCCACGGTCAGCAACCAGGCCGAACAGATCGACCTGCGCCTGGGTTTCCGCACGGTGCAGATCATTGGCCGTGACTGGCTGGTCAACGGCGCACCGGTGCGCTTCCGCGGGGTGAACCGGCACGAGTTCCACCCCAGCAAGGGACGCGTCTTCGACGCCGCGGACGCCCGCGCCGGGCTGGAGCTGATGAAGCGCCACCACCTCAACGCGGTTCGCACCAGCCACTACCCGCCACACCCCGAACTGCTGGAGATGTGCGACGAGCTGGGCTTCTGGGTGATTGACGAGTGCGACCTGGAGACCCACGGTTTCGAGCTGAACGGCTGGGTGGGCAACCCGTCCGAGGACCCGGCCTGGCAGCAGAACTACCTGGACCGCGCCGACCGGATGGTGGAGCGGGACAAGAACCACCCGTCGATCATCTGCTGGAGCCTGGGCAATGAGTCCGGCACCGGCGCCAACCTGGCCGCGATGGCCAACCAGATCAAGCGCCGCGACCCCGGCCGTCCCGTGCACTACGAGGGCGACTACGAGGCGGCGTATTCAGACGTGGTCAGTCGGATGTACACCTCACTGGTGGAGATGCGCGAGATGAGCGAGGGCTTGGGAGTGGCCCTCACCCAGCGCAGCGCGCAATCCGTCCGGCTGGCCGCCAAGCCGATGATGCTCTGCGAGTACGCCCACGCCATGGGCAATGGCCCCGGCGCACTCGCCGAGTACGACGAGGCCTTCAACCTGCCCGGCTGGCACGGTGGCTTCGTGTGGGAGTGGCGCGATCATGGCCTGCTCACCCACACTGCCGACGGCACGCCCTTCCACGGCTACGGCGGCGACTTCGGTGAACGGGTCCACGACGGCTCCTTCGTCTGCGACGGCCTGGTGCTGGCCGACGGCACGCCGAGCCCCGGACTGGGCGAGCTGGCGGCGGTCAACGCGCCCTTCACCTTCGAGTTGACCGAGGACCGGCGGCTGCGGATCACCAATCGCTGGCACGGACTGGATTCCGCCAAGGTGGACTTCCTGTGCACCTGGGCCGTGGGGGAGACCCCCGGTCCGACGCTGGAGGCGATGGAGCGCGGCGAGATCCGACGGGACAAGAGCGTGCGGTTGGACGTGCCGGTGATCCCCGCCGGTCAGAGCGTCGTGGTGAGCCTGCCCGACTGCGTCAGGGAAAGCTACCAGCCCGGCTCGTGGGCCACCATCGCCGTCACCGCCCTGTGGTTCAAGCACGAATGCGCCAAGCGGAGCTGGCTGGCGGGTGAACACGACTTCGAGCTGGGCCATGCCCGCTTCCGGCTGGACCAGCCCGCCGCACCGCAGCCCCTGCCGCGCCCCACGGCCGCCCCGACGCTGGACGGCGATGTGGTTCGGATCGGTCCGGCGTGCTTCGACGCCATCACCGGCACCCTGACCAGCCTGGGGGAGGTTGCCGTCGACGCCTGCCACCTGGAGCTGTGGCGGGCCCCGACGGAGAACGACTCGCTGACCACCTTCGGCTCCTACGAACTGGCCGACCCGGAACTGACCCACGGCCACGGCGTCGACGGCCCCTCGTCGGCCGACCGCTGGCGCGCCGCCGGCCTGGACCGGCTGCACGCCCGGCTGGTGCACGCCCGGATCGAGGGCGACGAGTACGTGGTGCGACAGCGGTTGCTGCCCGCCCAGGGCACCCACGGCGCCGAGGTGGAATTCCGCTGGGCACTCGTCGATGGGGCACAGGTTGAGGGGGCACGGGTTGAGGGGACGCAGCTGGACGGTGCGCTGCGCTGCGAGGTCAGCGTCGACCCGATCGGCCCGCGCGAACCGATCTGCACCTGGCCCCGGATCGGCGTCCACCTGGCGCTTCCGCTGGGCTACCGCGACGCCTACTGGTGCGGCATGGGGCCGCAGGAGGCCTACCCGGATTCCCGTACCGCCGCCCGGCACGGTTGGTGGGAACGCCCGATCGACGAGATGACCACGCCCTATGCCGTCCCGCAGGAGAGCGGCCACCGGCCCGATCTCTTCTGGGCCTGGCTGAGCGGAGAAGGTCTGCCCACGCTGCGGATCGAATCCCTGCAGCTCGGAGCGCTGGGGGAGCGGCGGATCGGTTTCGGCGTCGGACGCCACGATGCCCACCAGCTGACCGCCGCGGCGCACCAGCACGAGCTCCCGGCGCCAACCCACACCCACCTGTACCTGGACGCCGCCCAGCACGGCCTGGGCACCCGCTCCTGCGGCCCCGACGTCCTCCCGCAGCACCAACTGTGGCCCACCAGCACCCGCTTCGGCTTCACCCTGTGGTGCCAGTGATGCCCAAGCAGGCCACCATCCAGGACGTCGCCCAGCTCGCGGGAGTCTCCCGCGGGACGGTCAGCCGCGTCCTGAATGGGAGCCCCAGGGTGAGCCCTGCGGCCCGCAAGGCCGTCGAGGCGGCGGTGAAGAAGTCCAACTATCGCGCCAATCCGCACGCCCGCTCGCTGGCCAGCGGACGCAACAATGCGATCGCGGTGCTGCTCACCCAACCGCAACACGAGCTCTTCGCCGACCCCACCTTCAGCCTGCTGCTGCAGGGGGTCTCCGACGGACTGGCCGACACCGAGACAGCCCTGGTGCTCCTGCTGGCCGGCAACGACGAGGAGCGTCGGCGCACCGCCACCTTCCTGGGCTCCCGGCACGTCGACGGGGTGGTGCATCTCAGCCCGCACGTCAGCGACCCAATGCTGGACGTGATCGCCGACGCCGAGGTGCCGGTGGTGGTCTGCGGTATCCCGCCGGCCGACCACCACAACAAGCTGCTCTGGTCGGTCACCATCACCGATCGCACCGGGGCACGCCAGGCCACCGAACACCTGCAGGAGCTGGGGGCGACCCGCATCGGGATGATCGCCGGACCGCTGGATGCGCTGGGCAGCCAGGAACGCGAGATCGGTTTCCGGGAGGCGCTCAGGCAGCGCTTCTCCGAGGACCTGGTGGAGCACGGCGACTACGGGCGCGCCTCCGGCGGCACCGCCTTGGCCGCCCTGCTGGAGCGCCACCCAGACCTGGATGCCGTCTTCTGCGCCTCGGACCGGATGGCCGTCGGTGCCCTGGACGAGGCCACGCGACGGGGACTGCGCGTCCCCAGCGACCTGCTGCTGGTCGGCTTCGACGACCACGAAATCAGCCGCACGTCCAACCCCCCATTGACCACCGTTCGCCAGCCCTTGCGCCAGCTGGGCCGGGCAACGGTGCAGATGCTCACCACGGCTCTGCAAGGAGACGACCCCGGACATCGGGTCTTCTCCACCGAGCTGGTCCTTCGGGCCAGCACACAACCCAACCGCTCTCAAGGAGGAGAACGATGACCAACCAGACCATCCCCATGCCCCACTTCGGCCGCCGGGCCATGCTGCAGGGCCTTGTCGGCGCCGCCGCGCTCGGCGGGCTGACCGCCTGTGGAGGTGACAAGAAGAGCAGCACAGCTCCCGGTTCGGGCGCCTCGGTCGGTGGCACCGTCACCGTCGGCTCGTCGCAGTCGGATGACATTCCCCGCAAGGCCTTTGCCGAGATGATGGCCGGCTTCAAGAAGGCCGACGTGAAGATCAACACCATCCAGCACGAGACCTTCAAGGAAGGCATCAACAACTACCTGCAGGGCAGCCCGGATGATGTCTTCACCTGGTTTGCCGGATACCGCGCCCGCTACTTCGCGGACAAGCAGTTGGTCGGCGACGTCTCCGATGTGTGGGAGAAGATCGACGGCATGCCGGAGTCGATGAAGAACCTGGCCACCGCCGACGGCAAGCAGATCTTCGTGCCCTCCACCTACTACCCGTGGGGCATCTTCTACCGCCCGAGCGTGTGGAAGCAGCACGGCTACGAGGTTCCCAAGACCAAGGACGAGTGGCTGACGCTCTGCGAGAAGATGAAGAAGGACGGCCTGAACCCGATCGCCTTCGCCAACAAGGACGGTTGGGAGGCGATGGGCACCTTCGACATGCTGAACCTGCGGATCAACGGCTACGACCACCACGTCAAGCTGATGGCCGGCGAGGAGTCCTGGGAGAGTGAGCAGGTGAAGAAGGTCTTCGCCGCGTGGAAGGAACTGCTGCCCTTCCACCAGAGTGACTCGCTGGGCCGCACCTGGCAGGAGGCAGCGCAGAGCCTGATCCAGAAGAAGTCCGGCATGTACACCATGGGCATGTTCATCTCCCAGCAGTTCCAGGCCTCCAAGGACGCCAAGGAGGACATCGACTTCTTCGCTTTCCCGGAATTCGACGCGGCCGTCGGCACCAAGGTGGTCGAGGCCCCGGTGGACGGCTTCATGATGGCGGCCAAGCCCAAGAACGAAGCCGCGGCGAAGGAACTGCTGCTCTACCTGAGCACCCCGGAAGCCGTCGGGATCACCATCAAGTCCGACCCGTCGGTGATCGCCGCCAATTCCAAGGCCGACCAGGCCAGCTACACGCCGCTGCAGAAGAAGGCCGTGAAGATGATCGAGGAAGCGGAGAACATCTCCCAGTTCCTGGACCGCGATTCGCGTCCCGACTTCGCCAACACCGTGATCGGCCCCGCCTTCCAGCAGTTCACCAAGGATCCCGGAGCGATCGATTCCATCCTGAAGTCCGTCGAGGAACAGAAGAAGTCCATCTTCGCCTGATCCCTGTCCCGCGCGTCAGTGACGACGGCGCGAACCGAGGAGAACCATGTCTGTCACCACCCCTGCCGTGACTGCCACCGAAGCACCGCCCTCCAGGCGTCGGCGACGCAAGATGCGCGCCGCCGACAAGGCCACGATCATCGCCATGGCGACGATCCCGGTCCTGCTCGTGGTGGTCTTCGTCTGGCTCCCGGCCCTCACCTCGGTCGCGCTGTCGTTCACCAAGTGGGACGGCGTCGGTGGTCTGGACCAGATCGAGTTCGTCGGCCTGAAGAACTACACCGATCTGGCCACCATCTACCCGCCCTTCTGGCCGGCGCTCACCCACAACCTGATCTGGCTGCTGGGCCTCTTCCTGGTCTTCACCCCGCTCGGCATGTTCCTGGCGATCCTGCTGGACAAGGAGATCCGCGGCTCGCGCGCCTACCAGACCGCGCTCTACCTGCCGGTGGTGCTGTCCGCCGCGCTGGTGGGCTTCATCTGGCAGCTGATGTACAGCCGGGACCAGGGCTTCCTGAACTGGCTCTTCGGCACCCAGATCGACTGGTACGGCAATTCCAACATCAACCTGTGGGCGGCCATGCTGGCCAATGGCTGGCGGCACGTCGGCTACATCATGCTGCTCTACCTGTCGGGTCTGAAGGGGATCGATCCGTCGCTGCGCGAAGCGGCCGCCATTGATGGCGCCAGCCAGTTCAAGACCTACCGCGACGTGATCTTCCCCGCCCTGCGGCCGATCAACATCATCGTCGTCACCATCACCGTGATCGAGGGTCTGCGTGCCTTCGATCTGGCCTGGGTGATCAACCGGGGCCGCAATGGCCTGGAGCTGATCTCCACCCTGGTCACCACCAATGTGGTGGGCGAGGCCAGCCGGATCGGCTTCGGCTCCGCCCTGGCCACCATCATGCTGCTGATCAGCTCGGTCTTCATCGTGATCCAGCTCCGCGTCGTCATGAAGGGAGAGGGCCAGTGAGCACCTCCACCACCACACCCGAGGTGTTGCCCTCGCGGCACCGCCCGTTGACCGCCGGCCGGGTGGCGCTGCACGCCTTCCTGATCACCACCAGCCTGGTCTTCCTCTTCCCCCTGCTGTGGGCACTGTTCAACTCCTTCCGGGACTACGGCTACACGATGGACCACGGCTACATGTCCTTCGGCGGCTTCACCCTGGACAACTACACCAATGCCTGGGAGCGGGGCGGCTTCTCCAACAGCTTCGTGAACTCCGCCATCATCACCATCAGTGCGGTGCTGCTCACCCTGGCCTTCAGCTCCTGCATGGCCTTCGTGCTGGCCCGGTTCAGCTTCAAGTTCAACCTGTCGCTGCTCAGCCTGTTCGTCGCGGCCAACCTGCTGCCGCCGCAGTCCCTGCTGATCCCGATCTACCGGATGTTCCGGGCCTTCGAGGTGCCCGAGTGGGTCTCCGCGTCGGGCACCCTGCTGAACTCGCACCTTGGGGTGATCCTGGTCAATGTCGCCTTCCAGACCGGTTTCTGCACCTTCGTGCTGAGCAATTACATGAAGACACTGCCCAAGGAGATCTACGAGTCGGCGGAGATGGACGGCGCGTCGGTCTGGCGGCAGTTCTGGGGCCTGACCATCCCGCTGTGCCGCCCGCCGCTGGCCGCGCTGGGCACCCTGCAGGTGGCGTGGATCTACAACGAGTTCTTCTGGGCGACGGTGTTGCTGCAGAGCGGTGACAAGTTCCCGGTGACCAGCTCGTTGAACAACCTCAAGGGCTCCTTCTTCACCGACTACAACCTGCTCTCGGCGGGCTCGATCATCGCCGCGCTGCCGGTGCTGGTGGTCTTCTTCGTCCTGCAGAAGCAGTTCGTGGCGGGTCTCACCCTGGGTGCGACGAAGGGCTGATCGCGCGCGGTAGATTGGCTTCTCCCGGACAGCACCAGCGGAAAGAGGCGCAGCCACCCCATGGCCGAGAACTTCGTCCACCTGCACACCCACACCGAGTACTCGATGCTCGACGGGGCCGCGAAGAACTCCAAGCTCTTCGCGGAGGTTGCCCGCCAGGGCATGCCGGCCATCGCGATGACCGACCACGGCAACATGTTCGGCGCCTACGAATTCCACAAGATCGCCAAGGACTATCCCGACGTCAAGCCGATCATCGGGATCGAGGCCTATGTGGCGCCGTCGTCGCGGCACTCCCGGGTGCAGGAGTTCTGGGCCAAGGGCCGCCACGACGGCACTGACGCGACGGTGGAGGGCGGCAAGGACGTTTCCGGGGGTGGTCGCTACACCCACATGACCATGTGGGCCGCCAATGCCACCGGTCTGCGCAACCTCTTCCGGCTCAGCTCGCTGGCCTCCTACGAGGGCTACTACATGAAGCCCCGGATGGATCGGGAGATCATCAGCCAGTACTCCGAGGGGATCATCGCCACCACCGGCTGCCCGTCCGGCGAGGTGCAGACCCGGTTGCGGCTGGGGCAGTTCGACGAGGCGGTGGCCGCGGCGGCCGCCTACCAGGAGATCTTCGGGCGTGAGAACTACTTCCTGGAGCTGATGGACCACGGCATCGACATTGAACGCAATGTCCGTGAGGACCTGTTGCGCGTCGCCAAGAAGCTGAACATCCCGCTGGTGGCCAGCAATGACTCGCACTACGTCACCGAGGACCAGGCCGACAGCCACGACGACCTGTTGTGCGTCGGCGTGGGCCGCAACAAGGATGACCCCAACCGCTTCCGCTTCAACGGCTCCGGCTACTACATCAAGACGAATGAGGAGATGCGCAAGCTCTTCAGTGAGCTGCCCGACTCCTGCGACAACACCCTGGAGATCGCGGAGCGGATCGAGAGCTACGCCGACGTCTTCAAGCACGTCGACCGGATGCCGCAGTTCGACGTTCCCGAGGGCGAGACCCAGGAATCCTGGCTGCGCAAGAAGGTGGAGGAGGGCGTCAAGATCCGCTACGGCGACGCCGATCGCCCCGACGTCCTGGAGCGGATCGAGACCGAACTGACGGTGATCGAGCCGCTGGGCTTCAGCTCCTACTTCCTGGTGGTCTCCGACATCTGCAACAAGGCACGGGAGATGGGCGTCGCAGTCGGCCCCGGCCGAGGCTCTGCCGCAGGCTCGATGATCGCCTACCTCACCGGCATCATCCAGATCGACCCGCTGGAGCACGGCCTGCTCTTCGAGCGCTTCCTCAACCCCGAGCGGATCAGCCCGCCCGACATCGACCTGGACTTCGACGACCGCAAGCGCGACAAGGTGATCGACTACGTCACCACCAAGTACGGCGACGAGTACACCAGCCAGGTCAACACCTTCAGCACCATCAAGGCGAAGGCCGCCGTCAAGGACGCCAACCGCATCCTGGGCTACCCCTTCGGCCTGGGCGACAAGATCACCAAGGCGATGCCGGCCGACGTGATGGGCAAGGGCGTCCCGCTCAAGGACCTGTTCAACGAGCAGCACCCTCGCTACGCCGAGGGGATGGAGATCCGGGAGCTCTACAACACCCAGGCCGACGTCAAGAAGGTGATCGACACCGGGCTCGGGCTGGAGGGCCTGATGCGCGGCACCGGCGTGCACGCCTGCGCCTTCATCCTGTCCAGCGAGAAGCTGCTGGACGTCGTGCCCATGCACAAGCGGGACAAGGACGGCATGATCATCGCCGGCTTTGCCTACCCTCAGCTTGAGGAAATGGGCCTGATGAAGATGGACTTCCTGGGCCTGCGCAACCTGGGAATCATGGACCACGCCGTCCAGATCATCAAGACCAACAAGGGCATCGACATCGACGTCGCCACCCTGGAACTCGACGACCAGAAGACCTATGACCTGCTGGCCCGCGGCGACACGCTGGGTGTCTTCCAGCTCGACGGCGGCGCGATGCGCTCCCTGTTGCGCCAGATGGGCCCGACCGGCTTCGACGACATCACCGCCGTGCTCGCGCTGTACCGGCCCGGTCCGATGGGCGCCAACGCCCACATCGCCTATGCCGAGCGCAAGAACGGCCGGCAGGAGATCGTCCCGATCCACCCGGAGCTGAAGGAGGCGCTCGATCCGCTGATCGGCGACACCTTCCACCTGATCGTCTACCAGGAACAGATCATGGCGATCGCCCGGGCCCTGGCCGGCTACACGCTGGGTGGCGCCGACCTGCTGCGTCGTGCGATGGGCAAGAAGAAGCCCGAGATCCTGGCCAAGGAATTCAACCACTTCCAGGAGGGGATGCGCGGCAACGGCTACTCCGACGCCGCCATCCAGACCCTCTGGGACGTGATGGTGCCCTTCGCCGGCTACGCCTTCAACAAGTCGCACGCCGCAGGCTACGCCCTGGTCTCCTACTGGACGGCTTGGCTGAAGGCCAACTACCCGGCCGAGTACGGCGCCGCGCTGCTCACCAGCGTCGGCGACGACAAGGACAAGATGGCGCTCTACCTGGGCGACATGCGCGCCCAGCACATCCGGGTGTTGCCGCCCGACGTGAACACCTCCGAGCTGGAGTTCACCGCCGTCGGGGAGGACATCCGCTTCGGTCTGGGTGCCATCCGCAATGTCGGCGAGCACGTGGTGGCCGGCATCGTGGAGGCCCGGCAGAGCGAGGGCGCCTTCACCGACTTCTACGACTTCCTGGACAAGGTTCCCTTGCAGGTCTGCAACAAGCGGATGATCGAATCGCTGATCAAGGCCGGCGCCTTCGACTCGCTCGGGCACTCCCGTCGGGCGTTGATGAGCATCTTCGAGACCGCCGTCGACCAGGTGCTGGACCTCAAGCGCAACCAGGCCAATGGCCAGGACGACCTGTTCGGTGACTTCGGGCTGGCCGCCGACGAGCCGGAGGCGGAGCAGCACCACGAGACGGTGCCGGAACTGGAGGACTGGGACAAGCGCACCAAGCTCGCCTTCGAACGCGAGATGCTCGGCCTCTATGTCTCCGACCACCCGCTGCAGGGCCTGGAACACATCCTGGAGTCCGAACGCGACATCTCCATCGGCAACCTCATCGCCCCCGACGGGCCGAAGGAGGGGATGATGAGCATCGCCGGGATGATCACCACGATCCAACGCAAGCAGACCAAGACCGGCGCCATCTGGGCGATCCTCACGGTGGAGGACCTGGAGGCGTCGGTGAACGTGATGTGCTTCCCCAAGGTCTACGAGCAGATCGCGATGCACCTGGCCACCGACCAGGTGGTGCGGGTCAAGGGCCGGATCCGGGAGAAGGAGGAGTCGGTGGAGATCCACTGCCAGGAACTCTCCATCCCCGACATCTCCGACGGACCCACCGGGCCCGTGGTGATCCAGCTGCCCGCCGGGCGGTGCACCCCGCCGGTGGTGGACCAGCTGCGCGAGGTTCTGCACAGCCACCCGGGCATGACCGAGGTGCGGCTGCGACTGCTCACCCAGCAGCAGAACACGCTCTTCCGACTGGACGACACGCTTCGGGTCACCGCCTCGCAACCGCTGATGGCAGACCTGAAGGCGCTGCTCGGGCCGTCCTGCCTGGCGGGGTAGAGTGACGCAGCATCCGGAACAGAAAGGCGACCTGGTGACGCACACCGAGCCGATGCTCGGCTCGTCCGGCACGTCCGCCGCGAGCCCCGAGGACATGGAACTGCTGGAGGGCGAGGCCTACGCGCCCCAGCCCCGGCTGCCGATGATGACGCGGCTGCCGATCGGCCCCCGCACCCGCGGCCTGCTGGTCTTCGTACTGCTGACGATGCTGGTGGGCGCACTGACCGGGGTGCTGTGGCATCTGGTGGTGGACCTGCCCACGTACCAGGTGGACGCCGACGGCCGGGCCACCATCTCCGAACGGGGCCTCACCCAGGTCTTCTCCACCGACGCCTGGTTCTGCCTGTTCGGCATGATCCTGGGAACGACGATCGGGGTGCTGGCCTGGCGCTGGTTCCGTCGCCTCGGTTGGCCCGTGACGCTGCTGGCCTTCGCATCGGCCGTGCTGAGCGGCCTACTGTGCTGGTGGGTCGGCATGTTGATGGGGCCGCACAACTTCCGCACCCGGATCGCCCAGGCCGGTGCAGGTGAATCGGTGCCGATCGACTTCCAGTTGCACGCCTGGTCCTCGATGCTGGTCTGGCCCTTCTTCGCCACCATCCCGATCCTGCTGTACTCGTCGCTGGGCGTCGACGAGCAGATCCGGCCCCGGGTACGACGACCTCGCACCAAGGACGTGACCGCGCCGCCGGTGGGTGACCAGCCGCCCAGCACACCGGTACCGCCGCCCGCCGGCTGACCCCTCGACAAGCTCGGGCCGCGTGGTCGTTGGGTTGCAACCACGGTGGCCGTGGGTCGCAAGCACGATGGCCGAGCGTGTCGGCCAGTTCCACTCGCGTCCGGCCCTACCTGGTGCGGGCCACCAGACGTCGCATGTTCTGCCCCTGCAGCAGCAGCGACGCCGCCAGGCAACCGCCCACGCCCTCGCCGCTGCGCAACCGCAGCGCCAGCAGCGGCTCCAGCCCGAGCTCGGTGAGCACCTGCTCGTGGGCCCGCTCGCGGCTCTGCTGGCCACCGATCAGGTAGGCCTGCACGCCGGGTTCGATCCTGACCGCCAGCAGCGCGGCGACGCTGGTGGCCAAGCCATCCAGCACCACCACGGCCTGGTTCTCGGCCGCGCCGAGTACTACACCGGCCAGCACCGCGAACTCGCCGCCACCCAGCGCAGCCAGGGTCTGCAGCGGATCCTCGTGGCCCGGCTCCTGCGCCCACCGGGCCAGTGCCCGATCGACCACGTGCTGCTTGCGGGTGAGCATGTCGGCGTCGGCGGCCGTTCCCAGTCCCACCGCTTCTTCGGCGTTCAGACCGAGCAGGGCAGCGGCCAGGGCAGCGGCGACGGTGGTGTTGCCGATGCCGACCTCGCCCAGCACCACCAGGCCCGAGGCGGCCGCCTCGGCGCCGATCGTGCAACCGGCCGCCAAGAGGGTCCGGGCATCGGCCGGGCTCAGCGCGTCGGTGCCGACCAGATCGCCCGTGGGGTCGGTCGGCCGGTGCTGGCGCGCACCGGCGACGGGGGAGAGCACGCCGGCGTCGACGACGATGGAGCCCAGCCCGGCGCCGTGGGCGGCGACGACGCCCATCCCGGCGCCCTGCACGCTGGCGGTCAGCACGTCGTGGGTGACGTGTGGCTCGAAGGAGCTGATCCGGTGCACGGTCACCGGGTGGTCCGCGCCGGCCAGCACCAGGCAGCCGCCATCGATGCCCTGCGGCCGCACCGCCTCCACCCGGTTCAGGGCACGATCCAGCACGCCTAGCGAGCCGGGCGTGGTCAGCAGGTCGTCCGCGGTGTCGGTTGCGTGCACCATACGGGTCTGGTCCGGCGCGCGCAGGTGGTTGGCCGGTGTCGGGAGGTCGTCGGTGGGCCAGTGGTCGTGCAGGATCACGTCGTCCAGCGGCATCTTCTGTGACCAGGCGAGCCGCTCCAGCCCGGGCGAGGGCGGACGCTCGTCGGGCCAGCCCAGACAGAGCCAGCCGAGGGTCTCGACGCCCTCGGGCAGGCCGAGCAGGTCTGCCAGTTCCTGCGGCTGGAAGAGGGTGACCCACCCCATGCCCAGACCGTGGGCGCGGGCGGTGAGCCAGATGTTCTCGATCGCGGCGGCGCAGCTCCACATGTCGGCGTCGGTGAAGGTGGCCCGGCCCAGTACGCCGATCGCCGGGGTGCGCCGGTCACAGGCCACCACCAGACCCAGTGGTGCCTCCCGCAGCCCCTCCAGCTTGAGGTCCAGAAGCTGCTGGCCGCGTTGCGGGGCGAGCTTGGCGGCCTGCCACAGCCGCGACCTGTCGGCCATCGCCGCGGCCTGGTCCCGCAACTGCGGGTCCTGGACGACGATGAACCGCCACGGCTGCGAATGGCCCACCGACGGGCCGGCATGGCCGGCGGCGATCAGCTTGTCCACCAGTTCGGGCGGCACCGGATCCGGCCGGAACCGACGGATGTCCCGCCGCGAGCTGAGCACCCTGTCCAGCGCATCGATGGTCTGCTCGTCGAAGGCCCAGCCCGCCGGATCGTCGGCACGCTCGTGCGCGGCGGAGGTGTCCCCGATCACGGGAACCGGGCGGGGGAAGGGAGTGCTCTGGGCCATGCTCCCCACCCTATTGACCAGCCTGTCGGGCGGTGCGTCGGGGTGCGCAAGCCGTTGGCCTGCGACGGGTCAGCGGGCGATCGTGGCGAAGCTGGCGCGGGTGATCAGGGCAAGGTCTGCGGGGGAGAGTTCCACCTGAAGGCCGCGCCTGCCGGCCGAGACCATCATGGTGCCGAAGGCTTGCGCGGAGGAGTCGATGAAGGTGGGCAGGGTCTTCTTCTGCCCCAGCGGGGAGATGCCGCCGACGATGTAGCCCGTCGTCCGCTCCGCCAACGAATGCTCCGCCAGAGCGGCCTTCTTCGCGCCAGCAGCGGCCGCCAGCGCCTTGAGGTCCAGCTGTTGGGCCACCGGCACCACCGCCACCACCAGCGGTGCGGGCCCGCCGGTGCAGCTCACCACCAGGGTCTTGAAGACCTGGGCCGGATCCTGGCCCAGGGCGCGCACCGCCTCCTCACCGAAGTGAGTATTGGCCGGGTCATGGTCATAGGGCAGCAGGGTGTGCGGCACCTTCGCGCGGTCCAGTGCCTTGGTGGCGGGTGTTCCGGTGGCGGCCACGGGCAGACAGTCCTTTCAGAACAGTTGGATCAACCAGACGAACAGCGGTGCACAGACCAGGGCGGGCAGCATGTCGGCCACCCGCATCGGCTTGAGCCCCATCAGCCGGATGGACAGGGCCATCAACACCAGGCCCCCGGCCACGGTCAGCGCGTCGATCTGGGCGGGCGGCAGGACGTCGCCCAGCAGGAAGCCGAGCAGGGTGAGCGTTCCCTGGTAGAGGCCCACCGTGACGGCGGACAGCATCACCCCGACGCCCAGGGAGCTGGCGAAGGCCACCGCCGCGAAACCGTCCAGGACGGCTTTGGCCAGCAGCTGTTCTGCGCCACGGCCCAGCCCGTCGGAGAGCGATCCCAGGATGGAGAGCGGGCCGACGCAGAAGACCAGGGTCGCGGTCACGAAGCCGTCGACGAAGCGGTGCGAATCGTCGGCGCCCAGCTTGCTGCGCACCCACCGGCCCAGATCGTCCATCCGCTCCTCCAGCCGTAGCCAGGAGCCGATCAGCGAGCCGGTGATCAGGGCCAGCAGGATCACGATCAGCGCCGCACCATCACCCACCGCCTGGTTCAGCGTGGGTTGCAGCAGGGGCCGCAGGGACAGGGCGGCGATCACCAGCACCACCAGGCCCAGGCCGTCGGTGACGGTGGCGGCGGTGCGGGCGGAGAGCCGCCCGCCCAGGGCCAGGCCGGCGGCCGAGCCGAGCAGGATCGTCACGATGTTGACCACAGTGCCGACGCCGATGAAGCCGTGCTGCAGGAATTCCACGCGTGCATCCCATCACAGCAGGTCAGCC
The DNA here is from genome assembly GCF_038433135.1 of Luteococcus sp. H91. Classification (NCBI taxonomy): domain Bacteria; kingdom Bacillati; phylum Actinomycetota; class Actinomycetes; order Propionibacteriales; family Propionibacteriaceae; genus Luteococcus; species Luteococcus sp. H91. Next base: position 7,629 of record NZ_JBCDMV010000009.1, on the reverse strand, counting down.
GGGGCTGGCCCGTGCCAGCCGGTGGAAGCCGCCGGAAACTGTCGGGGCCGCAAACTAGACTCGGCCCGTGCCTGAGAACCAACTTCTGCGAACTCTTGACCTGACAGCCGCCGGTGCCGAGGGCGAGTCCTTCGACTACCGCGCCGCGGTCCCGCGCGCCACGTTCGACGTCGAACATGCGGTGGAGAAGGTCCGCCCGATCTGCGATGCGGTCGCGGCCGAGGGCGAGGCCGCACTGCTGCGCTTCGCCGAACAGTTCGACAAGGTGACCCCACAGCATCTGCGGGTGCCGGTGGAGATCCTCCGGCAGTGTGCCGGGGAACTGGATCCCGAGCTGCGGGCCGCCTTCGACGAGTCGATCACCCGGCGCCGGCAGGTCTGCGAGCTGGCAGAGAAGGAGAGCACCTCCCCGAGCATCACCGTCGCTCCCGGTGCCACCGTCGCCCAGCGGATCATCCCCGTCGGTCGGGTGGGGCTGTACGTGCCCGGTGGTCTGGCGCCGCTGGCCAGCTCGGTGATCATGAATGTGGTGCCGGCGCAGGTGGCCGGGGTTCAGTCAATCGCCGTCACCAGCCCGCCGCAGACGGAATTCGGCGGCCTGCCGCACCCCAACATCCTGGCGCTGTGCCACATCCTGGGCATCGACGAGGTCTACGCCGTCGGCGGCGCGCAGGCGATCGCGATGTTCGCCCACGGTGTGCCCGGCCTGTGCGAGCGGGTGGACATGGTCACCGGCCCCGGCAACATCTACGTCGTCGCTGCCAAGCGGCTGCTGCGCGGCAAGGTCGGCATCGACTCGGAGGCGGGGCCCACCGAGATCATGGTCCTGGCCGACGACAGCGCCAACCCGGAGCACGTCGCGGCCGACCTGATCAGCCAGGCCGAGCACGACCCGATGGCCGGATCGGTGCTGGTCACCGATTCCGTCGCCCTTGCCGACGCGGTGCAGCAGGTCACCGCCCGGCAGGCGGCCGCCACCCGGCACGCCGAGCGAGTACACACGGCCCTGACCGGCGAGCAGTCCGGCATCGTGCTGGTCCGCGACATCGAGCAGGGGCTGCTGGTCTGCGACGCCTACGCCGCCGAGCACCTGGAGGTGCAGACCCGCGAGCCCGAGGCGGTTGCTGCGCGGGTGCGCAATGCCGGCGCGATCTTCGTCGGTGGTTACTCGCCGGTCTCGCTGGGGGACTACTCGGCCGGTTCCACCCACGTCCTGCCCACCGCGGGCTGCGCCTGCCACAGCTCGGGGCTCAATGTGCGCAGCTTCATGCGCGCCGTCCACGTGATCAACTACAACCAGGCGGCGCTGCTGGAGCTGGCCGACGGGGTGGAGACCTTTGCCCTGGCCGAGAACCTGCCCGGCCATGCCAATGCCATCACGGTGCGTCGGCCCGTCGACGGTGAGGTGCAGTGATGAACGAACCCGTCGCACCGATCACCCTGGACCAGCTGCCACTGCGTGCCGAACTGGTGGGCCAGGAGCCCTACGGCGCCCCGCAGCTGGACGTCCCGGTGGCGCTCAACGTGAACGAGAACCCGTACCCGCCCAGCGACAAGGTGCGCGAGCAGATGGGCAAGGCGATCGCGGAATCCGCCCGCACCGTCAACCGTTACCCGGATCGGGAGGCGCTGGAGCTGCGCACAGCCCTGGCCGACTACCTCGGCTTCGGGCTGGCCGCCGAGAACATCTGGGCCGCCAATGGGTCCAATGAGGTGATGACCCACCTGCTGCAGGCCTTCGGCGGCCCGGGCCGCACGGTGCTGGGCTTCAGCCCCACCTACTCGATGTACCCCGAATACGCCCGAAACACCCTGAGCAACTATGTGGCGGTGCCCCGCGGCGAGGGCTACCGGGTGGAGGCCGACGCGGTGCTGGCCGCCGTGGCGGAACACCGGGCCGACGTCATCCTGATCACCACTCCGAACAACCCCACCGGCACCACCACGCCGGTGAGCGTGATCGACGAGATCTGCACCCGACTGGCCGAGGTGCGCCCGGACTGCATCGTGGTGGTGGACGAGGCGTACCAGGAGTTCACCGAGATCCCGGAGGATTCCGCCCTGGCGCTGCTGCCGCGCCACCAGCACCTGGTGGTCAGCCGCACCATGAGCAAGGCCTTCGCCTACGCGGGCGGTCGTTTGGGCTACCTTGCCGCCACCCCGGCCATCGTCGATGCCTGTCGGATCGTCCGGCTGCCCTACCACCTCTCGGCCGCCTCGCAGGCGATCGCGCTGGTGGCACTGGCCCATGCGGACGAGATGTTGCAGCGGGTTGATGATCTGCGCGACCAGTGCCAGCAGTTGCAGCAGTGGCTGCGGGAACAGGGCCTGGACGTGGTGCCCAGCCAGGCGAATTTCTGCCTCTTCGGCCGCTTCGCCGACCGGCATGAGGTCTGGCAGCTCCTGCTGGAGCGGGGCGTCCTGATCCGCGAGACGGGCCCCGATGGCTACCTGCGGGTCTCCGCCGGAACGCCACAGGAGATGGCCGCCTTCCGCGCCGCCCTGACCGAGATCCTGCCCACCATCAAGGAGTCCGCATGAGCCGCACCGCCACCGTGGAGCGCACCACCAGCGAATCCACCATCAGCGTCAGCATCAACCTGGACGGCACCGGCAGCAGCCAGATCAGCACCGGCGTCGGCTTCTACGACCACATGCTCACCGCGTTGAGCAAGCACTCCGGCATCGACATGACGATCAGCTGCACCGGCGACGCGCACATCGACGGCCACCACAGCGTCGAGGACACGGCGATCGCGCTCGGCCAGGCGATCAAGCAGGCGCTGGGCGACAAGTCGGGCATCACTCGCTACGGCGACGCGATGGTGCCGCTGGACGAGGCCCTGGCCCAGTGCGTGGTGGATGTGGCCGGCCGGCCCTACTGCGTCTGCACCGGGGAACCGGATGGCCAGGTCTACGCCCTGATCGGCGGCTCCGGGGTGCCCTATGCCGGCTCGATGACCTACCACGTCTTCGAATCGTTGGCGCTCAATGCGGGGCTGTGCATCCACCTGCGCTTGCTGGCCGGGCGGGATCCGCACCACATCGTCGAGGCCGAGTTCAAGGCCCTCGCCCGGGCGCTGCGCACCGCCGTGGCACCGGACCCGCGGGTGCAGGGCATCCCCAGCACCAAGGGCGCGCTGTGACCGCTCACCCTTGCGGTCGCCACCCTCGCCTGGTGAAAGTCGGCGTGCTGGACTATGGCTCGGGGAACCTGCACTCGGCCTGCCGTGCACTGGAGGCCGCGGGCGGCGACGTGCTGCTCAGCAGCGACCACGACGCGCTGCGCCGTTGCGACCAGTTGTTGGTGCCCGGGGTGGGGGCCTTCGCCGCCTGCATGGAGGGCTTGCGGGCCGTCGGGGGAGACGAGCTGATCGCCGGCTGGATCGAGCAGGGCAAGCCGTTGCTGGGGATCTGCGTCGGCCACCAGATCCTGTTTGGTGATGGCGCGGAACACGGCCGTGCTGCGGCGGGTCTGGGGGTCTTCGACGGCACCGTGGAGCAGCTGAACGCCGAGCGCCTGCCGCACATGGGGTGGAACACGGTGGCGGTGCCCGACGGCAGTCGGCTCTTCGCCGGGCTGGCCGATGAGCGGTTCTACTTCGTGCACTCCTATGGCGTGCACGCCGCCCCCGGTGACGCGCTGGTCACCTGGGCGGAACATGGCGGGGATCGCTTCGTCGCCGCCGTCGAGCGCGGTGTGGTGTCGAGCACCCAGTTCCACCCCGAGAAGTCGGGTGCCGCCGGGGCACAACTGCTGACCAACTGGTTGTCACACGGTGACAACGCTTCGATGGGCTAGGGTTCAGTCGTGAATTCTCTTGTTCTGCTTCCCGCCGTTGACGTCCAGAACGGGCAGGCCGTGCAGCTTGTCCAGGGAGTGGCCGGCTCCGAGAAGGTCTTCGGAGACCCGCTCGAGGCTGCCCGCCGTTGGCAGAGTCAGGGAGCCGAGTGGATCCACCTGGTGGATCTGGACGCGGCCTTTGGCCGCGGCAGCAATTACGAGGTGTTGGCCCGGATCGTCGACGAACTGCACATCAATGTGGAGATGTCCGGCGGCATCCGCGACGACGCCAGCCTGGAGCGGGCACTGGCCGCCGGTGCCCGACGGGTGAATGTCGGCACCGCCGCCCTGGAGAACCCGGAATGGTGTGAGCAGATCATCAAGACCCACGGTGACCGGGTGGCGATCGGTCTGGACGTGAAGGGCACGCGGTTGGCGGCCCGCGGCTGGACCACCGAGGGTGGGGACCTGTTCGAGACCGTCGAGCGGCTGAACGCCGCCGGCTGTGCCCGCTATGTCGTCACCGACGTGGCCAGCGACGGCATGCTGACCGGCCCCAATCTGGAACTGCTGGGCCAGGTCTGTGCCCGCACCGAGGCCGCCGTGGTGGCCAGCGGTGGCATCTCCACCCTGGATGACCTGCGCCAGCTGCGCGGCCTGGTGCCGATCGGCGTGGAGGGTGCCATCGTCGGCACGGCCCTGTACGTGGGCAACTTCACGCTGCCCGAGGCCCTGGCCGCCGCCAAGGGTGAGGACGCCCGATGACGGCGCTGCTGCACGGCCGATTGAAGGACGAGCTGGCCAGCAAGAAGATCGTGATGACCGGTGTGACCGGTTTCATCGGTGAACAGATCCTGTGGAAGATCCTGACCGAGCTGCCGGACACCCGTGCCGTGGTGCTGGTGCGGCCCAAGGGGTCGGTGACCGCGCGGGATCGGGTGGTGAGCCTGCTCAAGAAGCCGATCTTCAAGGATCTGGCGACGGCGGCGGGTGGTGCCGAGGCTCTCTGTGATGCCCGCGTCGACGTGCTCTCCGGCGACCTGCCCAATGTGCCCGAGCTGCCGCGGGACCTGGACGTGGTGATCCACTGCGCCGGTGATGTCAGCTTCGACCCGCCGATCGACTCGGCCTTCAAGACCAATGTGCTGGGCACCCAGGCGCTGATGCAGGCCATGCTGAGGGCCTGCAGCGACGAACAGGGCAGTCTGGTGAGGATCCCGCACTATGTGCACATCTCCACCGCCTACACGGCGGGGCGGCGCCGGGGCGCGATCCCCGAGGCGGCGCACGAGCACGACGTCGACTACCGGGTGGAGACCGAGCAGGCGTTGGCCATGGGCGAGCTGGTGGAGGCGCAGAGCCGTACCTCGGAACAGCTGGCCGAGCTGCGCAAGCAGGCCGAGCGGGAACACCGGCAGGCCGGCTTCCTGACCACGGCGGAGGACACCGAGCGTCGCCGTCAGGAATGGGTGAAGGCCAAGTTGGTGGAGGCGGGCACCGAGCGCGCCCGCTCGCTGGGCTGGACCGACGTGTACACCTTCGCCAAGGCGATGGGGGAGCGGGTCGTCGCTGACCTGGGCAAGGACATCAAGGTCTCGATCGTGCGGCCCGCCATCGTGGAGTCCAGTCTGGTGCACCCTTACCCGGGGTGGATCGAGGGTTTCAAGATGGCCGATCCGATCATCCTGGCCTATGGCAAGGGACAGTTGAAGGAGTTTCCGGCCTCACCCGATGCGGCGCTGGACATCGTGCCGTGTGACCACGTGGTGAATGCCATCGTCGCGGTCTGCGCGACCGAGCCGCAGATCGGGCAGCCGGAGTTCTACCACTGCTCCACCGGTGCCCGGAACCCGATGACCTTCCGGGAGATCTACGAGTACATCCGGGAGTACTTCAGCCAGCACCCCTACACCCGCTCCGACGGAACGGTCGCGCCGCTGGCCACCTGGAAGTTCCCCGGTGAGCAGCCGGTGGAGCGCTTCCTCAATGTCGCCGAGAAGGCGCACAAGGTCGGCAACCGCGCGCTCAGCTGGGCGCCGCGCGGAAAGTACACCCGGCAGGCGGCCACCGCGCTGGACAAGCAGGGCAAGAGCCTCAGCTTCCTGCGCCGTTACCTCAGCCTCTACGGGGAATACCTGCAGTCGCAGGTGCACTTCGTCGACGACTGCACCATGGCGTTGCACAATTCGCTGCACCCCGACGACGTCGCCTCCTTCGCCTTCGACACCTCGGCGGTGGACTGGCGGACCTACATGATGGAGATCCACACCCCGGCGATCACCGATCCGGTGCGCCGGCTGGAGGCGCTGCGCAACCGTCGCGGCAAGCGTTCCAGCACCTACAAGGAGCTCAAGCCCGCCGAGCCGGGCACGGTGCTGGCCGCCTTCGACCTGGACGGCACCGTGATGGACACCAATGTGGTGGAGACCTACCTGTGGGCCCGGTTGCCCAACCTGTCCCCGGTGGGGCGGGTGCGGGAGCTGACCGAGGTCGCCGCCTCACTGCCCGGCTACCTGGGTGCCGATCGACGTGACCGTGCCACCTTCCTGCGATCCATCTACCGGCGCTATGCGGGGATGGAGATGAGCGGGCTGGAGGCCTACGTCGACGAACAGATGGCACCCTTCGTGAAGGATCGCCTCTCGCCCGACGCCCTGGCCCGGATCCAGGAGCACCGTGACGCCGGACACACCACCATCCTGATGACCGGCGTGATCCGGCCCTTGACCCGGCCGCTGGAGGACCTGTTCGACGTGATCATCGCCGCCGAACTGGCCACCGACGCGAACGGCGTGTGCACCGGCTTCCTCACCTCGCCGCCGATGGTGGGCGAGTCCCGCTCCGCGTGGCTGAAGCACTACGCGGCCCAGCACCAGATCGACCTGGACACGTGCTACGCCTATGCCGACAGCCATGTGGACCTGCCGATGCTGAACACCGTCGGCAATCCGGTGGCGGTGCAGCCCGACGTGGGCCTGCTGCGCGCCGCCCGCAAGGGCGGTTGGAGCGTGGTCGACTGGCATTCCAGCCGATCCATCCAGCGCTGGAAGCTGCCTCGTCGCGCCGAGAACGTCGGGCGCTGACCGGCGACGTGGATCCCTTCGTCGAGGGCAGCCTGGAATGGACCGCCCTGCAAGCCGAGGACCTCGACCAGCTCGCGGAACTGCGAACTGCGATCGAGTACTTCGACGACCCGGTCGAGCGCCTGGGGCTGACCGAGCTGGAGGAGTACTACAGCGCACCCGGGGCGGATCCGTCCGCCGATGCCGTCGTGGGGCGGGACAAGGGCGGCACCATCGTCGCCTACGGCTGGAACCACATTCGCGGGCTCGACGTCGGTGAGCCCCAGGTCTGGCTGGATGGCGGCGTGCACCCGGCCTGGCGACACCAGCAATTGGGCCGGCGGCTCCTGGAGTGGCAGGTTGCGCGGGCCCAGGAGTGGTTCGACGAGACACTTGTCACACATCCCGAACTGGGCCGTCGGGTGCTGCTGACCCGCTATGTGGATGAGAAGGCGGGTGCCCACGGGCATCTGATGGAGCAGGGTGGGTTCACCGCCCGGCGCTGGTACTTCGACATGCACCGGGGTTTCGAGGACGAGTACGGGCACCGCACCATCCCGACCATGCCGAGCACCGACGGGATCCAGCTGCAGCCCTATCATCCGGAGCTGAGTGAGGCCGTCCGGCTGGCACACAATGAGGCCTTCGCCGACGTCCCCGGGGTGCACCGTGTCTCGTCCGCCGCGTGGGAACACTCGATGCGGCGCCGGGCTGCCCGTCCGCAGTGGTCGTGGGTGGCCACCCACGACGGTGATGTGGGGGGTTCTGCGATGGACAGCGCCT
>NZ_JBCDMV010000008.1:0-263536 GCF_038433135.1 Luteococcus sp. H91 | reverse complement strand
CCTCCCCCCCCCCCCCCCCCCCCTTCCCCTCCCCCCCCCCCCCCCCCCCCCGGCGCTGTGGTGGGTTATGCGATGAACAGCGCCTACGTCCAGGACTGGGAGGCGCAGAGTTTCTCCGAGGGGTGGACCGACCGGCTGGGGGTGCGGCCGGCCTGGCGAGGGCACAATGTGGGTTCCGCGCTGTTGATCGCCTCCATGCGCACCTTCCTGGACGCTGGTCTGGACGGTGCGGGGCTGGGAGTCGACACCTCGGATCCCGACGGCGCACTGGAGTTGTTCGAGTCCGTTGGCTACGAGTCCGAGGAAATGGTGGTGCTCTACGGGCGCGAGTTAGAGGCTACGGCCACCAGCGGGTAGCATTGCCCGGCAGGATTTTCCACGAGAGGTGAGGTTGACGCATGAGCGGTCACTCCAAATGGGCCACGACGAAGCACAAGAAGGCCGTCATCGATGCCAAGCGCGGCAAGCTGTTCGCCAAGCTGATCAAGAACATCGAGGTCGCGGCACGCGTCGGCGGCGGTGATCCTGGCGGAAACCCGACCCTCTTCGATGCGATCCAGAAGGCCAAGAAGAACTCGGTTCCCAATGACAACATCGATCGCGCCGTCAAGCGTGGTTCCGGTGTCGGTGCCGACGCGGTCAACTACGAGACCATCATGTACGAGGCCTACGGCCCCGCCGGCGTTGCCATCCTGATCGAGTGCCTGACCGACAATCGCAACCGCGCGGTCTCCGAGGTGCGCGTCGCGGTCACCCGCAATGGCGGCACCATCGCCGACGGTGGTTCGGTCCAGCGCCTGTTCGAGCGCAAGGGCGTCGTCACCGTCGCCAAGACCCAGGAAGTGCCCAGTGAGGGTCGCAAGACCGAGACCCGCGAGGTCACCGAGGACGAGCTGCTCGAGGCCACCATCGAGGCCAATGTCGAGGATGTCAGCGACAATGGTGACGAGTTCGAGCTGGTCAGCGACCCCAACGACATGGTCGACGTCCGCAAGGCCGTGCAGGCCGCCGGCATCGACTACAACTCCGCCGACGTCGCCTTCGTCGCCAGCTTCGGTCAGGTGATCGACGACATGGAAACCGTGGAGAAGGTGGAGAGGATCGTCGACGCCCTGGAGGAGTCCGACGACGTGCAGAATGTCTACACCAATGTCGAGCTCAGCCCCGAGCTGCAGGCGAAGGTCGACGCCGAGGACTGATCCGGCACCAGCGCATCCCAGCCCCGGTTCCTCCTGTGGGAACCGGGGCTGCGCTGTTCCTGCGCGGCCGGCCGTGTCGTTGTCTTGGCCAACCGCGGTCCGGAGCATGTCCGGCGACCCCGCCCGGCCTCTGGTCCAGCAGTGACCCTGATTGCCGTGTGCACTTCGCGACGCTCCCGGTCACGTCGCGCGCTGGTGGTCCTTGGGGCGGCAAGGACCTGTGGCGCGAAGTCCCACGGGTGAGTGTTTGGCGCGAAGTCAGGCGGCCGGGTGGCGCTGCAGCTGGCGGGCCAGGGTGCAGGCCTGGCGGAAGTCCATGCGCAGTCGCCCCGGGTCCAGATTGGACTCGTCCAGGATGAGGGTCCACCAGCCGGATTCTGCCCAGGTCTAGATCCAGCGCTGGTGACCCACATGGTCCTTGGCCAGACCCATCCCCAGTACCTGCCCGCTGTCCGGATCAGACAACATCCCGCAAGTCCAGTTCGGGTCAGAGGAAGGGGACGGTAGCCAGTTCGTTGCTGTGCCGATCCGTCACCTCCGAGTGGACCAAGGGGCGCGGCAAGGGTGCGTCGATCATCGTGGCGCGCAGCAGGGATTCGATCAAGGAGCCGGCCCTGGCGTTTCCCGCGGCCACGGCTCGTCGAGCCGCGTTGTTGCCGGGCCGCCGGAGGCCGCGGGTCACGCTGGCTCGTACATCCCGGCGCGAAGTGCCAAGCCACAGCGCGTGATCGACCACTGCGAGCCCCTCGGCGAAGCCCGCATTCCGGGCGATGTCCACAGCCGTTCGCGCCATGGAGGTGACGGGGAGCCCGTCCACCGTCACCACCTCCTCGTGTGGGGGGGGGAGCCCGGAGGGTGTGCACCGATTGCCGGTCATGGCCACCACCGGTGCCCGGTCGGGTGAGCCAGACCCGGTCGAGGTGACGTGGCGACACCCGCAGACGGTGCAGTGCTGCCGCTGACCGTGACTCACGACAGCCTCGGCTCGGGCCTGCACCGGTAGCGAGTTGACCAGGGCGTTCACCACGTGCCGATGTGCCTCTCGAGGGTTGAACGCGGGGTCCGTGGAGTAGATGCCGCGGGCGACGCGGGTGAGGTTGCCGTGCGCGCAGAGCCGCGCGATGGCCTGCTTGCTGAGCTCTAGCGCGTGCAGTTCCGCGGTGGTGACAAGGCAGGTGGTCGGGTCGTCAGAGTGTTGGGTGGCAGGGGTCATGGCGCCATTCGACCTGCGGGTTTGCCCGGTCATGCGGGAACGTTGCTCGGCCCGGTGTGGCTCGGTCCGGTGTCCCTCGGTCCGGTGTCCCTCGGTCAGGTGTGGCTGGGGCGACGCGGGGTGGGCGACTTCCAGTTGAACTTGATCGCGGCCAGGCGAAGGCCGCAGACAAGTGCCATCAAGGCCCACTGAACCCAGTGGCCGAGGGTGGTATGCAGCAGCACGGGGGAGCCGCCCAGCTGGATTCGCGCGGCCGTGTCGGTGAGGAAGGCGCCGAGCAGGGCCGGCAGGGCGTAGAGCTCCGCGCCGAAGATTCCCGGAACCTGCCCGGCCATCACGTCGCGCAGCAACCCGCCACCGGCCGCGGTGATGACGCCCACCAGGATCGCCTCCATCCCGGGGCGGCCAGCAACGATCGCGGTCATGGTGCCGGTGATGGCGAAGGCGCCCAGACCGATGGCGTCGGCAACCAGCACCACGCGGCGCAGCTTCTCGAGCGTGCCCTCGAACCAGAAGGTCACCAGCCCGGCCAGCAGGGCGGTGACCACCAGCGGCAGGTTGGTGATGTTCGACGGGGGAGTGATGCCCAGCAGAAGGTCGCGGACGATGCCTCCGCCGAGGGCGGTGACCAGGGCCAGGGTGAGGATGCCGAAGATGTCGAAGTGCCGGCGCACCCCAACCAGGCCCCCGGACAGGGCGAAGGCGAACACACCGACGAAATCGAGCAGCAGCACCAGGGCAGCCTACTGGAGTAGGATTCCGAACGCGTGTTCGACAATGCCTCGACAGGCTCTACCCAACCCCGGCGGCCGAGCCCGTCGAGGCCCGGGATCGTGATGACGTTGATGGGGAGGTGTGGGAATGCGGGTGCTGGGAGTTGACCCAGGGCTGACCAGGTGCGGGATCGGCATCGTGGAGGGCACTGCGGGCCGGCCTCTGGGCTTGGCGGCCGTGGGGGTGGTGCGCACCCCGCATGACCTGGACCACGCCAAACGACTGCTCCGGATCCATGACGGGATCGAGGAATGGGTCACCAGCTACCGGCCCGACGCGATCGCCGTCGAACGGGTCTTCGCCCAGCACAACCTGGAATCGGTCACCGGCACCAGCCAGGCGGCCGGGATCGCGATGCTGATCGCTGCCCGGCACGGCATTCCCGTCGCGCTCCACACCCCCAGCGAGGTCAAGGCCGCCATCACCGGATCCGGGCGGGCGGACAAGGCGCAGGTGGGCACCATGGTGGCGCGCATCCTGAAACTCGGCGAACCGCCGAAACCCGCCGACGCCGCGGACGCGGTTGCCCTGGCCATCTGCCACATCTGGCGGGGCACCGCCACCAGTCGCTATGCCGAGGCGGTGGAGAAGGCCGCCAGGGCCCGGACCGTTCGGGGAGCGACCACACCAACCAGGAGAGTCCCATGATCAGCCACCTCACCGGTCAGGTCACCGCCATCGGTGCCACCTACGTCGTGCTCGATGTCAACGGCTTCGGGATGAAGACCCTGTGCACCCCGGGCACCGCAGCGTCGGTCCGGCTGGGTGCCAGCACCACCCTGCAGACCTCCATGGTGGTGCGGGAAGACTCGATGACCCTCTACGGCTTCCAGAGCGCCGACGAGCGCGACCTGTTCGAGCTGGTGCAGTCCGCCAGCGGGATCGGCCCCAAGATCGCCCAGGCCGTGGTCAGCGTGATGAGCCCCGATGACTTCCGGGCCGCCATCGCCAGCGAGAACCTGGTTGCCCTGACCAAGGTGCCGGGGATCGGCCGCAAGGGCGCGGAGAAGATCGTGATCGAGCTGCGGGACAAGGTGAATGCGCTGGGCGCGGTCAGCGTCCCCACCCCGACCGGCGTCGGCGCGGCCCAGTGGCGCGAACAGGTGGCCGACGGCCTGCAGGGCCTGGGTTGGTCCACCAAGGACGCGGAGGCCGCCTGTGACAGCGTCGCGCACCTGGTGGAGGACGATCCGACGGTGGGGATCGCGGTGCTGATGCGCACGGCGCTGGCCTCGCTGGCACGGAAGTAGGCTTGGGCAGGTGGAACACTCACCGGTTGACCCGCACGCCGAACCCGAGGAACGCGCCGTGGAGGCGGCGCTGCGCCCGTCCAGGCTGGACGAGTTCGAGGGGCAGCCACGGGTGAGCGACCAGCTGGGGCTGGTGTTGGCCGCCGCCCGGCACCGCGGCACCACCCCGGATCATGTGCTGCTCTCCGGCCCGCCCGGGCTGGGCAAGACCACGCTGGCGATGATCATCGCGGCCGAGATGAATGCTCCCCTGCGGATCTCGTCGGGGCCCGCGATCCAGCATGCCGGTGACCTGGCCGCCATCCTCTCCGGATTGAGCGAGGGCGAGGTCTTCTTCCTGGATGAGATCCACCGGATGAGCCGCCCGGCCGAGGAGATGCTCTACCTGGCGATGGAGGACTTCCGGGTGGACGTCGTGGTGGGCAAGGGCCCCGGTGCCACTGCCATCCCGATCGAGATCCCGCCCTTCACCCTGGTCGGCGCCACCACCCGGGCCGGTCTGCTGCCCGGCCCGCTGCGCGATCGCTTCGGCTTCACCGCCCAACTGGACTTCTATCGCTCCGACGCGCTGGAGCACATCGTGCACCGCTCCGCGTCGGTGCTCGACGTCGATCTGGACGCCGACTCGGCCCGGGAGATCGCGCTGCGTTCCCGCGGCACCCCGCGCATCGCCAACCGGTTGCTGCGCCGGGTGCGGGACTATTCACAGGTGCGCCATGCCGGCACGGTCACCCAGCGGATCACCGCCGAGGCATTGGAACTGTACGAGGTGGACCCACTGGGTCTGGATCGCTTGGACCGCGCCGTGCTCGACGCGATCTGCACCAAGTTCGGTGGCGGTCCGGTTGGCCTGTCGACGCTGGCGATCAGTGTGGGGGAGGAGACCGAGACCGTGGAGGAGGTGGCCGAACCCTTCCTGGTGCGGCTCGGCTTCCTGATGCGCACCCCGCGCGGCCGGGTCGCGACCCAGCGCGCCTGGCAACATCTGGGGCTGTCCGCGCCCACGACGCCGGCCCAGGGCTCCGGCCAGGAGGATCTGTTCAGCTGACCGGCTGGGCCACTCGTGGGGTCCGTGCGGCTTGTTGAATCGTCGCCCGGCCGTTGCAGTGGGTACGCTGTCCGTTGGGTCACGCGCGTGCCCCTGACCTTCGATGTCCCATGGAACGGAAACCCGATGACCCCGATGTTCGCCGGCGGTGGCACCACCATCCTTCTGGTGCTGCTCGGACTGCTCATGTTCACCTTCCTGATGCAGCGCCCGCTGAAGAAGCAGATGGCTGCCCAGAATGAACTGCGCGACTCGCTGACCGAGGGCACTCGGGTGCTGCTGACCAGCCAGATCATCGGTACCGTCACCCACGTCGGCGACGAGCAGCTGATCATCGAGATTGCTCCCGGCGTGGAGGTGACCGTGATGAAGCAGGCTGTGATCCGCACCATCGCCCCCGAGGACGAAGAGTTCGAGTTTGCCGACGAGGACGCCCCGTCGGACGAATCCCTCACGCCGATCGGCGAGCCCGAGGTCACCATGACCGGGCCGGTCGGTGCCCCGTCGACGAGTCCCGCGGCCGTCGAGCAGAACACCCCCGAAAGCCCCCGACAGAACTGACCCGCCCCCCGCGGCCTGAGCCCCGTTCAGGAAGTAAGGACAACAACTGTGTCAACCAGTACGAGCCGGTCACATCCCGGCCGCACACTGACGATCTTCGTGCTGATCGCCGCGGCGCTGTACGCGCTGATGGCGGTGGCCCACACCTGGAAGCCCCGGTTGGGTCTTGACCTGGCGGGTGGCTCCACCATCACCCTGACCGCGTCCAATACCAACGGGCAGGGCTCGATCTCCCCGGAGAACCTGGAGCAGGCGCGGATGATCATCCAGAACCGCGTCGACGGTCTGGGCGTCGGTGAGTCCTCGGTGGCCACCCAGGGTGGCAACCACATCGTGGTGAGTGTGCCGAATGTCAGCAGTGACGACCTGACCAACATGGTCGGCGCCACGGCGCAGCTGACCTTCCGCAATGTCTATGCGGTGGAGCCGGTCACCCCGGATCCGTCCGCGCAGCCGTCGGCCACCGCCTCGGGGGAGGCCACCCCGGGCGCATCGGCCACCCCCGGAGCCTCGGCCAGCCCCAGCACCGCCCCCTCCGCGCCCGGACTGCCGACCGTCGCGCCCAAACCGGTGGACCGCTCCAAGATCAAGTCGACCGGTCAGGTGCTCGACCTCAAGACGGCAATGGCCTTCGAACCGTCGGCCGATGTCCGGGCGGACTTCGCCAAGTTCACCTGCCAGGAGGAGTACCCGGACAATCCGGACCTGCCGCTGCTCACCTGCGACCGCGAGGGCACCGCCAAGTACCTGCTCGGCCCGGTCGTCGTCGAAGGCAAGAATGTGAAGAACGCCACCGCTGGCGTCCCGCAGGGACAGCTGCAGGTGGCCGTCGACCTGACGTTCAACGACAAGGGCAAGTCCGACTTCGGCACCGTCACCACCGCGCTGGTCAGCAAGCAGCAGCCGATGAACCAGAATGCGATCGTGCTGGACTCCAAGGTGGTCTCCGCGCCCGCGATCCAGTCGGCCATCCTCAACGGTCAGGCACAGATCACCGGATCCTTCACCCAGAAGTCCGGTCAGGACCTGGCCAATGTGCTGAACTACGGTGCCCTGCCGCTGAAATTCGACGTCTCCGAGGTGCAGACCGTCAGCCCCACCCTGGGCGGCGAGCAGCTGCGGGCCGGCATCATCGCCGGCGTCATCGGCCTGTTGCTGGTGGTGGGCTACTCCTTCCTGTACTACCGCGGCCTGGGCATCATCGTGGTCGGCTCGCTGGTGGTCGCGACGATCATCACCTGGGCCACCATGAGCCTGCTGGGTGAGGCGATGGGCTTCGCGCTGAACCTGCCCGGCATCGCGGGCGCGATCATGGCGATCGGCGTCACCGCCGACTCCTTCATCATCTACTTCGAACGGATCCGCGACGAGATCCGCGACGGTCGCAGCCTGCGCTCGGCCATCGAGACCGGCTGGCAGAAGGCCCGCGGCACCATCGTGATCGCCGACGGCGTGTCCCTGTTGAGCGCCGTCGTCCTCTTCGTGCTGGCCGTCGGTGCCGTGAAGGGCTTCGCCTTCACCCTGGGGTTGACCACCCTGATCGACCTGGCCATCGTCTGGTGGTTCACCAAGCCGCTGATGAGCCTGCTGGGACGCACCAAGTTCTTCGGCCAGGGGCACAAGTGGTCGGGCCTGGACGCCGAGCACATGGGTGTCAGCCGCAATTCGCTGCTGGGCATCCGATCCCGGGAACCACGGCACCGATCCACCCGCTCCACCCGCGGCGCTCGTCCCCGTCGCGGTGACGCCGCTACCACCAGTACCGAGGAGGCCTGATGAGCACCGCCCACGTCCCCAGCGACGAGCAGCTCTCCGGCGAGACCGTCGCCAACACCGACTCCCACGGCAAGAAGCTGGGCATTGCCCACCGGCTGTACACCGGCGACGTCTCCTGGGACTTCATCGGCCGACGCAAGCTCTTCTTCCTGATCTCCGGTGCGATCATCGCCATCGCCCTCGGCTCGCTGCTGCTGCAGGGGCTGAAGCTCGGCATCGAGTTCAAGGGTGGCGCGGATTTCACCGCACCGGTCGCGGTGAACGCGCAGACCGTGGACACCATGCGCGAGGCCGTCGAGAGCACCAAGCTGGACAATCTGGACTCCACCCAGGTGCTCACCGTCGGCGAGAGCCAGGTGAAGGTGCAGACCCGCACCCTGAGCACCGACGAGGTGACCAAGGTTCGTGGCGCGATCGCCAAGGCAGCTGGCACCACCAACGAGAAGGTCGCCTACTCCCTGATCGGCGCCTCCTGGGGCAAGCAGATCACCGAGAAGGGCGTGCAGGCGCTGGTGGTCTTCCTGAGCCTGGTCAGCCTGCTGATCTGGGCCTACTTCCGCGACTGGAAGATGTCGGTTGCCGCCATCGTCGCCCTCATCCATGACCTGATCGTGACCGTCGGCATCTACTCACTGGTGGGCTTCACCGTGACCCCCGCGACCCTGATCGGCGTTCTCACCATCCTGGGCTACTCGCTGTATGACACGGTGGTGGTCTTCGACAAGGTGCGGGAGAACGTCAAGGGCCTGACCAGCCAGCGTCGCAGCTACTCCGAGGCGGCCAATGCCGCGGTCAACCAGGTGCTGGTGCGGTCGCTGAACACCACGATCATCGGCGTGCTGCCGGTCGCGGCCCTGCTGTTCACCGGCATCTTCGTGCTGGGTTCCGGGCCGCTGAAGGACCTGGGCCTGGCGATGTTCGTCGGCATGATCGCCGGCGCCTACTCGTCGATCTTCATCGCCACGCCGCTGCTGGCCTGGCTGAAGGAGCGGGAGCCCAGGATGAAGGAACATCGCGCCAAGCTGGAGCGTCGTGCCCAGCGGCACGCCTCGCGTACCGAGGCCGGGGCGGCTGCCGCCGCCGCGGGTACCTCCGTCGCACCCCTGGCGGAGACCGTCCGCACCCAGCGCACCCGCACCACGCGGGCATCGCGCAAGAACAAGTGAAAGAACGAAGGTAGAACCATGACCGACGATCGCGCCCTGATCCAGTCGCTGATCACCGATGTCCCGGACTTCCCGAAGCCGGGCGTCACCTTCAAGGACATCACGCCCCTGCTGGCCTCCCCGCAGGGCTTCAAGGCGGCCATCGACCAGCTGGTGGCCTGCGCCCCCGGCGAGATCGACGTCGTGGTCGGCATGGAGGCCCGCGGCTTCATCTTCGCCGCGCCGGTCGCCGTCGCCCTGGGCGCCGGCTTCGTCCCGGTCCGCAAGCCGGGCAAGCTGCCCCGCCCGGTCTACGAGGAGGCCTTCGCCCTGGAATACGGCACCGAGACCCTCACCATGCATCGCGATGCGATCAAGCCGGGTGCCCGAGTGATGGTCGTCGACGACGTGCTGGCAACTGGCGGTACGATCGGCGCCACGGCAAAGCTGTTGAAGAAGCTCGACGTCAACCTGGTGCACGTCGCCGTGGTGATGGAACTCAGCTTCCTCAACGGCCACGCCGCGCTGGACGACAGCGGTATCGACTCGTACAGCGCCATCCTGACCGTCTGAGCCCGTCGGGTTCACTGAAGAAGCTGGAGGCCCCGGTGAGCACCAACGGCGTCTACGGACCCTACACTCAGGGGGCCTCCACCCCGTCGAGTCCACTGTCCGCGGCGCAGGACCGGTTCACGACCGGTCCGGAGGCGCCGCGGATGCGGATGCGGCAGCGGCTGGCCCGGTTGGGTGCCCCGAAGTCGCCGACCTCGGCGGTGCTCGACCCGCTGTTCAAGGTGGTGCGGGCCAACCATCCCAAGGCGGATCTGGCGCTGCTGGAGCGGGCCTACAACACCGCCGAGCACTACCACCGGGGTCAGACCCGCAAGTCGGGCGACCCCTACATCACCCACCCGCTGGCGGTCACCACGATCCTGGCCGAGCTGGGCATGACCGAACCGACGCTGGTCGCCGCGCTGCTGCATGACACCGTCGAGGACACGTCGTACACGATGGAGCAGCTCACCGCCGACTTCGGCGACGAGGTGGCGCTGCTGGTGGACGGCGTCACCAAGCTGGACAAGGTCACCTATGGTGAATCCGCCAAGGCGGAGACGCTGCGCAAGATGGTGATCGCGATGAGCCGCGACATCCGGGTGCTGGTGATCAAGCTGGCTGACCGGCTGCACAACATGCGCACCTTGAGCTTCCTGCGGCCGGACAAGCAGGCCCGGATCGCCAAGGAGACGCTGGAGATCTTCGCCCCGCTGGCCCACCGGCTGGGCATGAACTCCGTCAAGTGGGAGTTGGAGGACCTGTCCTTCGCCGCGATGCATCCCAAGATCTACGACGAGATCGTCCGGCTGGTGGCCGACGAGGCGCCGCAGCGGGAACGCCAGCTGCGCGAGGTGAAGACGCAGGTGGAGCTGGATCTGGCCGCCGCCAACATCCACGCAACGGTCTACGGCCGTCCCAAGCACTACTACTCGATCTACCAGAAGATGGAGGTGCGCGGCCGTGAGTTCAAGGACATCTATGACCTGGTGGGTCTGCGCATCCTGGTGGACACCCCGCGGGACTGCTACGCGGCGCTGGGCGTGATGCACGTGCGTTGGAACCCCCTGCCGGGGCGTTTCAAGGACTACATCGCGATGCCCAAGTTCAACATGTACCAGAGCCTGCACACGACGGTGGTGGGGCCGGGCGGCAAGCCCGTCGAGCTGCAGATCCGCACCTACGAGATGCACCGCCGCGCCGAGTACGGCGTCGCAGCCCACTGGAAGTACAAGGAGGCGCTGCGCAATCCGGTGGCCGGTACCGCCTCCGAGGCGGAGGGCACCGACCTCAGCTGGGTGCACAACCTCAACCAGTGGAGCAAGGAGACCGAGGATCCCAGCGAATTCCTGGACTCACTGCGTTTTGAGATCAACTCCACCGAGGTCTACGTGTTCACGCCCAAGGGCGACGTCCGAGCCCTGCCCGCGGGGGCGACGCCGGTGGACTTCGCCTACGCCGTGCACACCCAGGTGGGTGCCCGCTGCATCGGCGCCCGGGTCAACGGCCGACTGATCCCGCTGGAGTCCAAGCTCAACAATGGCGACATGGTGGAGATCCTCACCAGCAAGGACGAGAATGCGGGCCCCAACCGGGACTGGCTGCACTTCGTCGTCAGCCCCCGGGCCCGCAGCAAGATCAAGGCGCACTTCACCAAGGAACGCCGCGAGGAGTCGATCGAGCGTGGCAAGGACGAGCTCGGTCGGCAGATGAAGAAGTCCGGCCTGCCGCTGCAGCGGATCTTCACCGCGGAACACCTGACCGCCGTCGCCGACGCCCTGAAACTGGGTGACATCCCCAGCCTGTATGCGGCCATCGGTGAGCAGTCGGTCAGCGCGCAGGCCGTGGTGCACCGGCTGATCACCCTGGCCGGGGGCGTGGAGGCGGCCGCCGAGGAGTCGCTGGAGGAGGCGCCGATGGGGCGGCGTCGCCGCTCGCACACGGCTCGCTCCGAGAGCGGCGTGATCGTCGCGGGGGATCCCGATGTCTACGTCAAACTGGCCAAGTGTTGCACCCCGATGCCCGGCGACGAGATCCTGGGCTTCGTCACCCGCGGCGAGGGGGTCAGCGTGCACCGTCGCGATTGCACCAATGCCGGCAACCTGCTGAACAATCCCGAACGGATCGTGCAGGTGGAGTGGGACAAGTCCGGCAGCACCGGCTACCTGGTCAACATCCAGATCGAGGGGCTGGACCGGCAGGGCGCCTTTGCCGACATCAGTCGGGTGATGGCCGAGCAGCACCTGAACATCATCCAGGGCACGATGAATGCCTCCAAGGGGCAGCTGTACAAGGTGCGGCTCACCTTCGAGTCGCCCGATCCGTCGCACCTGGAACATGTGCTGGGGCACCTGCGCAAGATCCCCGGCGTGTACGACGTCTACCGGGTCCGTTCCTGACCGCCCGCCGCCGGTTCCCCCGAGGAGCCAGGGTGCCCGAGCACTCGGCCAGCCACGGTCCCCGAGCCTGTCGAGGGGAAGCGAACAGCCCCACGACCTGGCCGGTCGGGGGCTGTTCGTCCGAAGGGTGTGAGGTGGCTCAGGCCTTGAACTCGTCCAGGGCCTTCTGCGCCTGATCCAGCAGGGACTGGTTGAAGGCGATCGACTCGCGGGCCTCCTTGGCCTTCTTGTCCTTGCCCTCGGCCTCGAGCTTCTCGGCCTGCTTGGTCAGCTTCTCGATCTGGCTGGTGAACATGGCGACGGTGTCGGCGGCACGCTGGCGGGCCTCCGGATCGGTGCGCCGCCACTCCTCGGCCTCCGCGTCCTTCACCGCGGATTCCAGCTTGCGCACCCGTGCGTCCAGCGGACGGATCGCGTCGCGCGGCACCTTGCCGTACTCGTTGAACTTGGCCAGGAAGTCGCGGAACTGGGCGCGGGCGGTGGCCAGGTCGGTCACCGGAAGGATGGTCTGCTCGGCCTCGTCCAGCAGGGCCTGCTTGGCCTGCTGGTTGCCGATGAACTCCTGGTCCTGCTCGGCAAGGGCGGCGTCGCGGGCCGCGAAGAACTCGTCCTGGATGCCGCGGAAGGTGGCCCACAGCTTGTCGTCCTCGGCGCGGGGAGCGGAGCCGGCGGCCTTCCACCGGGTCATCAGGTCACGGAAGGCACCCGCGGTGGGGCCCCAGTCGGTGGAGGTGGCCAGCGGGCGGGCCTCCTCGATGATCTGCTCCTTGAGCTGCTTGGCGCCCTCCCGCTTGGCATTCTGCTCGGCGAACTGGGCCTTGCGCCGACGGGTGTAGGTGGTGCGGGCACTGGAAAAGCGGTGCCACAGGGCGTCGTCGGTGGCGCGATCGATCCGGGGGAGCGCCTTCCATTCCTCCAGCAGGGCCCGGAAACGGTTCACCCCTCCACGCCAGTCATTGCCCTGGGCCAACTTCTCGGCCTCGGCAACCATCCGCTCCTTCTCCGCCTTGGCCGCCTCCGCGGCCTTCGCCTTCTCCGCCTTCTTTGCCTCGGCCGCGGCGTCCAGGGCGGGCGCCAGGGCATCCAGTCGGGTCAGCAACGACGCCAGATCGCCGACGGCGTTCGCGTCGGTGATGGAGGTGCGATGGGCACTGATGGACTTGCGGGCCTCCTCAACACCCACGGTTCCCGACTTCACACGGGCTTCCAGCAACCCCACCTCGGTTTCGAGGGTCTGGAAGCGGCGCACATAGAAGGCGAGGGCTTCGGAGGGATCGACATCGGGGACCTGGCCAACCCGTCGCTCACCATCGGCGGTGATCACATAGACGGTGCCATCGTCTTCAACGCGACCGAACGGGTTCGGACCTGCAGTTTCGCTCATGGTTCCATCTTGCCCGATATGGTGCCAGTTGTGCTCATTGCCTCATTTCCGGCCGGCCCCTGGCAGGCCAACTGTTATCTGCTCGCTCTCCAGGAGGGCGGACCGTGCGTCGTGGTCGACCCCGGCGTCGACGCCGCCGACGGCGTCCGTCAGGGGCTGAAGCAGTACGGCCTCAGCCTGGCCGGGGTGCTGCTCACCCATGGTCACGTCGACCACGTGGCCGCCGCGGCCAGCGTCGCCGACGAGGCCGGGGTGCCGGTCTGGGTGCACGAGGCCGACGTCGACCTGCTGCAGTACCCGCTGCGCGCATTGGGCGACGAGGCCCGGCCGATCCTGGAGAGCCTGTACGGCAGCACCGAGTTCACCCCGCCCGCCGACGTGCGGCACTACGAGGGCGATGTCAGCGTGGCCGGCATCCGCTTCGCCACCCGGCACGCGCCGGGCCACACTCCCGGCTGCACTCTGCTGCTGCCGGAGCTGGACGAGCACCAGCTGGTCTTCACCGGCGACGTCGTCTTTGCCGGTTCGATCGGCCGCACCGACCTCCCGCGTGGCGACGGCTACGTGATGGCCAGTAGCCTTGCCACCCAGGTGCTTCCCCTGCCCGACGAGGCGCACCTGCTGCCCGGCCACGGCCCCACCACCACGATGGCCACCGAGCGGATGACCAACCCGTGGCTGCAGCCCGACCGTTTGGTGGCGCTGCAGAACCCGAATGCTGATGGAAGTGATCTGTGATGGCCCGTCCCAAGCCGCTGAGCGGTTTCCCCGAATTCCTGCCCGCTGGGCGGATGGTGGAACAGCGAGTGCTCGACATCCTGCGCGAGACCTTCGAGCTGCACGGCTTCGCCAACATCGAGACCCGTGCCGTGGAGACCATGGAGACGCTGACCCGCAAGGGTGAGATCACCAAGGAG
Organism: Luteococcus sp. H91; assembly: GCF_038433135.1. Classification (NCBI taxonomy): domain Bacteria; kingdom Bacillati; phylum Actinomycetota; class Actinomycetes; order Propionibacteriales; family Propionibacteriaceae; genus Luteococcus; species Luteococcus sp. H91. The sequence goes on along the minus strand of NZ_JBCDMV010000008.1, from coordinate 249,318 downwards.
GTCTACGTGGTGCGGCGCCTGCATGCCGACGAGGCCCAGCCGGAGAAGGACGACCTGGGCTTGCACTTCGACCTGACCGTGCCCTTCGCCCGTTACGTGCTGGAGAATGCCGGCCACCTGGTCTTCCCCTTCCGCCGCTACCAGATCCAGAAGGTCTGGCGCGGCGAGCGCCCGCAGGAGGGCCGCTACCGCGAATTCCTGCAGGCCGACATCGACATCGTCGCGCAGGACACGCTGGCCCCGCACTTCGACGTCGAGGCGCCGATCGTCATGCTGGCCGCCCTGGAGCGGATGCACACCGAGCTGGGGCTGCCGCAGGCCCTGATGCACGTCAACAACCGCAAGCTGGCCGAGGGCTTCTACCGCGGCCTGGGAATCGAGAACACCCTCGATGTGCTGCAGCGGGTGGACAAGTTCGACAAGATCGGCGGCGACGCCGTCGCGGAACTCCTGGTCGACGAGCTGGGGTTGAGCGCCGAGGTGGCGGCCAAGTGCGTTGCGCTGGCCGGCATCTGCACCCCGGACGACTCCTTCGTGGAGCAGGTACGCGCCCTTGGCGTCGAGCACGAGATGCTGGACGAGGGCCTGGCGGCGCTGCGGGCCGTGGTCAATGCCGCCAACAAACGGGTGCCGGGCCGGATCGTCGCGGACCTCAAGATCGCCCGCGGCCTGGACTACTACACCGGCACCGTCTACGAGACCGAGCTGGTGGGCCACGAGAAGCTTGGCTCGATCAGCTCGGGTGGCCGCTACGACTCGCTGGCCAGCGACGGCAAGGTCACCTTCCCCGGCGTCGGGATCTCGCTGGGCGTCACCCGGCTGCTCGGCCCGCTGATCACCAAGGGCCAGATCAACGCATCGCGTAGCGTGCCCAGCGCCGTGCTGGTGGCCGTCGACGACGAGGAGACCCGCCCGGTGGCCGAAGAGGTGGCGGCCGCGCTGCGTGCCCGCCGGATCCCGTGCGAGGTGGCGCCCAAGGCGGACAAGTTCGGCAAGCAGATCAAGCATGCCGACCGTCGGGGGATCCCCTTCGTCTGGTTCGGCGGCCCGCACGGCCAGGTCAAGGACATCCGCTCCGGGGAGCAGACCGACGCCGACGCCGAGTTCTGGATGCCGGCCGAGCAGGACCTGCATCCCCGGATCACGATGGGCGACTGAGGAGCCAGCATGAAGGCCATCATCGTTGCGTTGGTGGGCGTCGCCATCATGACGACGGTGCTGGTGAGCTTCTTCTGGTGGCTGCGCCGCCGAGACCTGGTGCACCACTTCATCGCCGACCACGACTTCGTGCACTGGGTTGACGTCTTCCGGCTGGAGGGGCGCAGTTTCGGTTCGCAGACTGTCGGGCACGCCCGGCGCTGCTACCGCGCGCTGGCCGACGGCCTGCCGGTGGAGCTGGTGGTGGAGGAATTGCCCGTCGGACACGCCCACCGGCAGCGCTGGCTGCTGGCCGCGCGGGTGCCGCAAGGGACTGCCTTCGCGGTGACCGCCGACGGGGTGGAGGGCACCCTGCCCGAGGTGCTGGACGCGCCGCTGCACCTGGCTCACCGCGACCAGCGGATCGACGCCGTGCTGTGCGAACACGGGTTGCTGCTGGTGCGCCTGGTCACGGTGCGGGGCCTGGAACCCGGGCTGGCGCTGCTGCGGGAATGCGTCGAGCGGTTGAGGTCTGCCGGTCGCTGAACCGTCGGCCACCCCGGCCGGAAAGTCGGTCGAGTACTGTCGGGGGCATGCCCTAGGCTGGAGGCTGCTCAGCCGCGCACCGTCTATGCGCGGCCCAGAAAGGAATACGCATGCTGCGCACCCATGAGGCCGGGATCCTGTCCAAGGCCGACGTCGGAACCACTGTCACCCTCGCCGGATGGGTCGCCAAGCGGCGTGACCACGGCGGCGTGGCCTTCATCGACCTGCGCGACGCCTCGGGCATCTGCCAGGTCGTCGTGCGCGACGAGTACCTGGCCAAGGCCGGCATCCACGACCTGCGCAACGAGTTCTGCATCAAGGTGACCGGCGTCGTCGACGCCCGGACCGAGGAGAACATCAACCCGAACATCGCCACCGGTGAGATCGAGGTCGCCATCCGCGAGCTCGAGGTGCTGAACGCTGCCGCGACGCTGCCCTTCCAGATCGACGAGCGCACCGGCGTCGGCGAGGACGCGCGCCTGAAGTACCGCTACCTGGACCTGCGTCGGCCCCGCATGCACGACGCGATGGTGCTGCGCTCCCAGGTGACCCACACCATCCGTCGCGTGCTCGACGAGGCGAAGTTCTACGACGTCGAGACCCCGACGCTGACCCGCTCCACCCCCGAGGGTGCCCGCGACTTCCTGGTGCCGGCCCGTCTGCACCCGGGCAGCTGGTACGCCCTGCCGCAGAGCCCCCAGCTCTTCAAGCAGCTCTTGATGGTGGCCGGCATGGAGCGCTACTACCAGATCGCGCGCTGCTACCGCGACGAGGACTTCCGCGCCGACCGCCAGCCCGAGTTCACCCAGCTCGACATCGAGATGAGCTTCGTCGACCAGGACGACGTGATCGCCCTGGCCGAGAAGGTGATGGCCGAGTGTTGGAAGCTGATCGGCGTCGAGATGCCCACCCCGCTGCCGCGGATGACCTGGCACGACGCCATGGACAACTACGGCTCGGACAAGCCCGACCTGCGCTTCGACAACCCGATCCGTGAGGTGACCGAGTTCTTCTCCGAGACGCCCTTCCGCGTTTTCCAGAACCCCTACGTCGGCTGCGTCGTGATGCCCGGCGGTGCCGGGCAGCCCCGTCGCCAGTTCGACGCCTGGCAGGAGTGGGCCAAGCAGCGCGGCGCCAAGGGTCTGGCCTACATCACCGTCGGCGAGGACGGCGAGCTGGGCGGCCCGGTCGCCAAGAACATCTCCGAGACGGAGAAGGCCGGCATCGCCGAGGCCGCAGGCGCCAAGCCCGGCGACTGCATCTTCTTCGCCGCCGGCGAGCGCGAGAGCTCGCAGGAACTGCTGGGCGCCGCACGCCTGGAGATCGGCAAGCGCTGCGGGCTGATCGACGAGGACGCCTGGAGCTTCCTGTGGGTGGTCGACGCCCCGATGTTCAAGTCCACCGCTGCTGCCACTGCTTCCGGCGACGTGGCGCTGGGCAACTCGAAGTGGACGGCCGTGCACCACGCCTTCACCTCGCCCAAGCCGGAGCACCTGGACAATTTCGACACCGACCCGGGCTCCGCACTGTCCTATGGCTACGACTTCGTCTGCAATGGCAACGAGGTGGGCGGCGGCTCGATCCGTATCCACCGGCCCGATGTGCAGCAGCGCGTCTTCAACGTGATGGGTATCAGCGAGGAGGAGGCCAAGGAGAAGTTCGGCTTCCTGCTGGACGCCTTCGCCTTCGGCGCCCCGCCGCACGGCGGCATCGCCTTCGGCCTGGACCGTCTGGTGATGCTGCTGGGCGGTTTCGAGACCATCCGCGACGTGATCGCCTTCCCGAAGTCCGGTGGTGGCTTCGACCCGCTGACCGCCGCCCCGGCGCCGATCACGCCGCAGCAGCGCAAGGAGGCCGGCGTGGACGCGAAGCCGGAGAAGAAGGATGGGTCCGAGAAGAAGGACGCCGAGAAAGCAGGGGCCGCGGACCAGAAGGCCAAGCCCGCCGACCAGAGCTGATCACCCCGTTGTGGCTGCGCCCCGCATGCCTTCGGCATGCGGGGCGCAGCTGCCTCGCGGGGGCGCTCCGGACTGCACGCCCAAGGGGTGAAACCGACGGTCGATCCGGCACGGTAGCGTGGGGCGCATGAACGCTGACCTACCCCCGATCACGTGGATCGACCTGCCGGGCGTGGTGAACATGCGAGACATCGGCGGGAAGCCGACATCCGACGGGGGAGTCACCCGGCATGGCGCCGTCATCCGTACCGACAACCTTCAGGACCTGCCGCCGGAATCCGTGCGCCGCCTGGTGGACGAGTTCGGGGTGACCGACGTCGTCGACCTGCGCACCGATGCGGAGCGCGCCAGCACGGGCGACGGACCGCTCAAGGCCGAGCCGCTCACCTTCCACGAACTCACCCTGTACCGCGAGGACGCCGACGAACACGGCATCCCCGACGACGACGATCCCGAGCCGAACCAACTGCCCTGGCAGGACGAGGAGACGGTGCTGGAACGGCAGAACACCAGCCATGAGGTGCACCTGGCCAACCACTACTTCGGCTACCTGAACGCCCGCCCGGATCATGTCCTGGCCGCCGTCCGGGCGATCGCGTACGCTCCCGGCGCGGTGCTGGTGCACTGTGCCGCCGGCAAGGACCGCACCGGCACCATCATCGCGATGTCCCTGACCGAGGTGGGCGTCGACCGGGAGGCGATCATCGCCGACTACGACGCCACCAACCAGCGGATCGAGCTGATCTTCAACCGGCTGGCCAGCACCGAGACCTACCGTGAGGACATGGCCGGTCAGCAGGTGGCCGACCAGACCACCCCGGCGGCCACGATGCGGATGCTGCTGCAGGCGCTCGACGAGGAGTACGGTACGCCGGAGCAGAGCGGTGTCGCGGCGTGGCTGCGGCAGCATGGCTGGACCGACGAGGACGCCGCCGCACTACGCGCCAAATTGATCGAGGAGAAGATGTGAGCATCCTGCCCAGGGCCTGGGAGGCCACGACCGGCGTCACCATGACCGAGACCAGCATCGACGTGGCCGACGGCCGGATTCCCGCCCGGATCTTCCACCCCGAGGGTGGGACGGGTGCCGGAATCGTGCTGGTGCAGGAGATCTTCGGCGTCAGCAACTACCTCCTGCAGCGCGCCGCGGATCTGGCGGACAAGGGCTGGACGGTGCTGGTGCCCAACCTGTACTGGCGGATCGGCGGCGACGTGCTGCAGGGTGACGAGCCCGACGCCATGCCGCACGCGATGGACCTGCTGGGCCGCAACCCGTGGGACGAGACGGTGGCCGACATCCGCGCCTGCGTCGCGGCTCTGCGCGATCGCCCCGAGGTGGGCGGGGGGACCGAGGCGGGTGGCCGGGTGGCGCTGCTGGGCTTCTGCTACGGCGGTGGCCTGGCCTACGCCGCCTGTTCCGACGTCGAGGGGGCCAGCCGGGCCGACGCGCTGGTCTCCTACTACGGCTCCGCGCTTCCCGATCTGGTGAACAGCATCCCCGTCGTGCAGGTGCCCAGCCTGCACCACTTCGGGGAGGCCGACGAGTACGTGCCCTTCGCCACCGTGCAACAGATCCACCAGGTGGTCACCCAGGGGGCCGACGTTGAGTTCAGCTCCTGGCCGGGGGCCGGGCACGCCTTCGACAATCCGCTGCCGATCTTCCACCATGCCCAAGCCAGCGAGGATGCCTGGCGGGAGACCTATGTCTGGCTGCTGGAGCACCACCCCGACGAGATCGACCGCGTCCCGGCCAGCCGCACACTGTGAGCGAAGACCTCTTCGGCGAGATCCACGGCCCGGCCGGCGGCCAGCCGGTGGTGGGCGGCACCCTCGGCGGTGCCACCCACGGCCAGCTGCCCCTTGCCGTGCGGCTGCGGCCGCGCACCATCGACGAGATCGTTGGCCAGCAGCACCTGTTGGGCCCCGGCTCCCCGCTGCGCCGGCTGGCCGAGGGGAACACCGCGATGAGCGTCTTCCTGTGGGGGCCGCCGGGCGTGGGCAAGACCACCATCGCGTCGGTGGTCTCGCACGCCACCAACCGTCGCTTCGTGGAGATCAGCGCCGTCACCGCCGGCGTCAAGGAGGTGCGCGCGGAGCTGGACCTGGCCCGACGCGAACTCGCGATGGGCCGGGCCACCGTGCTCTTCGTCGACGAGGTGCACCGCTTCAGCAAGGCCCAGCAGGACGTGCTGCTGCCCGCCGTCGAGAACCGGCTGGTCACCCTCATTGCCGCCACCACGGAGAACCCGAGCTTCTCGGTGATCTCGCCGCTGCTCTCCCGCTCCCTGCTGCTCACCCTCAAACCGCTCACCGACGACGACATCGGCACCCTGGTGGACCGCGGCCTGTCCGACGAGCGCGGCCTGGCCGGGCGCTACCAACTGGATGAGGAGGCGCGCTCCACCATCATCCGGCTGGCCGGGGGCGACGCCCGTCGTTCATTGACCTATCTGGAGGAGTCCGCCGCCGGGGCGGATGCCGTCGCTTCCACCGAGATCACCCCCGAGATCGTGGAGAAGTCCGTCGACCGGGCCGCGCTGCGCTATGACAAGGACGGTGATCAGCATTACGACGTGATCAGCGCCTTCATCAAGAGCGTGCGCGGCTCCGACGTCGACGCCTCCCTGCACTACCTGGCGCGGATGCTGGAGGCGGGGGAGGATCCGCGCTTCATCGCCCGCCGGCTGATCATCAGCGCCAGCGAGGACATCGGCATGGCCGCGCCGTCGGTGCTGCAGACCTGCGTCGCCGCCGCCCAGGCCGTGCAGCTGATCGGCATGCCGGAGGCACAGCTCACCCTGGCCCATGCCACGATTGCCGCCGCCACTGCCCCCAAGTCCAATGCGGTCACCACCGCGATCGGGGCGGCCCGGGCCGATGTTGCCGCCGGCCGGGTGGGTCTGGTTCCGCCCCATCTGCGCGACGCCCACTATTCCGGCGCCCAGCAACTGGGCCATGGCAAGGGCTATGTCTACGCCCACGACGCCCCGCACGCCGTCGCCAAGCAGCAGTACCTGCCCGACGAACTGGCCGACGCCGAGTACTACCAGCCCACCGATCACGGCAACGAGGCCCAGATCAAGGACCGGCTGGCGACGATCAAGAGGCTGCTGGGCCGCTGACTGGTCTGATGTTTGGACGAGGGTCCAGTGGCTGGTGCACATCCTTGTCAGATGTGCCGCTGCCGGTGTTCACTGACATCGACGCGGACCAGTGCTCCATCCCCCGTACAGAGGCAGGTACCCATGAACAAGGCATGTTCCCTGATCACAGCGGCAGTGCTGGGGCTGGCAGCCCTCGCCTCCGCCCCGCCCGCACAGGCCGCGAGCGAAACCAGCATCTCGTCCCCCACCTGCGGGATGGTGAAGATCAAGAACACCGCCACGAAAGCGGGAATCCAGGAGGTTTCGGCGGACAACGGCGCGTTCTCCGTCAAGCTGGGCAAGGGCCAGACGAGCGTCACCAAGAACCTTCCCGCCGGGACCTATGTCTGGCACGCCAGCAGTGCCAGATCGGAGGCCTATGGGCGAGTCACGGTGAAGCCATGCCGTGCCGGGTGGCCCCAGCGCCGCACGCCGGGGGACCAGAATGGCGACGGACGCTCCGACGTGCTGGGCATCCAGGCAGGCACCGGCGCGCTCTACTACTACCGCACGACCTCCACCGGGCTGGCCAGCGGGGTCAAGGCGGGCAGCGGCTGGAACAACATGGTGTGGATGCAGCAGGTGGACGATGTCAGCGTCAATGGCCGCCGAGGAAACTACCTCTTTGCACTGCATCGCAATGGGACTCTCTGGCGCTATCCCAACCGGGGACAGGGCAAGTTCGGGGCCGGTGTCCAAGTGGCGAAGGGCCTTGGTGGCCACAAGAGTTTCGCCGTGCTGCCTGCCAACAATGCGCTGTTCTTCGGCGCCCCGGTACTTCTCGTCGGAGCGCCAGACAGGTACCTCTGGGGTGTGCCGCTGTACGAGGGCAAGGTGAACGAGTGGTCGGCTTTGACGGAGTCCTGGTTCTACGAGCCGAAGGCGATTGGAGTTCGCGACTTCGATGGTGATTCCATCGCGGATGTGATCTCCATCGAGGAATCGGGTCTGATGCAGCCGTGGTTGTTCCTCACCTGGCGGCAGCTCAGGGACTACGACGACATGGGCAACCACGCAACGATCGGTAGTGGCTGGAAGGCGATGAGTTTGGTGTCGTCGCCGGGAAGCCTGGACGGTGACTGGAACTCCGACCTGATTGCTCGTCGCATCGACGGCAACCTGTACAAGTACCTCAATGCAGGTGGGCGCTGGTACGCCGGGCAACAGATCGGAACCCGCTGGAACCAGATCCGGCTGCTGGCCTGACGTGGTGAGTGGGGGGCGTGACCGCGGTGCCACGCCCCTCCTCCGTCACCCCAGCAGGTTGACCACGAGCCCGACCAGGCTGAAGGCCAGCGGGATCAGCAGGAAGGCCAGGAAGAGCTTGGCCACCAGCCGGTGACGACGCCGCTCGGAGTTCAGGGACGTCGCCATGGCAAGACCCGGGGCGGTGAGATCGGTCAGACCCAGGTTCTGCGCGTCGACGGGAATGTGCTGCACCACGGCCACCTCATGGCTCAATTGCTCGGTGCGCGGCGTGTGGCCGTGGATGTCGGGCTGGGGCGGCAGCGGCTGGTGATGGGGTAGATCCCAGACGCCGCCCAGGGCAGCGTCGGAGTGCCTGCCGTCGGTGGACATGCATCCATTCTGGCACCGCCGGGGCAGGCGCCGGCCCACACCGCGCAGCCGTTGCTGCCACCGGCAGCCGCTGGAGCGGCTGCCCCTGAAACCATCTGCTGCGGGGTGGCGCCACCCCCGCACTCTCGACGGGTGACCCAGCACCACAGGGATCGTTTACCAGGCAAACGGCTGGTAGTCCTTGAGGAAGACGCCGTACAGATCGGTGCCGCGCTCACCCATCACGACGGGGTCATAGACGCGGGCGGCGCCGTCCACAAGGTCCAGCGGGGCATGCCAGCCCTCGGCGGCGATGCTCAGTTTCTGCTCGTGCGGACGCTCGTCGGTGATCCAGCCGGTGTCGACGGCGGTCATCAGGATCTGGTCGGTCTCGAACATCTCCTGCGCGCTGGTGCGGGTCAGCATGTTCAACGCGGCCTTGGCCATGTTGGTGTGGGGATGCCCGGCGCCCTTGTAGCGACGCCCGAACTGGCCCTCCATCGCGGAGACGTTCACCACATACTTGCGACGGGCGGTGCTGGCCCGCATCGCGTCGCGCAGCCGACTGATCAGGATGAAGGGGGCGGTCGCGTTGCACAGCTGGACCTCCAACATCTCCAACGGATCCACCTCGTCGACCGTCTTGGTCCAGGAATTGCTGTGCGCCAGATCGGGCAGCAACCCGCCGGCGTCGATGGCGGTGCCGGCCAGGTGCTTCTCCAGGGACGCATTGCCGGCCTGCAGTGCCAGCGCGGTCATCTGGGCCGCCGACTGGCTGGCCAGCTCGCCGGACAGCCCGGCTCCGGCGCCCACCAGGGCGGCCGGGTGCGCCTCGCTGATCCGGTCGAAGGTGAGCATCTTGGGCAGCCGCAGGTCACTGGGCAGCGCGGCCTTCTCGCCCTCCACCAGGTGCGAATAGGCGCCGGGCGAGCGACGCACGGTCTGGGCGGCATTGTTGATCAGGATGTCCAGGGGCCCGGCGGCGGCGACCTCGTCGGCCAGACTGACCACCTGGGTGGGGTCGCGCAGGTCGATCCCGACGATGCTCAATCGATCGATCCACTCGGCGCTGTCCGGCAGAGAGCCGAAGCGTCGGGCGGCGTCGTGCGGGAAGCGGGTGGTGATGGTCAGCTCGGCCCCGTCGCGCAGCAGGCGAAGGGCGATGTACATGCCGATCTTCGCCCGGCCACCGGTCAGCAAGGCCCGCCGGCCGGACAGGTCGCAGCGCTGGTCCCGCTTGGTGTGGCTGAAGGCCGCACACTGAGGGCAGAGCCAGTGGTAGAAGGCGTCCACCTGGGTGTAGTCGGTCTTGCAGATGTAGCAGGCGCGCGGCTCCTTCAGCTCACCGGCAATGGCGCCGGGGGCGTGCGAGACCAACGGGATGCCGGCGGTTTCGTCGTCGATCCGCGCCGGGGAACCGGTGGCGGTCAACTCCAGGATCGCATTGTCATGATCCTCGATCGGCTGACGGGCGACGCGCTTGCGCCGGTGTCGGATGGTGCGGTTCATCCGGTTGACGGCCTGCTTGAAGGCGATCTGGTCCGGGTGTTCCAGCTCCAACGCCGCCAGCTCGTCGAGGACGCGCAGGGTGGTGGCCATGTCCTCCGCGCTGATCCCGGGGCCGAAGGAGTCGTCGTCCGGGCGTCCCGGCTGCATTTTCACCGGACGATTCTAGGCCGTGTGGCACCGGGCGCAGAATCGGACGACGAAACCCCCACCGACGATCAGTGCTTGACCCGCCCCAGGAAGGCCTTGGTGCGCTCCTCGCGCGGGTTGTCGATCACCTCGGCCGGGGTGCCCTGCTCCACCACCACGCCACCGTCCATGAAGACCACCCGGTCGGCCACCTCCCGGGCGAAACCGATCTCGTGGGTCACCACGATCATGGTCATGCCCTTGGCGGCAAGGTCCTTCATCACCGTCAGCACCTCGCCGACCAGCTCCGGGTCCAGCGCACTGGTGGGCTCGTCGAAGAGCATCAGGTCCGGCTCCATGGCCAGCGCACGGGCAATGGCGACGCGCTGCTGCTGGCCGCCCGACAGGTGGCTCGGGAAGGAGTCGGCACGATCCGCCAGGCCCACCTGGGCCAGCAGCTCTCGGCCGCGCGCCTCGGCGGTCGCCTTGGGGGTCTTCTTCACCACGATCGGCGCCTCGGTGATGTTCTCCAGCGCGGTCTTGTGCGGGAAGAGGTTGAAGCGCTGGAAGACCATGCCGATGCTGGAGCGCTGCCGGGCAATGTCCTTCTCCGTGCGCTGGTAGAGCTTGCCGTCGCGCTCGGTGATGCCGATCAGCTCGCCGTCCACCCAGATCCGGCCCCCGGTGAGGGTTTCCATCTGGTTGATCAGCCGCAGGAAGGTGGTCTTGCCGGAACCCGACGGCCCGAGCAGCACGACGACCTCGCCGCGCTTGACCTCCAGGTCGACGCCCTTGAGCACCTCCAGGTTGCCGAAGGACTTGTGCACGTTGACGGCGCGCACCTGCGCGTCGTCGCCCGATGTGGATGATGCAGTGGGGGTGCTCATCAGTGGTCGCCTCCGGTGTAGTTGAGCGGGGCATGCCCGCGGCCGAAGCGCTTCTCCAGCCAGCTCTGGCCAATCATCAAGATGGTGGTGGTGATCAGGTAGTACAGGCAGGCGGCCATGTACACCGGGATCATCTTGTAGTAGTTGGTGCCGATGCTGCGCAGCTGGAAGAGCATCTCACCGGCCAGCGGCAGCGCGATCAGCAGGGAGGTGTCCTTGAACATGGCGATGGTCTCATTGCCCATCGGCGGGATGATCACCCGCATGGCCTGCGGCAGGATGATCCGCCGCATCGCCTGGCCGCGGGTCATGCCCAGTGCGGTGGCGGCCTCGTGCTGGCCCTTCTCCACGCTGATGATGCCGGAACGGGCAATCTCGCTGAAGTAGGCGGCCTCGGACAGGCCCAGGCCCAGCATGGCGCCGAGGTAACCGGTGAAGAGCTGGTTGGCGTCCAGGTGGGCGATCTTGAGCGACGCGTCGATCCCGAAGAGGTTCATCAGTTCGGCGCCGTAGGGGATGCCGATGCCCACCATGTGGTTGGGGAAGAAGGCTCCGGCGCCACCCAGGATTGACAGCAGGACATAGCGCGGGATGGAACGGAAGAACCAGGCGTAGGTGAAGGCCACACCGGACAGCAGCTTGTTGGGGCTCATCCGCATCACGGCCAGCAGGATGCCGCCCAGCACACCCACCACCATGGAGCCGATGGTGACCAGGATCACGCCCAGCCAGAAGCCCTTGGCGACGGGAACCTGACGCATCGCATCCAGGGTGAAGCCCCAGTCGAAGGCCTCATTGGTGGCCAGTTGGTGCGCCAGCATGGCCAGCACGATCACCACCAGCACGGCGGCGACGGTGCGCCACGGGTGGCGGACCGGCACGGCCTCGATCACGTCGGGCGTGCGGGTGGGGGCTTCGACGGCGCTGCTCATGCGGGGTTCACCTCGAACTTGTCGATCGCACCGTCGCCCTGGTTCCACTTGGCCAGGATCGCGTCATAGTGGCCGGAGGCCTTGATCTCGTCGAAGGCCGTCTTGACGGCCTCGGCGAACTGCGCGTCCTCCTTGCGGGTGACCACGCCATAGGGCGCCGCGTCATAGGGCTCGCCCAGCTGCTCGATGCTGGTCTCATTCATCTTCACCGCGTAGAGCGCGATCGGGGAGTCGGCCGCCATCACCTGCGCACGGCCGCTGACCAGCGCCGCGGTGGCCTCACCCTGGTCTCCGAAGGACAGGATCTTGATCTTGTTGCTGCCGCACTTGGCCTGGGCATCCTTCAACTCCAGCTCCTGCACGACGCCGGTCTGCACCGCGATGGTGCGTCCGCAGGGCTTGCCGGCCTCCACCTGCTGCGGGTTGCCCTTCTGCACCGTCCACAGCGACCCGGCCGAGAGATAACTGACCATGTTGACGCTCTTGATCCGCTGCGGCGTGACGGTGAAGGCGCTGACACCCGCGTCGTACTTCTTGGCCTGGATGCCGATCAGGATCTGGTCGAACTGGCTCTGCTGCCACTCGACGTCGACACCAAGACGCTCACCAACGGCATTGAACAGGTCCACGTCCAGCCCACTGACCTGCGCGCCCTCCAGGAATTCCACCGGCTTGTAGGTGGGGGAGGTACCCACGACGATCTTCTTGCCCTGCTGCACGGTCGCCGGGAGCTTGGCGAAGAGTTGCTGGTTGGCGGTGATCGGCGGCAGGCTGGCCGACGATGAACTGGTGGGCAGGCCGGAGCCGCTCAGGTTGGTGGCGCAGCCGCTGGCCAGCAGCGCGGTGCACAGGGCGGAGGCGGCCAGCGCGGCTACCCCTGGTGAACGCTTCATCCGACAGATCCTCCCGGGAATGGACAACCGGGACATCTTCTCACCGCAAATTCTTCGGCACCAACCGGGGTCACCCCAAGCCTTCTCGCAAGATTTGTGGCCACAGGGCAGAGACACGGCGCCCATCCCCGTGGTGGGGGATGGGCGCCGTCAAATCACCGGCGATCTGCCGGTTGCGGATCAGGACTTGTCGTCGTCGACGAAGCCATCTTCGTCGTAGCCGTCCTTCTCGCGGAGCTTCTTGGCCGCCTTCTGGTCCTTGGCGTCCAGCACCTGGCCCTGCTGGGCGTGCAGACGGACGTCGCGGGCCTCCTCGCGGGCCTTGGCCTCCTTCTTCTCGGCCTTCTCGATGCCGGTGGTGTCGCGCGGCGGCAGCTGCAGGTTGTCCTCGGCGCGCAGGCCGGCCTGCAGCTGCCGGGCACGCTCCAGCTCGGAATCCACCTCGGCGCCGAAGAGCAGCGCCAGGTTGGTCAGCCACAGCCACAGCAGCATCACGATCACGCCGGCCAGTGCACCGTAGGTCTTGGAGTAGTTGCCGGCGTTGGCTACGTAGAAGGCGAAGGCCAGCGAGGCCAGGATCCAGACCAGGATGGCGATCGCCGCACCTACCGAGATCCAGCGGAACTTGGGCTGCTTCACATTGGGGGTGAAGTGGTAGAGGACGGCGACCATCAACACCACCAGCGCCAGCATCACGGGCCACTTGATGATGCCCCAGAGCATCACGGCCTGCGAGCCGAGCCCGATCACATTGCCGATCGCCTCGGCCACCGGGCCGCTGACCACCATCGCGACCAGCATCACGGCGCCCACCACGGTGCAGAAGAGCGTGACGGCCAGGTTGGTCAACCGGAGTTTGACCATGGGGCGGCCCTCGGTGGTCTCGTAGACCTTGTTCATGGTGCGGCCGAAGGCACCCACGAAGCCGGAGGCGGACCACATGGCGCTGAGCAGGCCGATCACCAGGGCGAGGCCGGTGCCCCGGGAGTTCACCATGGCAAGCAGGGGTTCCTTGATCTGGTTGTAGGCATCGCCGGGCGCCAACTGGCGCACCACGTCCAGCAGGGCCTGGGTGCCGCCCTCCGACTGGCCGAACAGGGCCAGCAGGGAGACCAGCGCCAGCAGGCCGGGGAACAGGGCCATCACCATGAAGTAGGTCAGGCCGGCCGCCAGATCCGTGCACTGGTCATTGCCGAACTCGCGCAGCGCATTCTTGGCGGTGAACTTCCAGCCCGGCTTGTTGAGCTCGGCCGGGGTGGACGGCTTGCGCGGATCGTCCGGGTGGGGGGCGTCGGACTTCTCTTTGGTGTCAGTGATGTGCTGTTGCTCAGACATGGAACCTCCAGGGGAAGGGCATTGCCGGTCAGGCAGTCGCCGCTGACTCTATCCGCGTCGGGTTGCCGGAGGGTGTCGTCGACGGCCGTGTTCGCTGAGGGGAGATTCAGCACGACTACGCTGGGGCCTCATGTCATGGGGAGAGATCGCTGGCCTGATCGCCGCCGCTGCCGCCGTGGTCTTCGTGGCCCTGTGCGCGGTGCCGTTGATCAAGCTGGGCGGGGTGATGGACGAGTTGCGCCTGGCCGTGCGCAACCTGGGGCAGAGCTCCACGCCGATCCTCGACGAGTTGAAGGGCACCGTGACCACCACCACTGCGGAGATCGCCCGGCTCAGTGAGGTCACCCAGGAGCTGGCCAAGATGAGCCACAACGCCTCCACCATGACCGAACAGGCCGCGAATGTCTCCACCGTGGTCAGCACCCCTCTGGTGAAGACGGCCGAGGTGGTGGGCAAGGGGGCCAGCGCCGCCCGCGACGTCGGCCGACGGGTGCAGGAGCACCGTCCCCGCCGTCGCCCGCGTGAGGTGGCCGGGGAAGTCGAATCGGGCGAGTGAGGTCCCGCGCCCCGCAGGGAGGTGGGCGGGGACAATCCATGCGACTGTGGTCGGCCGTACCGGATAAGGTTGGGCGCACGTCGAAATGCCATCTGGACAACAAGCAAGGACAACGTTGATGAAAGCAGCCGAGATCGGTCGTCGCTACCTGGACTTCTTCGCGTCGAAGGAGCACGCCGTGGTGCCCAGCGCCTCGCTGCTGTACAACGACCCCACGCTGCTGTTCGTCAACGCCGGCATGGTGCCCTTCAAGCCCTATTTCACCGGCGAGGAGGCGGCTCCCTGGAAGCGGGCGGTGAGCAACCAGAAGTGCGTCCGCACGTTGGACATCGAGGAGGTCGGCAAGACCACCCGACACGGCACCTTCTTCCAGATGCTGGGCAACTTCTCCTTCGGCGACTACTTCAAGAAGGAAGCGATCGAGTACGCCTGGGAGCTGGTCACCAGCGAGCAGCACAACGGTGGTTTCGGCTTCGCGCCGGAGAAGGTGTGGGTGACGGTGCTCGGCCCCGGCTTCCACCCGGACTATCCCGAGGGAGACAGGGAAGCGATCGAGTACTGGCTGCAGGCGGGCATCCCGCGGGAACACATCCAGGGCCGCAGCCTCAAGGACAACTACTGGAACATGGGCGTGCCCGGCCCCGGCGGCCCCTGCAGCGAGATCTACATCGACCGCGGGCCGCAGTATGGCGAGGACGGCGGCCCGGAGGCCGACGAGGACCGCTTCCTGGAGATCTGGAACCTCGTCTTCCAGCAGGAGGACCTCTCCGCGGTGCGGGCCAAGGACGACTTCGACATCGCCCGGCAGCTGCCCACCCAGAACATCGACACCGGCGCGGGCCTGGAGCGCATCTCCTACCTGTTGCAGGGCAAGAACAACATGTACGAGATCGACGAGGTCTTCCCCGTCATCGAGCGCGCCGCCGAGATGGCCGGCAAGGCGTACGGCAGGGATCCCGAGGATGACATCCGGCTGCGAGTGGTGGGCGACCACGTCCGCAGCTCGCTGATGCTGATGACCGACGGTGTCACGCCGGGCAATGAGGCCCGCGGCTACGTGCTGCGCCGGCTGCTGCGCCGTAGCGTGCGTTCGATGCGCCTGCTGGGCGTCACCGATCCGGTGCTGCCGGAGCTCTTGGGCGTCTCCAAGTCCCTGATGGAGGTCTCCTACCCGGATGTCGCGGATCAGTGGGACCGCGTGCTGCCCGTGGCCACAAATGAGGAGCAGGCATTCCGTCGCACCCTGACCCAGGGCACCCAGCTCTTCGACCTGGCCGTGGCCGACGTCAAGGGCTCCGGCGCCCCGAAGCTCAGCGGTGACAAGGCCTTCCAGCTGCACGACACCTACGGATTCCCGATCGACCTGACGCTGGAGATGGCGAGTGAGGCCGGTCTGGATGTCGACGTGGATGGCTTCAAGTCCCTGATGGCCGAGCAGCGCAACCGCGCCAAGGCCGACGCGAAGGCCAAGAAAGGCGGCACCGTCAGCCACGAGGCCTACCGAGAACTGCGTGAGCAGGGCGAGACGCCCTTCTTGGGCTACACCGAGCTGAGCGTGCCCACCACCCTGCGCGGGATCATCGCCGACGGCCACGTCAGCGACCGGGCGCAGGCGGGCCAGACCGTCGAGCTGGTGCTCGCCGAGACCCCCTTCTACGCCGAGTCCGGCGGCCAGGATTCCGATGCCGGCACCATCGTCGTCGACGGGGTGAGCCTGGACGTGCTGGATGTCCAGCGTCCGGTGCCCGGCCTGGTGGTGCACAAGGTGCAGGTGCCCGAGGGCGTGGACTTCGGCGCCGGTTCCGAGGCCAAGGCGATCGTGGACGCGCAGTACCGGCTGGGCGCTTGCCAGGCGCACACCGCCACCCACGTGCTGGGTGCTGCGCTACGCGAACTGGTGGGCCCGACGGCCACCCAGGCTGGCTCCTACAACAAGCCCGGCTACCTGCGCTTCGACTACTCCAGCCAGCAGTCGATGGGTGAGCAGATGCGCCTGGAGATCGAGGAGCGCTGCCAGCAGGCGCTGCGCGAGAACCTGGAGTTCCACGCCACGGAACTGCCGCTGGCCGAGGCCCGCGCCAAGGGTGCGCAGGCGATGTTCGGGGAGAAGTACCCCGAGATCGTCCGGATGGTTGAGCTGGGCGACGGTAACTGGAGTCGCGAGCTGTGCGGCGGCACCCACGTCGCCAGCACCGCCCAGATCGGCATGATCGACATCCTGTCCGAGCAGTCCATTGGCTCCGGTGCACGTCGCTTCGAGGCCCTGGTGAGCACTGATGCCTTCAAGCATCTGGCTGGCGAGCGTGCCCTGGTCAACGGCCTGACCGACATCCTCAAGACCCGTCCGGAGCAGCTCACCGAGCGCGTCGAGAAGCTCGTTGCGGACCTCAAGGCCGCGGAGAAGCAGATCGCCGACCTGAAGGCCAAGCAGCTGATGGCCGGAATCGGCGACATCCTCGCCACCGCCCACGACGTCAACGGCTACACGGTGGTCACCAAGGAGGTTCCGGGGGTGGGTGGCAATGAGCTGCGCAATCTTGCCACCGAGCTGCGCGGCCGGCTCGCGGACGTCGCCAGCGTCGTGGCCCTGGTGGGCGGCACCGACGACAAGCCCGCGCTCATTGTCGCGACCGGACAGGCGGCCCGGGACAAGGGCGCCAAGGCTGGTGCGCTGGTGCGCGTCGCTGCGGAGAAGCTCGGTGGCAAGGGCGGCGGCAAGGACGACATGGCGCAGGGCGGTGGCACCAATGGTGCCGCGGCGCCCGAGGCGCTGGCCGCCCTCGAAGCCGCGTTGCAGGGCTGAGCGTGGCGGGGTTGACCACGGCCAGCGGTGTGTTGCTGGCCCTTGACTGGGGCAAGGCCAGGATCGGCGTCGCCGCGTGCGATGCGCAACGGATCCTGGCCTACCCGGTCGACACCGTCCAGAACACCCCGAAGGACCCGGCGCAGGTGCTGCGCCGGATAGCCCAGCTGGTGGCAGAGTACGAACCGGTCGAGGTGCTGCTGGGCCTGCCGATCAGCCTCAAGGGCGACGAGGGGATCGCGGCCCAGGCGATGCGGCAGGTGGCCGTCGGGCTGGAAGCGGCCCTGGGCAAGGTTCCGCTCACCCTGGTGGATGAACGGTTGACCAGCGCCACGGCGCACAAGAGGCTGGAACAGGCAGGAAAGAACGCTCGCCAACGGCGCGGCGTGATCGACCAGATGGCCGCAGTTGCCATTCTGGAACAGGCCCTCGCCGAGGGATCTGGCACGGCAACAGCGGAGGATGTAGCACTGTGAGCGGCATGTTCATGGACAACGACGGAAACCGGGACTGGAAGAAGGTCTGGTACCACGCCCGTAGCGCCTTCGCCGTGCTGCTCAGCCTGGCGGTGCTGATCGGTGGAGGCTGGTTCGTCTACGACAAGGCAAGTACCGCCTATGTCAGCTACAAGACCTCCGACGACTATGCCGAGGGGCCGGGCGTCAAGGACGTCCAGATCACCATCCCCGAGGAGTCGCTGGGTGGGGACATCGGCAACCTGCTGGTCAAGTCCGGCGTGGTGAAGAGCCGCAAGGCCTTCCTCAAGGCCTACGCCAAGAACGAGAAGTCCAAGACCATCCAGGCCGGCACCTACAAGCTGAAGACCCAGATCTCTGCCGATCAGGCCGTCGAGATGTTGCTGAACCCCCGCAACCGGGTGCAAAACCGGGTGACGGTGCCCGAGGCGCTGCGGATGAAGGATCAGTTTGCCGTGCTGAGCAAGAAGACCGGCATCCCCGTGAAGGACTTCGAGGCCGCGGCCAAGAATCCGCAGGCGCTAGGCCTGCCGAAGTATGCCAAGACCGCCGAGGGCTTCCTGTTCCCGCAGACCTATGAGATCGGCCAGAAGCCGACCGCCGTGTCCATTCTCAAGCTGATGGCCAAGCAGTACAACGAGGTTGCGGCCAGCCAGAAGCTGGTGGCGGGCGCCGAGTCGTTGGATCGGACCCCGCTGGAGGTCATGACCGTCGCGTCCATCCTGGAGGCGGAGGCCAAGGAGAAGGACATGCCGATGGTGGCCGGCATCATCTACAACCGCCTTGAGGACGGGATGCAGCTGCAGCTGGACTCCACCAGCTACTACGCCACCAATACGCCGCTGGGCAAGCTCCTGCCCAAGGGATTCCGGGAGCAGGACAGCCCCTACAACACCTATCGGGCGCGGGGCCTGCCTCCCGGCCCGATCGGTGCGCCGGGCGAGAAGGCCATCAAGGCCGCCTTGCACCCCACCAAGAGCGAGTTCAAGTACTGGCTGACGGTCAACTACAAGACCGGCGAGACGAAGTTTGCGAAGACTTATGAGGAGCACAGGAAGAACGACGCCGAATGGAGGGCCTTCTGCAAGACGGCCAAGGACAAGTCCGGCTGTCCCGCCTGATGACTTCCGTTGGCGCCAACTGCGCAGTGATCGGCCATCCGGCCGGTCACTCGCTGTCTCCCGCCCTGCACCGGGCCGCCTATCGCGAGCTCGAGCTGGATTGGGCCTACACGGCGGTTGACCTGACGCCGGAGGAACTGGGCGGGTTCGTCACCGGGCTGGACTCATCCTGGCGCGGATTGAGCGTCACCATGCCGCACAAGGTGGCGATCCGGCAGTACGGCGAGGCCGACGAGCTGGTGGAGCTGGTGGGCGCCGCCAACACCCTGGTGTTCGGTGACGAGCCGATCGTCCGCAATACCGACGTCGGGGGCTACCAGTTGGCCTTCGCTGAGGCCGGGGTGGACTCCGCGGATTCGGCGACGGTTGTCGGCAATGGCGCCACCGCCCGCTCCGCCGTCGTTGCGCTGCGCCAGATGGGCGTCGAGCGGGTGCTGGTGCTGGCCCGTCGCCCCGAGCGCGCGCAGGAGCTGAAGGGCTTCTGCACCAAGGCCCTGGGGATGCTGTGCGCGGTGCGGGAACTGGCTCCCGGGCAGGTGATCGACTCCGACATCCTGCTGTCCACCGTCCCCGAAGGGGGAGCGGACCACCTGGCCACCGAACTCGTTGCGCACTGCGCGGTGGTCTTCGACTCGGTCTACGACCCGTGGCCCACCGCCCTGGCCACCGCCGCACAAGCAGCCGGCAGGACCACGCTGAACGGCCTTGACCTGCTGGCCGGTCAGGCCGTCGAACAGGTGCGGTTGATGACCGGGGGAGAGGTCGGCTTCGCGACGCTGAAGTCTGCTGGGCAAGAAGAGCTCAAGCGCCGCGCCCAACTCTGAGAGACTGGTGCGCATGTTGCGCTACCTCACCGCCGGTGAATCCCATGGTCAGGCCCTGATCGCCACGATGGAGGGCATTCCCGCCCACGTCGAGATCTCCTCCGACGACATCCGCCAGGCCCTGGCCCGGCGCCGGCTGGGTGCCGGCCGCGGCGCCCGGATGAAGTTCGAGGCCGACGAGGTGACCCTGCTGGCCGGTTTCCGGCACGGCGAGACGCTCGGTTCCCCGATTGCGATCATGGTGGGCAACACCGAATGGCCCAAGTGGACCGAGGTGATGAGCCCAGACGTCGTGCCGCAGGACGTGCTGGACGCGCAGGCCCGCAATGCCAAGCTGACCCGGCCGCGCCCCGGCCATGCCGATCTGGCCGGGATGCAGAAGTACGACTGGGACGAGGCGCGTCCGCTGCTGGAGCGGGCCAGTGCCCGCGAGACGGCGGCGCGCGTCGCCATCGGTCAGGTGGCCAAGAACTTCCTGTTGCAGGCCTGCGGGATCACGGTCGTCAGCCATGTGGTGGAGCTCGGCCCGGTCAGGGCCGCCCAGACCTTCCCGACCGCCGACGACCTGGAAGGGATCGACGCCGACCCGCTGCGCTGCAATGACCCCGAAGCCAGCCGGGCCATGCAGGCCGAGGTGGAGGACTGTCACAAGGCGGGCGACACCCTGGGCGGCGTCGTCGAGGTGCTGGCCTGGGGGCTGCCCCCGGGTCTGGGCTCGCACTCCCAGGGTGATCGTCGGCTGGACGCCAAGCTGGCTGGCGCGCTGATGGGCATCCAGGCGATCAAGGGCGTGGAATTGGGTGATGGCTTCGAGCTGGCCAGGGTGCGCGGCTCGCAGGCGCACGACGAGATCGCCCCCGGCCCGGACGGCATCCGTCGGCTCACCCAGCATGCCGGTGGCACCGAGGCCGGGATGAGCACCGGCGAGGTCTTGCGGGTGCGTGCCGCGATGAAACCGATCGCCACCGTCCCCAAGGCTCTGCGGACCATTGACGTGACCACCGGTGAGGAGGCGCGGGCGCACCACCAGCGCTCCGATGTGTGCGCCGTGCCCGCCGCGGGCGTCGTGGCGGAGGCTATGGTGGCGCTGGTGCTGGCCGAGGCGGTGTTGGAGAAGTTCGGCGGGGATTCGGTGGCCGAGACCCGCCGCAACCTGGAGACCTACTTGGCGCAGGTCGCCGAGCGGGGGCTCAAGATCCATGACTGAACCCGAGACGGCCGGGCTGCCTCAGACCATCGTGCTGGTCGGCGCCCCCGGCGCCGGGAAGAGCACCGTCGGGGGCAAACTGGCCAGGAAGCTGGGCGTTACCTTCACCGACGTCGACGCCTTGATCGAGGAGCGCGCCGGGATGCCGATTGGCGAGATCTTCGTCACCCGCGGCGAACCGGCCTTCCGTGAGCTGGAACGCGACGTGACCCTGGAGATGCTGGCCACCCCGGGCGTGGTCAGCCTGGGCGGCGGCGCCGTGATGAATGACCGGATCCGGGGCGCGCTGGCCGGTTCCCACGTGATCTGGCTGGACGTCAGCGCCCACCATGCCAGCCGGCGGGTCGGCATCGCCGGCGCCGGGCGGCCCCTGTTCGCCAACAATGTGCACTCCACCATGGTCAGGCTGATGAACCAGCGGCTGCCGCTCTACCGCCAGGTGGCAACCACCCGGATCGACACCAACGGCCTCAAGCCCAATGCCGTCGTCCGGCTGGTGCTGGCCGAGCTGGGGGTCAGCGACGAGAAACCCGACGATCCCGCACAGGAGCAGTGATGGCAACCCTGCAGGTTGAGGCTGAACACCCCTACCAGGTGCAGATCGGACATGGCGTCCTGGATCGGATCGACGCGCTGGCGGCCGGGGCCGCCCGCGCCGCGATCATCCACCAGCCGGTCATGAGCGACCGGGCGGAACACGTCGCCCTGCGGTTGAAGCAGGCCGGGGTGGAGCCGGTCACCGTCGAGATCCCGCCGGGCGAACCGGCCAAGACCGGCCAGGTGCTGCAACGCTGCTGGGATGACCTGGCGATGGCCGGGCTGACCCGCTCCGACGTGGTGATCGGGATCGGCGGCGGTGCCGCCACCGATCTGGCCGGGTTCGTGGCCGCCACCTGGCTGCGCGGCGTCGGCTACATCAGCATCCCCACCACCGTGCTGGCCATGGTGGATGCCGCCGTGGGCGGCAAGACCGGCATCAACATTGCGGCCGGCAAGAACCTGGTGGGTGCCTTCCACGAACCTCGTGGGGTGCTGTGCGACCTCGACCTGCTGATCGGCCTGCCAGAGGCCGAGGTGGTCTCCGGCTTGGCCGAGGTGATCAAGTGCGGCTTCATCGCCGATCCGCGGATCCTGGAGCTGGTGGAGCAGGACCCCGTCGAAGCCGTCGACGTCACCACCGTGCGCTTCGCAGAGTTGGTGCGACGGGCCATCGCCGTCAAGGCCCGGGTGGTCTCCGCGGACCTCCGGGAGGCCACCAGCACAGCGGACCGGGTGGGCCGGGAGGCGCTGAACTACGGCCACACCCTGGGCCACGCGATCGAGCAGTTCCAGCACTTCACCTGGCGCCACGGCGAGGCGGTGGCGATCGGGATGGTCTTTGCTGCGGAGGTGGCGCAGCGCACCGTCGGGCTGCCGGCCGAGGTGGCGCGCCGTCACCGGGAGGTGCTGGCCAGCGTGGGGTTGCCGACGGTCTACAACGCGGGGGAGTGGAGCACCCTGCGCGCCACCATGAGCCTGGACAAGAAGGCCCGCGGCAATGCCTTGCGCCTGGTGGGGTTGCGCGACGTCGGACAGGTGACCATCATCGAGAGCCCCGACGAGGACCTGCTGCGCGAGGCGTGGGCCACGCTGGACCCGCACTAGGTCAGCGCCCCGGTGCTCACCGCATGGGCGCGTTGATCACCGCGGGGCGCCGCGCAGACGTGGTGGCGATGACCAGTGCGAGCACCGTGCACGCGACATGGACGGCGGCACCACTTGCCAGAGCTCCGTCCCACGGGTAGGCGTAACCCTCGTCGAGGACGCTCAGCCCGAAGCGGTAGGGCCAGGCAGTGGGCAGGGCCCAGGAAAAGTCCGCGCCCATGAGGACCATCGTGACCATACCGAGCGCGACGCTGGGCCCCGGTGGCACGCTCCTGGCTGCCGCGAGCGTGCTGTTCGTGCTCCTGTGTGCCCTGGACAGTGCTGCCGGGAACCAGGTGGAAGTACCTGTGGGGTGGCTGCTGGGTGACGCGGTCCTGGGCATGTGTGCCTTCTGGCAGGCGCGACGGGGGAGGGAGGTTGCCGGCCTGGTGATGTCGGCCGTGGCGACGTCGGCCTGCGGGGCGGCCCTCGTCCACGTCACGGGCACGGCAAGCAGGAGAGGGTGGTGGCGCGGCCAGGTGGCCGGGGCGACCTACCTGGTGCTGGCACTGGTGCGCTGGCGCCTGCCCTGGACCCCGGAGGGGGCCTACCAGGACTCATGGTGGGGATTAGCCGTCGTCGCGCTGGGCGTGGAGTGCCTTGTTGCCTGGGGGAGCTTCCTCGGTGCGAACCAGGCCCTGGTGCGTTCCTTGCGGGCACAGAACGCGGCGCTGGCCCGTGAACAGCAGAGCGCAGTGACCGCTGCCCATGCCTCTGAACGCCTGGCCATCGCGCGGGAGATGCATGACGTGCTGGCCCATCGCCTGAGCCTGATCAGCATGCACTCGGCTGCCCTCGAGCACCGCAGCGTGATGAGTGATGAAGAGCGCACCCGGGCAGGCGCACTGATCAGGGCCAATGCGCGCGCCTCGCTCGGCGAGCTTCGTGGCATCCTCAGCGACCTGCGCGAGGAACAGCCCGGTGTTCCGCAACCGGACCTCGTCGACCTGCCCCGGCTTGCCGTGGAGGCCAGCACCCCATCGAACCCCGTGCAGGTGGAGATGGACCTGGATTGCGCAGATCTTGCCCCCGGTATCGGGCGACGCCTCTTCCGAATGGCCCAGGAGGCTGTCACCAATGCGCACAAGCACGGCAGTGCGGGCCCCATCCAGGTCACCGTTCGGCAGGAGTCCGATCACTGCCTGCTGGTCGTGACCAATCCCGTCGGTGCTCCGGGCACCACGCCTGCGGGCTACGGCTTGCGGGGGATCACGGAACGTGTCCAGCTGTGCGGGGGAAGCCTTTCGCATGCCATCCTCGGGGGCACCCATGTCCTCGAGGTCACCGTCCCACTGCAGGAGAAGCCGTGATCCGACTCATCGTGGTCGACGACGACGCCTTCGTCCTGACCGGAATCACGTCCATGCTCGCGGAGCAGGACGACATCGAGATCCTCGGCAGCGCCAGTGACGGGCAGGAGGCCACCGAGCGGGTCCGGCACCTGGACCCGGGACGTCGTCCTGATGGACCTGCGCATGCCCGGCATGAACGGGATCGAGGCGACGCGGGTGCTCAAGCAGCGGTCGCACCCGCCCCGCGTGCTGGTGCTGACCACCTGGGACACCGATGACATGATCCGGGATGCGCTGGACGCCGGGGCCGACGGCTTCCTCCTGAAGGACGCGAGCCCCCAGGAACTCGCCGCGGCCATCCGTCGGGTGAACTGCGGCGAACCCACACTCGCGCCTGCAATCACCCGTCGCCTCATGTCTGCCTTCACCGTGGACGGCAGTGCCCGCCAGGAGTCCCTGGACGCGCTCGCGCAACTCAGCGAGCTCGAGGCGGAGGTTGCCCTGGCCATCTCCCAAGGGCTCACGAACGCAGAGATCGCCAGTCAGCACTACATGAGCGTCGGCAATGTCAAGGCGTGCGTCTCCCGCATCCTGACAAAGCTGGGACTGTCCAACCGGGTGCAGATCGCGACCCTGATCCAGCCGGCGCAATCCGGACCCCGCGGGGACTGGCGGCACGGACCATTCCCGATGCCCCACTAGAATCGCCCCATGGCCAAGTCAACCCGTCACCCCTCCAAGCTGTCGATCGTCGGAGCCGGCGCGGTGGGCACCTCGCTCGCCTATGCGGCCCTGATCCGCGGCTCGGCCAGCGTGGTCAGCCTGTACGACATTGCCACAAAGAAGGTGGAGGCGGAGGTCAAGGACCTGGCGCACGGCACCCAGTTCACCAACTCGACGGTGATGGGCGGCGACGACATCTCGGTGGTCAAGGATTCGTCGGTGGTGGTGATCACCGCCGGTGCCAAGCAGAAGCCCGGGCAGACCCGGCTGGATCTGGCGGCCACCAATGCCAAGATCCTGGAACAGATGATGCCGCAGCTGCTGGAGCAGGCGCCCGAGGCGCTCTATGTGCTGGTCACCAATCCCTGCGACGTGCTGACCGTCGTCGCGCAGAAGATCAGCGGCCTGCCCACCGCGCAGGTCTTCTCCACCGGCACCATGCTGGACACGTCGCGGCTGCGCTACCTGATCGCGCAGAAGACCAAGGTGGCCCAGCGCAATGTGCACGCCACCATCGTCGGCGAGCACGGCGATTCGGAATTCCCGGTGTGGTCCAGCGCCAACATCTCGTCGGTGCCGATCCGGGAGTGGAGCTTTGCCGGCAAGAAGGTCTTCACCGACGATGTGCTGGAGGCACTGGCCCACGAGGCCGCCTTTGCCGCCTACGAAGTGATCGAGGGCAAGGGCGCCACCAACTACGCCATCGGGCTGGCCGGCGCCCGGCTGGTGGAGGCGCTGCTGTCGCCCACCCGCACCGCGCTGCCGCTGTCGAGCGTGCTGCAGGGTTACTACGGCATCCACGACGTCGCGCTGTCGCTGCCCACCCTGGTCAGTTCCGCTGGGATCGAGCGGGTGCTGGAGATCCCGATGGATCCTACCGAGGTCTCCGCGCTGCACCGTTCCGCGGAGCAGTTGCGCAGCAGCCTGGCCACGCTGGGTTACTGACCCGGTCCGGGGGCTCTGGGCCTAGGCTGGGGGGCATGTCGAACTTCAGCTACGTCCACGAACCCGACGGCACCTACACCCTGCGGATCGCCGCTCGTGGACGCGAGGTGTTGACCAACCCGCTGTGCAACTTCGGGACGGCCTTCACCCGCCAACAGCGGATCGACCTGAACATCAACGGCCTGCTGCCGTCGAATGTCGTCACGATTGACCAGCAGCTGAAGCGCGTCTACGCCCAGTACCAGGGCGAGTCCGACGATCTGGCAAAGTACGTCTTCCTGAACACGATGCAGGATCGCAACGAGACGCTCTTCTACCGGTTGCTCACCGAGCACCTGGCGGAGATGCTGCCGATCGTCTACACCCCGACCATCGGCAAGGCGATCGAGACCTACAGCCACTGGTACCACCGGCCGCGCGGCATCTTCCTGTCCATCGAGGATCCCGACGGGATCGAGCCCGCGCTGCGTTCCTACGGCTACCCCAGCGAGGACGTCGACCTGATCGTGGTGACCGATTCGGAGGGAATCCTGGGCATTGGTGACCAGGGCGTCGGTGGCGTGGCCATCGCGGTCGGCAAGTTGGGCGTCTACACCGCCGCCGCGGGCATCCACCCGAGTCGTGCGCTGCCCGTCGTGCTGGACGTCGGCACCGACAACATCGAACTGCTCAACGACGAGACCTACCTGGGTTATCGCCATGCCCGGGTGCGCGGTGAGCGCTACGACGCCTTCATCGACCGCTTCGTGCAGGCCGTGCAGACCATGTACCCGCACGCCATGATCCACTGGGAGGATTTCGGCGCGGGCAATGCCCATCGGATCCTGGACAAGTACCGCGGTGAGATCTGCACCTTCAACGACGACATACAGGGCACCGCGGCCGTGGTGGTGGCCGCGATCCTGGCCGCCGTGCGCCGCTCCGGTCAGCGGCTGGTCAACCAGCGGATCGTGGTGCACGGGGCCGGCACGGCCGGGATCGGCATCGTCGACCTGCTGGTGCAGCGGATGGTCAAGCGCGGCATCCCGCGCGAACAGGCGCTGGCCTGCTTCTGGGGCCTGGGCTCGCGGGGCCTGCTGCGCGAGGGGGTCAAGATGCGCGACTTCCAGGAGCCCTATGCCCGCACCGACGACGAGATCGCCGACTGGCAGCTGGACACGCCCGGCAAGGTGGAACTGGCCGACGTGGTGCGCAATGTGCATCCGACCATCATGATCGGCACCTCTGCCCAGGCCGGGGCCTTCGACGAGGGCATCGTGCGAGACATGGCGGAGCACTGCCAGACCCCGATCATCATGCCGCTGTCCAACCCGACCCGGAAGGCGGAGGCGCTGCCCGAGGACCTGCTGGAGTGGACCGACGGACGGGTGCTGATCGCCACCGGGTCACCCTTCGAGCCCGTCGACCACCATGGAGTGACCCATGAGATTGCGCAGGCCAACAATGCGCTGGTGTTCCCCGGCCTGGGGCTGGGCGTGGCCGCCTGCCGGGCCTCCCGAGTCAGCGACGGGATGATCCTGGCCGCGGCCGAGGCGGTGGCCAAGGTGGTCACCTCCCGGGAACCGGGCGCCTCCCTGTTGCCGCGGATCGACCGGCTGCGGGCCGTCTCTGCGAGGGTGGCGATCGCCGTCGCCAAGGCCGCCGAGAAGGAGGGTCTGGCGGAGCGCCCGCTGGAGAACCCGGTGCAGCAGATCCATGAGCAGATGTGGTCCCCGGACTACCCGGCGATCGAGGTCCTCTGATCTTGGACGCCCAGCTCAGAACCGTCCTGGCGGCCGCGGACTGGCATCGGCTGCGAGACGCACACCGGGAACGGGCCGAGGGGTTGCTGGCCGGCGTCGCCGAGCGTCGTCGGACCGGCCGCAAACACCCCGTCGAGGACTTCCTTTTTGACTACTACAACCTGCGCCCCGGGGAGCTGGCCAGCTGGCATCCCGGCATCGGGCTGGCCCTGGAGGATCCAGACGGTGACTACGCCGGCCGCAGGTTCTACCGGCACCGGGACGGCGTCTCGACGGTGGATGCCGAGGCCTTCTGGGCCAAGCGCTCCGGCACGGTGGAGTGGACCCGGCGGCTGCTGGCGAGCACCGCGACGAATCAGGCACACTTCGGCTGTTTCGGCATGCACGAGTGGGCGATGGTCTACCACCTGCAGCCCGACCAGACCCGGCACGGCTACCTGCCGCTGCGCTTCGCGCCGGAGCGGGTGGCCGAGGTGGTGGAGCAGGTGGGGCTGCGGTGCAGCCACTTCGACGCCTTTCGCTTCTTCACCCCCGACGCCGAGCCGCTGAATGCGCTTCGCCCCACGAGGGAACGGCAGCCGGAACTGGATCAGCCGGGCTGCCTCCATGTGGGGATGGATCTCTACAAGTGGACCGGCAAGCTGCTGCCCTTGACCGACTCGGCACTGCTGCTGGACAGCTTCGAGCTGGCGCGCGACATCCGTGAACTGGACATGCGGGCCAGTGCCTATGACCTGAGCGGCTGGGGATACGATCCGGTGCCCGTCGAGACGCCCGCGGGACGCGCTGACTACGTGCGTCGACAGCGAACCTTCTCCGATCGGGCGGCCGTGGTGCGGGCGCGATTGCTGGACGTGCTCGCGCACGCCCCTGGGGCCGCGGAACCACCGGCAGCGGCGTTGCCAAGCTGAAGGGTGACTGCTGGAGCCCGATCGGGTGCTCGGCTGGCGCCCGTGGTCTTCTAGTCTGGTGGACGCGGTCACCCACCCCGCGCCCTAAGGAGCCCCGACGTGCCCAGCCACACCGCCCGAATCGCCCTCGCGTTGAGCGGAGCCTGCCTGCTGGCCGGCTGCTCACAGACGGAGCAGTCGGCCCACCCGGCACCCGAGGCGAGTGAAGGCTCCACCCAGGATCCCAGCGTCGCGCCGACGTCGGCGGCGCC
This sequence comes from Luteococcus sp. H91, assembly GCF_038433135.1. Taxonomy (NCBI): domain Bacteria; kingdom Bacillati; phylum Actinomycetota; class Actinomycetes; order Propionibacteriales; family Propionibacteriaceae; genus Luteococcus; species Luteococcus sp. H91. The sequence goes on along the minus strand of NZ_JBCDMV010000008.1, from coordinate 220,761 downwards.
GGCCAGTGCCAGTCCGAGTGCACCGGCATCGGCGACTCCGAGCGCCGTAGCGGTGCTGAAGGCGGGTGCGACGGGCGACCGGGTGCGGGAACTGCAGCACCGCCTGCAGCAGCTCGAATGGTTCGAGGGCAAGATCACCGGCACCTTCGGGGATGCGACCAGCGCGTCGGTGCGCGGCTTCCAGGAGAAGCGGCAGCTGCCCGTCAACGGGGTGGTGGATGCGACCACCTGGAATGAACTCGTCAAGCGCACCAAGCAACCCACCCGAGACCAGCTGTACAACATCATGAAGCCCGGCCCGGCGCTGCTGAAGCAGGGCATGACCGGCGCGAAGGTGCGGGAGCTGCAGGCCCGGCTGAAGCAGATCGGCTGGTTCTCCGGCAAGGTCAGCGACAACTACGGCCCGGCGACGGGCAAGGCAGTCAAGGACTTCCAGACCAAGCGCGGCATCCCGGTCACCGGCGAGGTGGACCAGCGCACCCTGGATCGGCTGGCCGGCATGACCCGCCAGCCCACCCGGGAGGAGCTGAACAATCTGCCGCCCAAGGTGGTGGCGCCCCGGCTGGACCCGCGCTGCCTGACCGGCCGGGCCCTGTGCATCTCCAAGAGCGCCGACAAGCTGGCCTGGGTGGTGGATGGCAAGGTGCAGAGCGTGATGAGCGTGCGCTTCGGATCGGAGCTGACCCCCACCCGCGAGGGCACCTTCCAGGTCAACTTCAAGTCGCGGGATCATGTCTCGACGCTGTACCACACGCGGATGCCGTTCGCGATGTTCTTCTCCGGCGGCCAGGCGGTGCACTATTCGTCGGACTTTGCGGCTCGGGGCTACAACGGCGCGTCACATGGCTGCGTGAATGTTCGCAACTACGACGGGATCGCCGCCCTCTTCGACCAGGTGCGCACCGGTGACAAGGTGATCGTCTACCGCTGACCCCGCTCAGCCGGAGACCTTGAGTGCCGTCACCTGCTGTCCGCTGCTGCCGGCCAGCATGATGGTGGCATCCGACTGCGGCATCTCGAACAGGACGGTGCCTGTCAGGGTCTGCCCGGCGAGGATCGATTGCCCTTCCAGATAGTCCGGTCCGGTGGGCGACGGGTCGTACTTCTGGGCGGTCTTGCCATTGTCCAGGGCGAAGAAGCCGAGGCGCTGCTGGCCGGTGTCCAGTCTGACCCGCAAGGTGAGGAGCAGGCCCTCAGTGGTCCAGCGATGGTTCAGCACCTCGAAGGTGCCGGAACTGTCGTCCCGGGCATTCTCGAAGCGGGTGGACGTGGGAACCCCCGTGCCCGGTGTGGCGCCGTCGGTGGGGGCCTGGGTGGTCTGCTGATCCTGTTCGCTCACGCTGACGGTCTCGGTCGGAGCGGCCTGCGGTTCCGCGTCGCCGGACGTCCCCATCTTGATGGCGGCCAGGAGCAGCACGGCCACCGCAGCCAGCACCGCGAGCGTGACCCACAGGGGACGACGGCTCGGAGGCGGGGCGAACTGGGAGGTGTGGACGGGCGCGGGCGCCTGCCGGCCAAAGGGCTGACGAGGGTCGCGGGAACCGGGCTGGTAGGGCTGCGTCATGGTGCCCCCCAGCGTAGTCGGATCCGCTGGGGGCACGTTGTCCACAAATGCTCCCTTCTGCTGCAGAAACGACTCACTGTGCATGGCTGCCACTTTTCGCGACGGGATTTCAATACTCCTTGGCATGACTACGCAGACCGATGACCGGACCCGAGTTTCCATCCGCGACAGTGCCGACTTCCTGTCCCTGATTCCCTACGTCCTGGGTTACCAACCAGATGAACGGCTGGTCTTCCTGGTGCTGGAGGGCAAACGCGTCGAGCTGACCGGCGCGATGCCGCTGGCGGCCCTGCAAGAACCGGATGCCGCCCGCCACAGCGTGCTGAGCGCACTGGAGCGTTTCACCAACCCCCACGTGATGCTGGCCTGCTGGTCTGCCAACGAAGACCTGGCCGACGAGGCCTTGGCGATGGCGGAGGTCTGGGTGGGCCCGGAGCGGGTGCTGGATTCGGTGAGCGTCCAGCCCGAACGTTGGCACTCCCGCTCCGGGGAGGGCAACGGCCGGTGGGGGAGCACTGCGGAGCTCGCCGCAACGTCCGCGGCTGCGCAGGCCGTGGTGGCCGGTCTGGTGGCGTTGCCCAGTCGGGAGGCAGCGGTGGCTGTGGTGGCCGGGCCGGGCGAGGACTGCCCGCAACCGGTGGAGCGCTGGTGTCTGGATGCGGAGGATGAGCTGGCAGCGCTGAGCTGGGGCGAGTGGGATGCCGAGGCGCTGGATGTGCACCATCGGCTGCTTGCGGCCTGCAGTCACGATGAGCCGATCAAACCGGAAGATCTGGCGCGGCTGGCAGTGCTGAGCGGTGAGGTGAATGCCTTGGACAAGCTGTTGCTGTGCATCGGCAGGCGAACCGCGGCCGACTGCGCGGAGCTGTGGGCCAGGGTGGTGGGCCAGACCCCGGACGACTGGGCACACGGCCCGCTGATGATGCTCGGCTTCTCGGCGTGGATCAACGGCGACGGGGCAGTGATGGTCGCCTGCATCGAAAGAGCTCGCCGGATCGACCGGTCGTCGGTTTGGGTGAACACCCTGGATGACATGAATCGGCACGCCGTCCCGCCCCAGTTGTGGGAGGACTTGCGAGCGCAGGAGGTCTTCGGGTTGGCCAGTCCTGCCGCGGCCTGATGGCCGGGTAGCGTGGGGGCATGCGATTCGTGGTCTACCAGGGCCCGGGCGAGGATGCCTGCTCGGCAGAGCTGGCGCGCGCCCTGGTGGGGGAGAACCACCAGGCCGAGTTGGCCGTGGGGTCGGCCCCACCGCTGGGTCCGGATGACTGGCTTCACGTGGCGGGTGTCTCGGCGCTGTCGTCGGACGGGGCACGGCAGGTATTGGGGTTGATGGCCGGCGCGCCGGCGGCGGTGTCGGCCCATCTGGCCGTCGACGCGTTGCGGTGCATGGATCCGGACAGCATGGATCCGGACAGCCTCTGGCCACAGCTGGAAGCGCTGCTGCACACCATCGGCGATGTCGGGGGACTGCTCTTCATCCGGGACGTGGACCTGGCCTGGTTGTGCGCCGATCCCCAGCTCGATCCCGCGGAGACCGCCGACGACTGGGCCGAGGCCTACGGCTTGGGACTGTGCGTGGTCACGCGCGGCATGGTGGCGAGTGCGGTCAAGCCGGACGGGCGTCGGGTGGAGGTGCTGGGCGGCCGCGTGATCCGCACGCCGCAGGAGCTCGCCGCCTTCGCCGCGGGCTTCCTGCGCAGCTACGTCCACAATCCGGCGGACCTGGCCGCTGCCCTGACCATGGGTCTTGGCTGAATTCTCTCGCCCCCAATCAATTTCTCCAGAGCCGTGTCTTGTAAACTTCTCGCATGTCCACACCCGGTCCCTCCGGGCCTCCCAAGGTCCCGTCAGCGCTCTCGATGTCGAGCGCTCGTGCCGCCGTGCTGGAAGCGGTGCGCGAGCGGGGGCGGTTGTGTTCAGTCCGTGAGATCGCTCAGGACTTCGACCTGCATCCCAACACCGTCCGCGAACATCTGGACGCGTTGCTGGAGCAGGGTCTGGTGGCTCGCGAGGCCTCCTCGCCCACCGGCCGTGGGCGTCCCGCCCTGATGTATCGCGCCACCAGCGCCAGCCAGGATGTGGCTCGGGACTACGAACTGCTCTCCGACGTTCTGGCCGAGCAGCTCGCGTCGCTGCCCAATGCGGAGCAGGTGGCCCTGGCCGCCGGCCGCTCCTGGGGGAAGCGGACTGTGTACGAGCAGGGTGGCACGGTCGAACTGACGGCGCTGCCCGCGATCATTGGCCGCCTCGGATTCGAGCCAACCGAGCCGGACGCCGACGGGACCATCATCCTGCGCAGTTGTCCGATCCTGGCGGCGGCGCGCAGGAATCCCGGCGTGGTCTGCGCCGTCCATCTGGGATATGTCGAGGCTCTGATCGAGGGCGCCGGGCATGACTCGGGCGGCACCACGCTGGAACCGATGGGTCACCTGTGCGGCTGCGTCCTGCAGGTAGGCGCGCTCGCCCATCAACCGCCCCACGCCACGGCGTCCTGATAGGTCCATCCGACCGGCCGTGCCTCGCGCAGGGGTCGGTGCAGCGGCACGGCCGGCGTCGCGTAGCATTTAGCACGCTATGGACATTGCAAAAAGTGACGCCCGACCACGGGGCACCCGCCGAGACTGGCACACCCGGGCCGCCATGCCGCTGGCCTTCTGGGCCGTCGGGGCGATCGTACTGGTGGGCACGCACCGCTTCGTGCCGCGGGCCATCTGGTTGATGGTGCATTTCGTGACCCTGGGCATCGCCAGCAATGCCATCGTGGTCTGGAGCAACCACTTCGCCGACGCCGTGCTGCGCACCGCGCCCCGGGGACACCGCCGGGAGGTCGTCGAGCTGGGTCTGCTCAACGCGGCCTTGTGCCTGTTGAGCGTTGGCGTGGTGGGGCAGTGGGCCGTCCCGCTCTGGCTCGGCGTGACCCTCCTGGTGGGCATGGCCGGCGTGGCGGTCGTCGGGCTGGGGCGCCAGGCGCGGGGCAGCTTGCCGTCGCGCTTCGGGCACACCGTCGCCTGGTATCGCTGGGCCGCGGGCTGGTTGGTGGTGGGCGTGATCCTGGGGGGCCTGATGGCGGTGCCCTTCGGCCGCTGGGCGGATTCGCTGCTGGCCAGTCACCTGGCCTTCAATGTGCTGGGCTGGATTGGTCTGACGGTCTGGGGAACGTTGACCACCCTGTGGCCCACCATGCTGCGCACCAAGGCGGGTGACGGGGTGGACAAGGCGTCCCGCTGCGCCCTGCCCTTCTTCCTGATCGGCGTGCTGGCCTGTGGCGTGGCACCGTGGCTCGCGCCGCTCTCGCCGGTCTGGTGGCGGCTGCTCGGGGCGCTGGGCACGGTGGTCTACCTGACCGGCGTCGCCACCCAGTTGCAACCCATCGCGGAGCAGTGGCGGGGCAAGCGCGCCATCTCCTTCGGGGTGCTCTCGGTTGGGCTGGGCCAGCTGTGGTTCTGCGGCTGGCTGGTGTGGTTGTTGTGGCACTGGATGGCCAGCAGCACGCCGGCGGGGCTGGTCAGCGCGCTGCGCGGCACCGTTCCCGCGCTGCTGGTGGGTTTCCTGCTGCAGGTGGTGGTCGGAGCGTTGAGTTACCTGGTGCCGGTGGTACTCGGCGGCGGGCCGTCGATGGTCCGGGCCACCACCGCCGTCTTCGAGCGTGGCGCGATTGCCCGGCTGGGCGTGGTCAACCTGTCGCTGGCCCTGTTCTGCCTACCGATCGCCTCCGCCTGGAAGGTGACCACCTCCACCGCGGCCTTCCTCGCGCTGGCCGGTTTCGTCCCGTTGCTGGTGAGGGCCTGGCGCATCCGACGTCGGGCGACCGCCCCGGATGTGGACGAGGCACGCCCGGGCAGGATTCGTCGCGGCATGCTCTGGGCGCTGGTCTGGACCCTGCTCGCCGCCGGGCTCGCCGCCGCGGTGGATCCGGTCTCCTTCAAGGGGCAGTTCGGTGCTCGGGCGGGAAGCTCCTTGGTGGCGGCTACCGGCGAAACCACCCGGGTCACCGTCGTCGCCGAGAACATGACCTTCACCCCGGATGTGGTCACTGTCCCCAAGGGCAATCGGCTGGAGATCACCGTCGAGAACCGCGACGCGGGAATGATCCATGACCTTGTGCTGGCCACCGGGGCCACCAGTGGTCGGCTGTCGCCCGGCCAGAGCGCCACCATCGACGCCGGCGTGATCGGCGCTGCCGCCGATGGGTGGTGCTCGGTGGCCGGACACCGTCAGATGGGGATGGTCTTCCGGGTTGAGGTGCAGGGGCAGGGCAGCGCCCCTGCCGCAGCGGGGCATGCCGGGCACGGCGCCGCCGAGACCCCGGCGAACACGCCGGCACTGGACCTCTCCAAGGACTACGGCACCGACTGGAAGCCCCGGGACGCCGTTCTGGCCCCGGCGCCGAAGGAAAAGGTGCACAAGGTGACCATGCGGGTCACCGACGAGGTGATCGAGGTGGCGCCCGGGGTCAAGCAAACCATGTGGACCTTCAACGGCACCGCACCCGGGCCGGTGCTGCGCGGCAAGATCGGCGACGTCTTCGAGGTCACCCTGGTCAACGACGGTGGCATGGGTCACGGACTGGACTTCCACGCCGGTGCCCTGGCGCCGGACAAGCCGATGCGCACCATCGCCCCGGGTGAGAGCCTGGTCTACCGATTCACCGCGAACCGGGCCGGCATCTGGATGTACCACTGTTCCACCATGCCGATGACCCAGCACATCGCCAATGGCATGTACGGCGCCGTCGTGATCGATCCGCCGGACCTGCCCGAGGTGGAAAAGGAGTACCTCCTGGTGCAGGGCGAGCAGTACTTCGGGGCCGACGCCGACGGTGCCCCGGGAGTGGCGGACATGGGCAAGATCATGGCGGAGAAGCCCGACGCAGTGGTCTTCAACGGCTACCCGGGGCAGTACGACCGCAGCCCGCTGCCCGCGAAGGTGGGGGAACGGGTGCGCTTCTGGGTGCTGGACGCCGGGCCGCAACGGTCCTGGGCCTTCCACATCGTCGGAGCGCAATTCGATTCGGTCTGGTTCGAGGGCGCCTGGCGGCTGCGACAAGGAGCGACGCCCGGAGTGCCCGGTGCAGTCAATGGTGGCAGCCAGACGCTGGCGATGCTCGCCAGCCAGGGTGGCTTCGTGGAGACCGCCTTCCCGGAGGCCGGCAACTACGCCATGGTGAACCACCAGATGGTGGATGCCGAGCGCGGTGCCCACGGCATCGTACGGGTCACGACGTGAGATTCGGGCCGGAGTTGTCCACAGTTTCCGGCTCCCGAGGAATTGTCCACAGGCGCCCGACGGCCTGACACAACAGACGCGGCTCTTGCACACACTCTGGGTGTGAAGAATCGTGTGATGGACTTGGACGAATACGCCCGCGCCCGGCTGGCCTATGTCACGGCCGGCCGACCGCCGCTGGTGCTCGGGCCGCGCCGGGCGGACGGCTGGGGCGGCGACGGTGAGCTCCGGGACGAGGTCTTTGACGACGTGGATGAGGCCCCCACCCAGCCGCTCTTCCTTGCCGAGGCCGATGGGGCGGATCCGATGGCGCCGATGGCCAACCCGACGTCGAGGCAGCGGGCGGTGTCCTTCGTCCGGGAGCACCTGGTGGCGGTCGCGATCGTCCTGCTGGCCGGTCTGGTGCTGACGGCGGGTGTGCTGCTGCGCTCCAGACCGAGTGCGGTGCCGCTCACCGTGGTGCCGCCACCCACCCCAGCCGCCGGTCTTCCCACCGGCTCGGCATCGGGTGCGGTGGGGCCCGCCACCAGCGCTGCCGCGTCCAAGCTCCAGGTACATGTGCTCGGCGCCGTCCGCCGCCCCGGCGTGGTGTCGGTGGCTGCGGGTGGCCGGGTCTCGGACGCGATCCGGGGTGCCGGCGGCCTGCTCGCCCACGCCGCCCCGGGCGAGCTGAACCTGGCGGCCCCGGTGCAGGACGGTGACCAGGTGATCATCGGTCGCCGAGGCAGACCCCGGGGTGAGGTCCGGCGCGCCGGAGAGGTCGCCGCGGCAGAAGGCGGTGCGGGTGGCAGCACCGCGGGTGGTGGCGGAACCTCCGCCGGGGGGACTGGCTCGGGTGGTGGTGGCTCGGCGGCCGCGGGGGTGCTGGATCTGAACAAGGCGACCGCGGAGCAGCTGGACACCCTGCCCGGGGTGGGGCCGGTGACTGCCCAGCGGATCCTGGACTGGCGCACCGCCCACGGCCGGTTCAGCCGGGTGGAGGAACTGCAGGAGGTGGACGGCATCGGCCCGAAGACCTACAGCAACATTGCCAGCCATGTCCGGGTCTGAGCGGGGGACTGCTGCGCAGGATGCGAGCGTCGAAACGGCCGATGCCCTGGATCTGCGCTTGCTGCCGCTGGCTGGGGTGGCCTGGGCCGGGGCGTGGTGGGGGACCGGCCCGGAGCGCGCCTCCGGCATGCTGATCATGGTGCTGGCGCTCGCAATCACGGCATGGCAGCACCGCCGTGGAGACGTGCGACGCGGTGTGGCGATAATGGCCGTGCTGGTGGTCTGTGCCGGCCTGGGTTCTGCGCGCAGCCAGCAGCTGGCCACCAGCCGGCCCGGGGAACTCGCCGACGAGCGGGCCGTGGCCACCCTGGTGGTGCGGCTCACCAGCGACGTGAAGTTGCATCCCCGACGCGGGGTCCTGCCAGAATCGGCGTCGTCCCCCGCGCGGGTGCTGCTGGTGGAGGGGCGCGGGGAGGCCGTGCGGCAATCGGTGGAGGTGAAGCTCCGCGCCACCGGGCAGGCGGCGCGGCCACTGGTGAGCCTGCCCGCCGGATCAACACTGCGGATCGACGGACGACTGTCGCACCCCGATCCGGGGCAACGGTGGGCAGCCGTCGTCACGATTCGCTCGCCGCCGACGCTACTGCGGCCACCAGACCGAGCGGCGACTGCGATCAATGGTCTTCGCAATGGCTTGCGTGCCTCGATGCGGCACAGCCCACCGCTACAGGCGGGCCTGCTGCCGTCGCTGGTGGTGGGGGACACGTCCGGGTTGGATCCGGAGCTGGAGGAGAGCTTCAAGGCCACGGCGCTCACGCACCTGACTGCTGTTTCGGGTACCAACATCTCCTTGACGCTGGTCTTCCTGTTGGGGCTGGCCCGCTGGGTGGGGGTCCGTGGCTGGTGGGTCAGGATCACCGGGGTGCTGGGGGTGGTCGCCTTCGTGGTGGTCTGCCGCGCCGAACCGAGCGTCTTGCGGGCCGGTGCCATGGGCGTGGTGGCGCTGGCCGGTGTGGGGCTGGCGGGAGGTCAGGGACGTGGCCTGCGGCACCTGTGCGTCGCGGTGTGGGTGCTGTTGATGGTGGATCCGTGGCTGTCGCGGTCGGTCGGCTTTGCCCTGTCGACCCTGGCCACCGCCGGGATCCTGTGGTGGGGCCGTCGGTGGACCAGCGCGATGGCCTGGGCCCCGGTCTGGCTGGCGGAGTCGATCGCCATTCCGCTTGCGGCCCAGCTCGCCACCCAACCGGTGGTCACCTCGATCAGCGGGTCGATCTCGGTGGTGGGGTTGGTGGCCAATGCCCTGGCCGGTCCCTTCGTCGGCCCGGCAACCGTGCTGGGCCTGGTCACGGCCTTGGTGGCGACGCTCTGGAGCGGTCTGGCCGGATGGATCGGTTGGGTGGCGGGCTGGTGCGTGCAGCCGATCATCTGGGTGGCCACCGTGGGTGGTGCGTTGCCGGCGGCCACCTGGCGCTGGCCCGGTTCGCCGTCGATGGTGGCGCTGCTGAGTGTGGTCTGTCTGCTGTGCGCGCCGGTGGTGCCGCGCCTGCTGGCCAGCCGGACCGCCTGCGTGGTGCTGGCCGTGTGTCTGGCGGTGGCCAGTCAGCGGGCGCCGCAGCCGCTGGGCTGGCCCGGCCCCTGGCGGGTGGCCTTCTGTGATGTCGGCCAGGGCGACGCGACGGTGCTGCGCGCCGGTGTGGGGCAGGCGGTGCTGGTGGACGTCGGACCCGAGCCGGGCCCCACCCTGGCCTGCCTGCGCGCCCTTGGCGTGCAACACATCCCGCTCCTGGTGCTCACCCATTACCACGACGACCACATCCAGGGTCTCGACGGGCTGTTGCAGCAGATTCCCGTGGGGCGTGTCCAGCTGAACCCCGCCAGAGCACCGGCCGCTGGGTCCGAACAGGTGTGGCGATCCGTGACCGCCCACGGTATCCCGGTGGACTGGGCCGCGGTGGGGCAGCGCCATGTGGTCGGCCAGGTGGAGTGGTCGACGGTGGGGGTGGGCGCCCAGGCGGTGCTGGCCAGCAGCGGGGAGGGGGAGAACTCGGCGGAGAATGACAGCTCGATCATCGGGATCGGCCAGGTGGGAGGTCCGGGGGAGCCACCGGTGCGCATCGTGCTGGGCGGCGACGTGGAGCCGGCCGGGCAACAGCGCGTCGTGGCCCAGGGCTGGCACCCTCAACTGCAGGTGCTGAAGATGCCGCACCACGGATCCAGCCGGCAGGACGAGCGGTTCTGGTGCGATTCCGGCGCCCGGCTGGCCGTGGCCAGCGCCGGCTTCCGCAATGGCTACGGGCACCCGGCGGGCAAGGCACTGCAGCTGGCGGGACGCTGCGGCATGCGGGTGGCCCGTACCGATCTGCAGGGCAACATCACCGTCTGGAACGACGGACGATCATTGCAGATCCGGGCACAACGCGATGGGCCGCCCTGAACGAGCGGCCCATCGGTCGGTAATCGTCCCACCATCGGGCGGGCAAGCCTGGTCACATGGCGGCCAGCGCCTTGTTCGGCAGCCCGTGCGGGTAGTGGGAACGCATCAGCACCTTGCGTTCCAGGGCCTCGATCACCTTCGGGGTGAAGTCGGTCTTGTAGATGTTCTGCGAGCTACCCAGCCCACCGGGGGTGAAGACATTGATCTCCATCAGCTTGTCGCCGACGATGTCCAGACCCACCAGGAACATGCCGTCGCTGACCAGCTTCGGCCGGATGGCATTGACCATCTTCAGCATGTCGTCGGTGATCTCCGCCTCGCGGATCCGGCCCCCGGCCGAGATATTCGAGCGCAGGTCAGCGGTCTCGTTCACGCGGCGGAAGGCGGCGTACTTGCCATCCACCTTCAGCGGCTTGCCGTCCATCACGAAGAGCCGGGTGTCGCCGTCGGCCGCCGCCGGTAGGTATTCCTGCGCCACCACATAGCCGTCGCGGGCGATCGCCTCGATGATCTGGCTGAGATTTGGCGACTCCTCCTTGGTGACCAGGAAGACACCGGATCCGCCGGAACCCTGCAGCGGCTTGAGCACCGCCTGGCCCCCGAGCTCCTTGACGAAGGCGGAGATCTGCTCCTTGTCGCGGCTGATCAGGGTCTTGGGGCGCACGATCTCCGGGAAGTGCTGGAAGTAGGCCTTGCTCATGGCTGTGGCCAGGGTCTCCGGATCGTTCACCACCAGCACGCCGGTGGAGGCGATCAACTGGCCGAAGGCCACGCCCGCGGTGCTCGCCCAGGGGCGCTCCGGGTCACTGGCGGGGTCAGAACGCAGCATGATCACGTCGAAGTCGCCCAGAATGGTCTGCTCGCCGGGGTCGGCCTTCACATCGTCCAGATAGCGCTTGTGGGAGCGATAGTTCTTGGCGGAGCCGGCGTGCACCAAGGCTCCGAGCGAGCCGTCGGGCAGGTAGTTGAAGTCTCCGAGCCCGATGATTCCCACCTCGTGGCCCAACTGGCAGGCGGTCAGCGCCAGCCGGGTGGTGGTGTAACCGGGCTGTTCGGTGGCGATGTCGTTGACGACGAAGCCGATCTTCATGGATTCTCCTTGGGGTCGGGTGTGGCGGTTTGGGCTGAAAGTGGAGAGCGCGGAGCATTGGCCAGGCGTCGCCGAGCCGTCGGGTCGCCCAGATATCGGGGGCTGATCCGTGCCGGGGTGAGCAGTCCGTCGGCCTCCAACCGCTCCATCAGTGGCAGGTCGGCCAGGGCGAACTTGCCCAGGTAGAAGAGCGACAGGTTGCCGCCCTGTTCCAGGTGAACCAGGAGGTCCAGCAGTCCCCGCAGGTAGCAGGCATCCTTCGGGAAGCCACCGGAGCGGTAGACCCGCATCACTGTGGTGAAGGCACTGCCGCGTCGGAAGCCACGGCTGACCAGTTGCTGCCAGGCGTCGCCGAAGCCGGCGCCGGCGAGCAGTGCATCGACGGTCAGCACCCGTCCCGCCAGCTGGCGCAGCCGGGTGCGGGTCAGCTCGCCGACGGCGATCTCCGCGAGCACCGCGAGACCTTCCTGCGTCTCGTCATAGCCGGCCAGCCCGGCGCCAAGACAGCGCAACGGCTGGGCCGCGCCGTTGACCTGGGTCACCAGGTGGGTGCCGACCTCGTGTTGCAGCAGCGCGGTGGCCCGCCGACGCTGGACGGTCGTCTGCCGGCCGATCAGCAGCGAATCACCGCTGACCAGAACGCCGTTGACGTCATCGCGGAGCTCGGCATGCATCACCACGTCCGGGAACTGTTCCCGGTACCAGTCGATCTCCGCCTGGGCCAAGGCATGGAATTCCTCGGCGCCCACCGGATCCGAGGGCTCCGGCTCGGTGCTGACCGCCTCCAGGATCTCCAGGGCGGCGTGGCGCAGCTCCGGGCTCACGCCGCCGAAGAGCTCCACGGCCAGCGGCTGGAAGTCTGGGGTGTTGCGGGCGCGCAGCAACTCCGCCTGCAGACGCAGTTCGCGTTGCTTGGTGCCCAGCAGCGTGGCGATGGTGGGGTTCTGCACCGCCGACAGATCGATCCGGTCGAGGGTGGCCAGGGCCACATCCGGGTCGGTGGACAGTTCGCGGTAACTGAAGACCGGGTCGCTGGTGTCACCGTCCAACCAACGCCGACGGCAGTCGGCCGCATCGACGGGGGTGAGGTCCAGCAGGAAGCGGAAGGTCTCCGCCACCCGGGCCAGTTCCAGATCCACCCGCCGATCCGTGTCGGCCAACACCTCGCCACGGGTCTCGGTGGCGCTCTTCGTCATGGGGCGTCCAGACCATGACCGCGGCGCAGCGCCTCGGTCACCGGGGCAAGGGTTCCCTCCAGCGCCCGGGAGAGCTGGGCCACTCGATCCGGATCGAAGGAGCCCGTCCACTCGTCCATGAAGGTCTTCTTGAACTCCAGGGCCAGGGCGCAACCACGGCCCGGGTACCGGCCGTGCACCCAGGCGGCCAGGTGGGCGCCACGGAAGCGGACATTCTCCCGCACGTCGAGCGGCTGGGGATCGTCGGAAATGCTCAGGCTCCCGCAGAAGGCGTCCACCACGTCGCCCCACAGCTCGCGGTCCAGGGAGCCGGTGCCGACGTTCACGTCCGGATTCTCCTGCTGCGGAGAGCTGGGGGCATCGGCCCCGTCGCGACGGTGGTTGTAGGAGTGCACGTCGTAGAGCACAAAGGGCCCGCGCTCGGCCAGCTCGTCCAAGCGCTCCGCCAGGGCGGCGTAGAAGCTGCGGTGCAGGGCCAGCGATCGTTCGGCGACGTCAGGTGGCAGCTCGCCGCCGCGCCAGACCTCCAGGCCCCAACAGTCCTCCGGACGGCGGTAGACGGCGGCGGCCTCATCCCGGTTGAGGTCCACCTCGAAGCGGGAACGGTTCACCATCACCCTGGCCGGCACCAGCTGGCCGATCAGGTGGGTGAAGGGATCCTCCTCGCGCAGCCGGTCGCCCTCAGCCAGGGCCATCAGGTCGGCCACCTCGGGGCGGAGGTCATGCCCGGTGTGGATGGCCGTGGCCAGCACGGGGCCATCCCAACTGCCGAGGAATTCGAAGCCCTCCACGGCCTCGCCCCGGTCCAGGACTTCCTTGCTCGGTTCAACCATGTTCTCCACGCTGCCATCCATCTGCCATGGAACCACCACCAGAACGCCGAGGGCGAACACGCACAGAGCGAACAGTGGTGCGAAATCTGTCGGTGGGGGCTGGCATGCTTGGGCGCATGGCTGGACAACGCGGCGCACGCCCCAACAACGATTCACTGGCGCCCTTCGGCACCTGCCTGCTGGTGAGCGGCCCGGAGGGGCTGCTGGCGGAGCGGGCCGTGGCCGCCAGGATCGCTGCTGCAACCCAGCAGGTGCCCGACGCCGAGGTGACCAGGGTGGCCGCGGTTGATCTGGAGGGCAATCGGTTGGCGGAACTCACCGGCGGTTCCCTGTTCTCGGCGGCCAGCGTCGTGGTGATCGAGGATCTGGCCAATCTGTCGCAGGACCTCTTTGACGCCGTCCTGGCCAGTGCGGTGAATCCCGGGGAGGATCTCAGCCTGACTCTGGTGCACGGCGGCGGCCAGAAGGGCAAGGGCCTGCTGGACAAGCTGAAGAAGGCCAAGGTTCCGGTCAGCGAGGCAGCGGCGATCAAGACCTGGGAATTGCCACGCTGGGTCAGTGCGGAGGCGCGCCGGATCAAGGTCGGGATGGATGCGGAGGCAGCCCAGGCCCTGGTGGACGCGGTCGGTAGTGACCTGCGGGCCCTGGCGGGTGCGGTCTCCCAGCTGGGCAGCGACTGGGAGGGGCAGAACGTCACGGCGCAGATGATCGCCCGCTACTTTGCGGGCCGAGCCGATGTCACCAGTTTTGCCGTTGCCGACGACATCATGGGCGGCCGTCCGGGCCCGGCGCTGGAGAAGCTGCGCTGGGCGCTGTCGACGGGGGTTGCCCCGGTGCTGGTGACCAGCGCCGTCGCCTCGTCGCTGCGGGGCCTGGGCAAGTATCTGGATGCCCGCTCGGCGCGGCTCTCGGAGGGGGAGATGGCTCGGGAGGTGGGCGTCCCGCCGTGGAAGTTGAAGGACCTGTCGCGGCTGTCGCGCTCCTGGAGCCCGCGCGGGGTATCGCAGGCCCTGCGGGCGGTGGCCACTGCCGATGCCCAGGTGAAGGGGGCCGCCAGCGATCCGCACTTCGCCCTGGAGCAGCTGCTGCTGGCGGTGGATCGGGCGCACGGCATGGAAGGTTGAGCGCGATTCGGGCCACCACGGCCCCGGTTCGGCCTGCCACCGGGGCCGGAGGGGTGGACGGCGGCCGACTGCGGGCAACAAGACCAGCGTCTCGTCCCCCAGTCGGGACGAGACGCTGGCCTGTGAAGATCTGTCACCCCGCCGGGGCGGGGCTCACATCAAGACTGCGGGGCTCGGTTCAGAGCGAGGCGGCCTTGGTGGAGATGGCCGACTTGCGGTTGGCGGCCTGGTTCTTGTGGATGACGCCCTTGGAGACGGCCTTGTCCAGCGCGCGGTTGGCGGCGCTGGCCAGCTCGACGGCCTTGGTGTTGTCACCGGCGGCAACGGCCTCGTTGAAGCGACGCACGGCGGTGCGCAGACCCGACTTGATGGCTTTGTTGCGCTGACGAGCCTTCTCGTTGGTCTTGATGCGCTTCATCTGGGACTTGATGTTTGCCACGTGGATAACCCTTTGACTGGACTGGTTTGGAAGTTTCGGTGCTGCTGGTCTTGCTGGAGTGCGTCATTGGACGCGACTGGTCACACTACCAGCGCGGTACCCCCACGCTCAAATCCGGTCACGGGGCAACTAACGTGGCACCCCCCCCAGACGGCCCCCTGGTGAGCAGGGGAGGATGCAGGTCATGGTCGGGATCGTGGGGAAGGAGTGATCATCGCGTGGGGTGACAGCGACTTGCTAGATCCAGCCCTGCTTCTGGGCCAACCGGATCGCCTCGTGCCGGTTGTTGGTGCCCAGCTTGGCCACCGCCGACGACAGGTAGTTGCGCACCGTCCCGGCGGACAGGTGCGCCCGCAGGGCAATCTCCTCCACCGGGGCGCCGTCGGCGGCGTACTCCAGCACGTCGGATTCCCGCGGGGTCAGCGGGGAGTCACCGGCCGCGATCGCCTCGGCCGCCAGTTGCGGATCCACATGCCGGCCTCCGGCGTGCACCTCACGGATGACCCTGGCCAGGGTGCTGGCCGACGTCGTCTTGGGCAGGAAGCCGCGCACCCCCACACCCAGCGCCTTCTTCAGGTAGCCGGGCCGGCCATGGCTGGTGACGATGATGCAATTGCAGGCCGGGTTCACCGCACGGATCTGGCTGGCCGCCTCGATCCCGTCCAGACCGGGCATCTGCAGGTCCAGCAGGGCCAGGTCCGGCCGCAGCCGGGCGGCGGCCGCGACCGCCTCGGTGCCGCTGGCGGCGACCCCCACCACGTCGATGTCGTCGTCGAGCTCGAGCAGCGACGCCAGGGCGTCTCGAACCAGGGTCTCGTCATCGGCAATCAGGACACGGATCATCCGGGGAACTCCTCCTGGAGTGGTGAGGTGTGCTGGACGGGCAGGGTCACGGTGACGACGAAATGGCCGGCCACCAGACCGTGGCGAATACTGCCACCCAAGGGGGCCAGTCGCTCCGCCAGGCCCAGCAGCCCGGAGCCGCTACGCGAACCACCCCGAGCGCCCACCCCATCATTGGTGACGGTGAGCACCACCGTCTCACCGAGTTCCAGCGCAATGGTGCAGAAGCTGGCTTGCGCGTGTCGCACCACATTGGTGACCGCCTCGCGGACCACCCAGCCCAGGGCCTCCTGGGCCTGGCTCGGCAGAGCCGCCACCAGGTCGTCGCCCAGCACGCTGGGGTGCACCTCTGCGGCCACCAGCATCGCCCGGGCACCGGCCAGCTCCGCGGACAGATCCGCCTTCCGATAGCCCGCCACCACAGCCCGCATCTCCGCCAGTCCCTCGTCGGCGAGGGCATGGACGGCGGTCATCTCCTGCTGGGCCCGCTCGTGCCGCTCGCGCCGGGAAAGCTCGATCGCGAGCTGGCTCTTCAGCGCGATCGCCGAGAGGCTGCGGCCCACCACGTCGTGCAGGTCACGGCTGAACCGCAGCCGCTCCTCGGCAACGGCAAGCCGGGCGCTGAGGTTGCGTGCCTGTTCCAGCTCACTGACCACGCCCAGCATCCAACCGGAGAAGCGGCAGGTGTAGGCCATCAGCACGCTGAACAGGACGGGCCCGGGCGTGGTGAGGGCCACCAGTCGGGCGTCCATGCCCCGGGCGAGGCTGATCAGGGGCGGGAAGAGCGCAAGTGCGAGCATCATCGCGTGGAGCCGGCGAGCGGGCAGCAGACACCCCAACAGCGACGCGGGGGCAGTGGCGGCCAGGATGGCGATCGCATGCGGGGTGCCGTAACCGTAGCCGCCGGTGGGTAGAAGCAGCGCATTCCACAGCAGGTTCAGCAGGATCATCAGATGGAGGCCGGGGATCAGCCGGGGGTGCGGCGCACCTCGCCCCAGATAGACGTCCAGGGCCTGCCAGATGCTCGCCACCGCCGGCACGGTGGCGAACAGTGCCAGCGTGGCGCTGCCGACCAGCGCCCAGCCGGGCGTGACGACGTTGATCTGGGCGAGGCCGCCGAGTGCCATGAAGGGGCCCATCAGCAGGAAGACGGCGGTCGACGCCCGGGTTGCGCGGTCGAAGCGTTGCGGTCCGGTGCGGCCCAGCAACCGGTCGGGCAGACTCATGGCGTCCAGTCTTCCAGCCACGAGTCCACGCCCAACCGGTTGCAAGCCATGGGGTGTCACCGGCGCGGTTCCCACGCCATGGTGCGATTCAGGTACCAGGCACTCAGCACGATCCAGAAGACCATCACCCCGACGGGCTGCGCGGCGACCACCCAGCTGGCGCCGAAGTCGTGGCTCTGCTTGTCCAGAGTCGTGCCGTTCAGGCCGAGCATCACCAGTTCGGCCACCGGGGCCACCGGGAGCAGATGGGCGGCCCGCTCCAGTCGGTCCGGCAGCATCGACAACGGCAGCACCAGGCCGGAGATGGCAATGAAGAGCAGGATGCCGGGCATGGTGGTGAGCTGTGCGGCCTCGACGGTGCGGGTCGAGACGCCGGTCTGGAAGCTGCACAGGGAGAAGAAGATTGCCCCCAACACCAGGCCCAGCACCAGCAGCACGGGGTTGGTGAAGGTCGGCGCCCCGAAGACCACCGAGACCACCGCCAGCACCAGCAGCACTTGCACCAGGAAGATCAACACATTGGGCAGGGCCAGGGCGGTGAGGATCTCCAGCGTGCTGGCCGAGCCGGAGCGCAACCGCTTCAGCACCAGGGCCTCACGGCGGGCGACCACCGCAGTGGTCAGGTTGTAGTAGACCACCAGGCTCAGCCCGATCACGGCCAGGTTGGTGGTGAGCATGGTGGCCAGACCACCGCGCGGCATTGCGTCGGCCAGCTGCTTGATGATCGGCAGCTCGGCCATCATCAAGACCATCAACGGCCCCATGGCGACGGCGTAGAAGACGCTCACCTTGTTGCGCAGCATCATCCTCAGCTCGGCCAGGGCCAAGCCGCCGAGCCGACGGGGGCTGAAGCGGGCGGCCGTACGGGCTGGGGTGGTGGGTGCCGTGGTGGCGGCGGGCGGGACGAGTGTGCTGGTCATGGTCCTTATCCTTCTCGGTTCTGGGTGGGTGGTTCAGGCGGCGACGGGCGTGCTGGCGTCGGCGATGGACAGGAAGGCCTGCTCGAGGGTTGCGCTGCGTGCCTCCAGCCGGTCGAGCTGCACGCGGTGCTGATCTGCCCTGGCCAGCAGCGCGGCCAGCGTGACCTGCAGCTCGGTGGTCTCCAGCTCAACCCGGGCACCCGTGTGGTGGGGGACGGTGGTGAGCGCCGGCAGGTCACCGAGCGCCAGCCGGGAGGCGTCCGCGACCTCGAAGCTGATCCGGGCATTCTGGGTGGCGATGATCTCCGCGACGCTGCCCTGGCTGTGGATCGTGCCGTGATCCATGATCGCCAGCCGGGTGGCCAGCTCCTCGGCCTCCTCCAGGTAGTGCGTGGTGAGCACGACGGTGGTGCCCGCGTCCAGCAGGGAGCGGATGAGTTGCCAGGTAACCTGCCGGCTCTGCGGGTCCAGGCCGGTGGTCGGTTCGTCCAGGAAGAGCAGTTCGGGATTTCCCATCAGCGCCAGCCCCAGATCCAGCCGTCGCTTCTCACCACCCGAGAGGCTCTTTATCCGCACATCGGTCCGCTGGCTGAGGTGGACCTCGGCCAGGGTGCTGGCGACGGGGCGGGGGCGATCCAGCGTCGCATGCCACATGGCGGCCGTCTCCGCGACGGTCAGGTCGTCGCTGAAGCCGGCCTGCTGCAGCATGATTCCCATCCGGCCGATGATCCGGCTGCGCTCCCGGTAGGGATCGTGGCCCAACACGCTGACCCGGCCGCCCGTGGCGGGGGCCAGCCCTTCGAGTACCTCCAGGGTGGAGGTCTTGCCGGCGCCATTGGTGCCCAGCAGTGCAAACAGTTCCCCGGTGCGCACCTCCAGGTCGATGCCGCGGACGGCCTCGAAGCGGTCCTTGCCGCGGCCGTGGTGGCGGCGCAGCCCGGTGGCGGTGATGGCGGTGTCTGGTGTCGTCGTCATGTCTTCAATGCTTGCCCCGGCACGGACCGTCGAGTAGTGCGCGGATCCATCAAGATCAGATGACAGATGTCACGGGTGCGTCGGGCTCGGCGGGCATGAGAAGATGGCACGTCCCACCTGACGCACCACGAAGACGGGGAGTGCATGAGCGCGCCACAGCCTGGATCGACCGACCCGGCGATCATTCGCAATTTCTGCATCATTGCGCACATCGACCACGGCAAATCGACGTTGGCCGACCGGATGTTGCAGCTGACCGGGGTCGTCGACTCCCGGGCGATGCGCGCCCAGTACCTGGACCGGATGGACATCGAGCGCGAGCGCGGCATCACCATCAAATCGCAGGCGGTCCGGATGCCCTGGACCTGCCGGGGCCCCATTGATGGTGCGAAGGACCCCGTGGTGTCCGCGAGCGCAGCGAGCCTGGATGCCACGGAACATGGGGACGCGCGAGCAGAGCGAGTTCAAGGCAGTTCCGGGGGGTCTCTGGGGGGCGGAGCCCCCCAGACCTATGTGTTGAACATGATCGACACCCCCGGGCACGTGGACTTCACCTATGAGGTCTCCCGCTCGCTGGCCGCCTGCGAGGGCGCGATCCTGCTGGTGGACGCCGCACAGGGGATCGAGGCTCAGACCCTGGCCAATCTCTACCTGGCCATGGAGAACGACCTGCACATCATCCCGGTGCTGAACAAGATCGACCTGCCCGGCGCCATGCCGGAGAAGTACGCCGCCGAGCTGGCCGGCCTGATCGGCTGCGACGAGTCCGACGTGCTGCGGGTCTCCGCCAAGACCGGCGAGGGCGTGGACGGCCTGCTGGACGAGATCGTCAAGCAGATCCCCGCCCCGGTCGGCGACGCCGACGCCCCGGCCCGCGCGCTGATCTTCGACTCGGTCTACGACACCTACCGCGGCGTGGTGACCTATGTCCGCGTCGTCGACGGCGAACTGAGCCACCGCGAGAAGATCCTGATGATGAGCACCCGCGGCACCCATGAGGTGCTGGAGGTGGGCGTGATCAGCCCCGAACCGATCAAGTCGTCGGCGATCGGCGTCGGTGAGGTGGGCTACCTGATCACGGGCGTGAAGGATGTCCGCCAGTCCCGCGTCGGCGACACTGTGACGACGGTGAACCGCCCGGCGGCCAGTGATCTGGGCGGCTACCGGCACCCGAACCCGATGGTCTTCGCCGGCCTGTACCCGATTGACGGCAATGACTTCCCGGTGCTGCGCGAGGCGCTCGAGAAGCTGCAGCTGAACGATGCCGCCCTCACCTATGAGCCGGAAACCTCCGGCGCGCTGGGCTTCGGCTTCCGGATCGGCTTCCTGGGCCTGCTGCACATGGAGATCACCCGGGAGCGGCTGGAGCAGGAGTTCAACCTTGACCTGATCTCCACCGCACCCAACGTCGTCTATCGGGTGGTGATGGAGGACGGCAAGGAGTTCACCGTCACCAACCCGTCGGAATACCCCGAGGGCAAGATCGACAAGGTCTACGAGCCGGTGGCCAAGGCCACGATCCTGGCTCCCAGCGAGTACATCGGCACCATCATGGAGCTCTGCCAGACCAAGCGCGGGATCCAGACCGGGATGGACTACCTCAGCGAGGATCGGGTGGAGATCCGCTACATCCTGCCGATGGGCGAGATCGTCTTCGACTTCTTCGACGCGCTGAAGAGCCGCACCAAGGGCTACGCCTCGCTGGACTACGAGGTGGCCGGCGAGGAGGCCGCCGATCTGGTCAAGGTGGACATCCTGCTGCACGGCGACCCGGTGGACGCGTTCAGTGCCATCGTGCACAAGGACAAGGCCTATGCCTACGGCGTCGCGATGGCCAGCAAGCTGAAGGAACTCATCCCGCGCCAGCAGTTCGAGGTGCCGATCCAGGCCGCCATCGGCGCGCGGGTGATCGCCCGCGAGACCATTCGCGCCATGCGCAAGGACGTTCTGGCCAAGTGCTACGGCGGCGACATCTCCCGCAAGCGCAAGCTTCTCGAGAAGCAGAAGGAGGGCAAGAAGCGGATGAAGATGGTCGGCCGCGTCGAGGTGCCCCAGGAGGCCTTCGTCGCCGCCCTGCAGACGGGCGAGGGCGGCAAGGAGAAGGACGCCAAGAAGTAGCCGGCAGCGCGGGCCCTGGGAGGTTTCAGCAGCAGCCGAACTGTAGTGGCGCCACCAGTGCCGATTCGGGCGCCTCGGGGCGCCGGGCGCCCAGCAACACCCGGGAGAGTTCCTCGGAATCATCCAGCAGCCGATCGGTGGCGCGCACCAGGTGCTCGTCGCCCAGGGCCGTGCCCTCCACCGTGGACAGCAGGACGGCTCGGCGGATGAGCTCCTTGGCCAGTGAGGCCGTCGTCCCATCCAGGCGGGCGGCGGTGTGCTCCACCACGTCGTCGCTGAAGGCGTCATCGGGTGCGTAAAGGTGCAAGAGGGCGACGCGTCCCGCCAGCTCGGGCATCGGGATCTCCGCGGCCAGATCGACCCGCCCCGGCCGCTGGGTCAGGGCATGCTCCATGGCCTCCACCCGGTTGGTGGTGAGCAGGAAGGTGACATCGGCGTCGCCGTCGAGGCCGTCCATGGCATCCATCACCTCGAAGAGCAGCGGCTGGGGACCGTAGGACAGGTCCCGGTCCCCAGCGACGAGGTCCACGTCCTCCAGCACCACGATGGCCGGTTGCAGGGCACGGGCAACCTTGGCGGCCAGCCCCACCAGGCCCAATGAGCTGCCGGACAGCAGGACGACCGTGTGGTCGGTGGCCTCGGTGATCAGGTGGCGTAGCGTGTGGGTCTTGCCGGTGCCGGGCGGGCCGTAGAGCAGCACCCCGCGCTTGAGGTGCTGCCCCTGGGCCCGAAGGGCCTCGGCATGCTGGGCGATGCCCAGGGTGTGCTGCTTGATCCGCTCCAGCGTTCCCTCCGGCAGAATGACGTCGCCCTCCCGCACGGTGGGGCGGGGGACGAAGGTGATGCCGCGGGCCGTCTGCTCGTAGCCCGAGTCCTTGAGCGTGATCACCTGGCCGCGCAGCACGCTGTGCTCGGTGGCCAGTTCGCGGATCCTCTCCAGGACGGAGCTGGCGGTGGTGCGGTTGGGGCTCATCACCTCCAGGGTGCCGATGTCCTGACCTCGACGCGGGTTGGCCTCGCGCTCCAGCACGGCGACGGGCTGACCTTCGTGGTGGAAGAGCCGGATGCCGTAACCGAGGCAGGTTCGTTCGGTGGCGGGGGAGTCCGGCAGCACGGTGAAGTCGGGCTGGGCCACCGGCAGCGGCTGGCCGTAGGAGTTCTGCAGCAGGTCCGCCAAGGAGTTGTGGTAGCGCATGTCCCCGCCGCCGACGCCGATCAGCACCTGCTGCGGGTCCTGTTCGGCCAGCATCTGCAGGGCGATGTCGTGATCCACATAGCGGTGGCCGGGGACGTCCTCGGTCAGCACCGCCACATCGGTGGCGGGGCAGCCGAAGTGCGCACCCAGCCGGTCGACAAGGCGCTCGGTGGTGGAGGCCGGTGTGTACTCCTGCACGGCGTCGAGCAGGGTCTTGAGATGGCTGAGGATCTGGTCTGTGCTGGCCGCGGCGGGCGACGTCATCGTCATGGATTCAACGGTAGGGGGCACCACTGACAAAAACGCTGGGCCCGTGGTCGCCACCTGCTGCGACCACGGGCCCACCGTGTCCCCGAAAACTGCTCGGGGTCAGTCCGCGACGGTGATCGCGTCGGCGCCCTGCGGGTGGAACCACTTGCCGGCCTCATGGCCGTCCCGCTTGTGCCACACCTCGCCGGGGATGTCGTCGTCCATGAAGTCGTTCCGGTCCAGGTTGAACTGGGCGGTGACGGCATCCGGCTGGGCTTCGAAGTGCCGCAGGGTCTGGACGGCCTTCTTGCCCAGGAAGGCCAGGGCGACCAGGTTGGTCAGGGCCATGGTGGTCATGGCGACGTCGGCCAGGTCCCAGACGAAGACGAGGTCGGCGACAGCACCCAGCACGACGGAGCCGATGCTCAGCAGGCGGATGAACATGGCACCGGGCTTGCCACCGCGCAGGAAGTCCATGTTGATCTCCGCATAGGACTCGTTGCCGATCAGCGTGGAGTAGACGAAGGTCAACAGGATGATGGAGAAGACCGGGCCAACCCAGCCGCCCAGCGAGAACTCCAGCGTGCGCTGGGTCAGCGTCGCGCCGGCATCGGCCTTGGTGGTGACGCCGGGCGTGTAGAGGGACGGGTCCGAGAGCATGATCACCAGCGCGGTGGCGGTGCAGACCAGGATGGTGTCCACGAAGACGCCCAACGACTGGATCAGCCCCTGGTGCGCCGGGTGGCTGGTGGTGGCCGCAGCGGCCGCGTTCGGCGCCGATCCCTCACCGGCCTCGTTGGAGTACAGGCCCCGCTTGATGCCGTTCAGCATGGTGGCGGCCAGACCCCCAGCGGTGCCGGACAGGGCCTCGTCCAGGCCGAAGGCGCCCTTGAAGATCTGCATGAACATGTGCGGGACCTCGGGCAGGTTGACCGCGATGACCGCCAGGGCGAGCAGCAGGTAGGCGAGGGCCATCAGCGGGGCCATCCACTCGGTGGCCCTCGCGACGGACTTGACGCCGCCCAGTACGACGGCGCCCGTGGCCGCGGCCAGGGCAAGGCCGGTCCAGATGGGGGCGATGCCATAGGTGGCCTTCACCACGCCGGCGATCGTGTTGGCCTGGACCATCTGGTACGCGAAGCCGAAGGTGAAGATCAGGAAGATGGCAAACAGGATGCCCAGTGGGCGGTTCTTCATGCCACGCTGCATGTAGTAGGCCGGGCCACCGCGGAAGGTGCCGTCGGTGTGCGGCACCTTGTAGAGCTGGGCCAGCGTGGCCTCGATGAAGGCGGTGGCCATGCCGAGCGAGGCCATCACCCACATCCAGAAGATGGCGCCCGGGCCACCCAGGGCCAGGGCAATCGCGACGCCGGCGATGTTGCCGGTGCCCACCCGGGAGGCCAGCGAGATGCAGAAGGCCTGGAAGGAGCTGATCCCGTCACCCGCACCGGTGCGGGAGTCCAGCGCAATCCGGAACATGGTTCCTAGCCGGCGGAACTGGATTCCGCGGGTCCAGATGGTGAAGACGAGTCCGGCCGCGATGATCGCGACGATCAAGACCCAGCTGAGCTGGGAGTTGAGCCATCCAACGAGGGAATGGATCTGGTTCATGAGGGCCTGCCTGTTGGCTCGGATCCGTGCACCACAGAGTGGGGGGTTGCACGAATGACGGAGATGTCAGGGGGAAATCTCACCACACCCGGGGCCCCAAATTCGCATCAAACCCCGTGACACGCTCACCGACGGGTGCCGCGATGCAGCCACCACGCGGCCAGGACGCCACCGATCGCGCCGCCAAGATGGCCCTGCCAGGAGATGTTGGGCTCGGTGGGGAGCACTCCCCACAGCACGCTGCCGTAGACGACGAAGACCACCAGGCCGATCAGGATCTGCTTCCAGTCACGGCTCCACCAGCCGCGCACCAGCAGGTAGCTCAGCCAGCCGAAGACCACACCCGAGGCACCCAGGGTGATGGTGCCGGGCGGCGACAGCAGCCAGGCGGTGATGCCGGACGTGACCATCACCACCAGCGTGGTGGCGATCCAGCGTCGCAGGCCGGACATGGCCACCAGGAAGCCCAGCACCAGCAGCGGGACGGAGTTGTTGGCCAGGTGCTGCCAACCCCGGTGCAGCCACGGCGCGGTGAACAGCGCCCACAAACCCGTCGGATCCCAGGAGCGCAGGCCGAACTGGTCCAGGGCGTGCAGCATCAGGGTGTCCAGCGTCTCCAGCACCCACATCACGCCGACCGGCACTCCGGCGAGCAGCGTGGAGGAGCGCACCCGACTCTGCCGCTGGCTCGCTGGCAATGGGGCCGGGCGGGGCGTCTGGTAGGGATTCGGGCGGGCCGGCGGCAGGCTCATGCCTCCAGTGTGGCCCGGCGGGGCAAACCCCACGGGAACTGTCGGTTGCACGTCGGGGGCCGCTCAGCACAGGCTCAGCAGCGGCAGGCGCCTGCTCCGGGGGGCAACCCGGTGGCGAGCTGGGCGGGGAGCCGCTGCTAGTCTTTGGCCTCCGGTCGCCAACGACGGCGATCGGCACTGCCACAAGTGCACTTCCTAAGTGCACTTCCACCAGGGGGTTCGCGTGCTCGTCCTGCACACCGTGATCGCGATCGCCGCGGTCGTCATCCTGATCATCAAGTTCAAGATCGATCCGGTGATCAGCCTGATCGTCGGCTCGATCTATCTCGGCCTGGCGGGTGGCGTGGGTTTCCCCGGCACCGTCGAGGCAATCACCAAGGGCTTTGGCAGCATCATGAGCAGCGTCGGTCTGTTGATCGGCTTCGGCGTCTTGATCGGCTCATTGCTGCACACCACCGGCGCCTTCACCAAAATGGTGCGGGCCCTGCTGAAGGTCTTCGGGCCCACCCGGATCCCCTATGGCCTGGCGCTCGCCCTGGCCACCGTCTTCCCGTCGATCTATGTCGACGTGCAGGTGGTGCTGGCGGCGCCGGTGGCCCGGCAGGCGGCCAAGCACATGGGCCCCAATGGCCTGGCACTGGTCTCCGGCGCGCTCGGGATCGGCATCTTCTCGGGTTATGTCTTCGTCGTGCCGGGGCTCTCGGCCATCTCGATCGCCGGGCTGATGAACATCTCGCTGGGCAAGTACCTGCTCTTCGGCATGGTGATTGGCCCGGTCACGGCCTTGCTGACGGTGATCCTCTTCCGGCAGTTGCTGCGCTTCGGCTGGTGGAATCCGGCCAAGGACGAGGAGGAGAACGAGGCACTGCTGGAGTCGGAAGCCCGGGCCGAGGCCGCAGAGGCGGGCGATTCGCCCGTCAAGACGCCGCCGCTCGCGCTCAGCCTGCTGCCGATCGCCGTTCCCCTGGTGATGATCGCCTTCGGCGCCTTTGCCGAGCTGTTCAAGTTCAGCAACCAGTTCATCGACTTCCTGGGCAATGCCAACATCGCGCTGTTCGTCGGTCTGCTGATGGCCTTCGCGCTGTCCCGGCGCACCGTGGGGGCCTCCGCCGCCAATGAGGCCTTCAGCGACGGACTGCAGACCTCCGGCGAGATCCTGCTGGTCACGGGCATCGGCGGTTCGTTGGGTGCCGTGATCAAGGCCACCGGGCTGGCCTCGGTGCTGGCCGGTATGTTCGACGCCGAGGCGGGTGCCCCGGTGGTGGTGAGCATCCTGCTGGCCTGGTTCATCGCCGCGGTGCTGCACCTGGCGATCGGCTCGGTCTCCGTCGCGGCCATCACCGCGGCCGGGATCATCGCCCCGCTGCTGGGCCAGCTGGACGTCAATCCGGTGGCCGTCGGTCTGGGCATCGCCTCCGGATCGCTGTTCGCCCTGCACGTGAACAGCAACTTCTTCTGGATGTTCAAGGCGCTGCTGGGGCTCAGCACCCAGGGCAGTCTGAAGACGATGACGACGGTGACCACCATCGGCTCGCTGATCTCCCTGCCCATGGTGATCGGCATCGGGCTGGTGGCCTGACCCCCGCCTGCAGCGCTACTTCATCCCGGAGGTCTCCACGCCTTCCACCAGGTAGCGCTGCAGGAAGAGGAAGACACCGACGACGGGGATGATCGCCACCAGGGCGCCGGTGAACAGCACCGGGTAGTTGACGCCCTGGCTGGTCATGAACTGGCTGAGCGCCACCTGCGCGGTGCGGGTCTTCTCCCGGCCCACCAGCAACGGCCAGAGGAAGGCATTCCAGCTCCCGATGAAGGTGATGGTGCCCACCGCGCCGACGATCCCCAGCGAATTGGGGGCAACCACCCGCCAGAAGGTGGTCCACGGGTTGGCGCCGTCGATCATCGCCGCCTCCTCCAGGTCTGCCGGGAAGCCCAGGAAGCTCTGCCGGAACATGTAGGTGGCGAAGGCGCTGAACATGCCGGGCACCACCAGCCCGCGGAAGGAGTCGATCCAGCCCAGCTGGGCGGTCATCACGAACATCGGGATGAAGGTGACCGAGGCCGGGACCATCAGCGTGAACAGGGTGAAGCCCAGCAGGATCCGCGACAGCCGATTGTCGTAACGGGCCAGGGCATAGCCGGCCAGCAGGGCGATCAGCACGGTGAGTGCGGTCTGGCTGACGGCCATCACCGCCGAGTGCCACAGTGCGGCCACCATCCCGACATTGTCGTCGGCCAGCAGCGCGTTGAGATTGGTCAGGTCCAGCTGGTCCGGCAACCACTTCCACCGGGCGGCGGTGATCAGCTTGTTGGAGGCGAAGGCATTGCGCAGTAGGACGTAGAAGGGCAGCAGGAAGAAGACCGCCAGCATGCTCAGCAGCGTGTAGCGGGCCACCTGCAGCCCACGGCCGCGACGGGAGGAGACGATCACTTCTTGCCCTCCTTGCGTTCACTGCGGGTCACGAGCCAGTTCTGCAGCAACCCGAAGAAGACGATCAGCGCGGTGATGATCATGGTGCCGGCACCACCCAGGCCCAGATCCTGCTGGCCGCCGCCCAGGCTGATCAGGTACAGGTGCACCAGCGGGGGACGGGCATAGGGCGGGTAGGAGCCCATGGTGCCCAGCACGTTGAAGAACTCGTCGAAGGCCTGGAAGGCGCCAATCAGCAACAGCATCAGCACCGCCACCGAGGTGGCGCGCAACTGCGGCAGGGTGATGTGCCGCAGCAGCTTCAGCCCCGACGCGCCGTCGATGGCGGCGGCCTCGTAGGTCTCCCGCGGGACCTTGTTGAGCCCGGCGATGAACAGGATCATGTAGAAGCCCGCCTGCAGCCACAGCCGCAGCGTCACCAGCACCAGCCAGTACCAGGAATTGGTGCCGCCCAACCAGTTGACATTCTCCCCACCGAGCTGGCGCAACAGCGAGTTGGCCAGCCCGAAGCGGGTGCCGCTGAAGAAGCTCAAGCGCCAGATCATGGCGGCGATCACATAGCTGACCGCCGTCGGGATGAAGAAGACCGAGCGGAAGAAGGCCTGGCCGGTCTTGATCCCGTCCAGCAGCAGCGCCAGCGACAGGGAACAGACGAAGGTCAACGGCACGATGAAGGCGCTGAAGCCGATGAAGGTCAGGATCGAATCCCGAAAGAGCTGGTCACCCAGCAGGTAGCGGTAGTTGGCGAGCCCGACGAATTTCGTCGGGGTGACCGTGTTGCGGGCGTCGAAGAAGGAGAGGTAGGCACTCCAGAGGATCGGGATGTAGACGAACAGCGCCAGGCCGATGATGAAGGGCGCCACGAAGGCCAGGAACCACCAGTTGCGTCCCTGATGGCCGCCGAGGCGACGCACCAGGGACGCACGTGGAAGCTGCGGGCTGGCGCTCATCAGCCCTTGATGCGCTTGAGTTCGGCGGCCACCTTGGTGCCGACGGCTGCCATCTCCTTGGCCGGATCGGCCTTCTTCTTCACCACATTGCTGACGGCGGCGCTGAAGGCGTCGGCCATGGCGCCGGACCACAGGATGTCGCTGGCGGGCTTGCCGAAGTCGGCCAGGATCTTGGCGGCTTCCGCACCCGCACCCTCGGCGAGCTTGGTGCACCGGGGTGCCAGCTCACCCTGGGCGGGGACGTGGGTGCCGAAGTTGTTGGCGAATTCCACCTGGTAGTCGGTCTGGTCCACCCACAACCACTTCACGTACTGCTTGGCGGCCTCAACATTGGCCCCCTTGGCCGCGACGCAGGCACCGAAGGAGCCGAACATGGTGGCCTGCTTGCCCTTGCTGCCGATGGCCGGGAAAGGCAGCACGCCGAAGTCGTCGCCCAGCGCCTTCTGGATGTCGGTCATCGACCACAGGCCACCCCACTGCATCGCGGTCTCCTCATTGGCGAAGGGGGAGCCGTCGTACCAGTCCTTGCTGGCGCTCTGCAGCAGGGCGCCCGAGGAGAACAGGTCGCGGAAGTCGGTCAGCGCCTGGTAGAAGGACGGATCCAGGAAGCCGGCCTTGGTCTTGTCCTGGTCGAACCAGTCATTGCCCGACGCATAGAGCAACGCGGTGGCGATCGGGCCGATGCCGTCGTTGCCGACGAACAGGCCGCCAACATCCTTGGTCTTGACCTTCTTGGCGGCATCCACCAGTTCGGTGAAGGTCTTCGGCGGCTGCACGCCGGCCTTCTCCAACAGGCTCTTGCGGTAGTACAGCAGGTGCATGTCCACCACCTGCGGCAGGCCGTAGATCTTGCCCTCGTAGCTCATCCGGTTGATCAGCTCGGCATTGAACTTGCCCTTGGCCTCGCCGACGACGTCGGTCAGGTCGGCCACCTGGCCGGCCTTGATCAGGTCGATGCTGGGGCCCATCTCCGCTTCGAAGACGTCCGGGATGTCCTTGGTCAGCAGCGCGGCACTGAGCAACTTGGCGTAGTCACCGGCATTCCACTTCACCGTGACCTTGGCCTTGTCATAGGCGGCCGCGTACTTCTTCACGGCGTCCTGCGTGCCCTGCTCGCCGTACTCGTGGTACCAGTGCGTGAGCGCGGGCCCGGAGGAACCCCCAGCGGAGCCGGAGGCACTGGGGCCGGTGCTGGCTCCGATGCCCCCCTTGTTGCTGCCGCAGGCGGCGAGCGCGCTGGTGGCTGCAGCGGCACCGGCGAGGGAGATCAAATTGCGACGTGAGAGCTTCATGCGCTGATCATAGTTCCCGATCCGCTTGAAACTTTGAGCTTTCCACACTCGTCCGTCGGCTGCTCCAGCTCGGCGAGCCAACCATGATCCGCGCGGGTGCCGAGGGGTCAGCGGCCAACCCTGCAAGGGTTGCGCACTGGTACCACCGCGCTGTGACGGCTGAGCGTGCCTCCCGCTGGAGTGGAGCTGCACTGATGGTTGATGCGCAACCCTCGCAGTGTTGATCTTGGAAGGCTGCCCCCGGCGGCTGGCAGTACGCTGGCCCGGTGCCTTCCGTGCTGCCCGATGGTGAACCCGTGCCCGACGACGGGGCCTTGCCCGCCTCCGCCCTGGCTGAGCTGCCCGGCACGCCGCTGAGCATCTACCTGCACGTGCCCTTCTGTGCCACCCGCTGCGGCTACTGCGACTTCAACACCTACACGTCCAATGAACTGCAGGGCACCGGCACCGCGGACTACCTGCGCGCCGCGCATGCGGAGATCGACCTGGCCCGACGGGTGCTGGGTGATGACCTGCCCGCCGCCAGCACCGTCTTCTTCGGCGGCGGCACCCCCACCATGCTCACCGGCGGCGAACTGAGCGGTCTGTTGGGCCATGTCCGCGACGCCTTCGGCCTGCAGCCCGACGCGGAGGTCACCACCGAGGCCAACCCGGAGACGGTGACCCCCCGCCTGCTGGAGGATTTGCTGGACGGCGGCTTCACCCGGATCAGCCTGGGGATGCAGTCCGCGCGCCCGCACGTGCTGCAGGTGCTGGAACGGCGGCACACCCCCGGCCGGGCGGTGGAGGCGGCCAAGCTGGCCCGCGCTGCTGGTTTTGCTGACGTGAGCCTGGACCTGATCTACGGCACACCGGGGGAGAGCCTGGAGGATTGGTGGGCCAGCCTGGATGCCGCATTGGAGGCCGAGCCGGAGCACGTCAGCGCCTATGCCCTGATCGTCGAGGACGGCACCCGGCTCGCCAACCAGATCCGTCGCGGGCAACTCCCGATGACCGACGACGATGACCTGGCCGACAAGTACCTGCTGACCGAGGACGTGCTGACCGGCAACGGTTTCGAGGCCTATGAGGTGAGCAACTGGTCCCGCGGCGTCGAGCACCGTGCCCGGCACAACATGGCCTACTGGCTCGGCCACACCTGGTGGGGGATCGGCCCCGGCGCGCACAGCCACGCCGGGGGAGTGCGCTGGTGGAATGTGAAGCACCCGCGCAGCTATGCCGCGGCGCTGGACGCCGGCCGCACCCCGGGGGCCGGCCGGGAGATCGTCTCCGCCGAGGACCGACGGGTGGAGCGGGTGCTGCTGGAACTACGCCTCTCCGACGGCCTGCCGTGGGAGGTGCTGACGGATTCTGAACTGGGGCGGGTCCCGTCCTTCGTGGAGCGGGGCCTGGCCCGGATCACCCACGACCGGCTGGTGCTCACCCTGCAGGGTCGTCTGCTGGCCGACGCCGTCATCCGGGACCTGCTGGACTGAGTCAGGCGCCTGGGGAGAGCACCGGGATCCCGATCCGGCAAAGGACATCGATCATCTCCCGGTCATAGGTGATGATCTGGTCAACGCCAAGGAACAGGGCGGTGGCCACGTGGATCGCATCGCCAGCCTCCAACCCCCAGCGCGCGCTCGCGCCGATGACGAGATGCTCTCGTGTGATGTCAACCAGAGAGACATCAGCCAGCAGTTGACCAACGAAGGCTGCCGGAATCTCGGCCCGTCGAGTAGCTGCGCAGTGAAGCTCGGTGTGCAGGAGCCACGAGGAAACAAGCTCATCGTCGGTGTCGGCAAGGTCGTCGACGGTTTGACGCAGGGCATTGCTCTCTGGCTCGGCAATGATCGCCTTCATGGCAGCCGACGTGTCGAGATAGGTGGTCATCACTCACCGCGCACGTCAGCCAGGATCTCTTCAGTCGTCACGTCAAGGGTTGGCGCATCAGCGAAGGCTTCTTGCCAGCGAACGCGTTTCGTTGCTGGGCGTACCTTGCCCTGCAAGCGCAGGCGCTCCAAAGAGTCGGTCACGGGAGGTGAGACGGTTGCGGCCAGTTGACCATTGTTGGTCACATCAAAGATCTCGCCGGCGTTGACGCGGCGCAGGATCTCGGCGCTGTTGTTGCGCAACTCGCGATGCGTAATCGTGGCCATGTAGCAAATGTAGCAAGTAGCTGCTTGCCCGAGAAGGTGTCAGTGCTCGGGTAACCTCGTCCGACGTGGATCGCTACAACAGGGACGTGCTGAGCAAGGGCTGGCAGAAGGCCGGCAAGCCGCAGACCATCGACATGCCGATGGAACTGGGGATGATCGTCGAGGAGCCGTCGACGGGTTTCGCCGGCG
The DNA here is from genome assembly GCF_038433135.1 of Luteococcus sp. H91. NCBI lineage: Bacteria > Bacillati > Actinomycetota > Actinomycetes > Propionibacteriales > Propionibacteriaceae > Luteococcus > Luteococcus sp. H91. The sequence goes on along the minus strand of NZ_JBCDMV010000008.1, from coordinate 188,973 downwards.
AGATCGTCAAGTGGGAGAACGGCGTCGTCGTGCTGGAGAACTACAAGCTGAAGCGGCGCTCCTTCCCCGTCGGGCCGGGCTTCGTCGTGGAGGGCCAGCCGGTGAAGCTGTGTGTGCCGCCGCGCACCGGCAAGGCCGAACGGAAGTACACGGCGTCCGGCTCGCGGGCTAGCGAAAGGACCGTCGCCAAGGTGGCGCTGCCCAGCCGGATCTACGTCGAGGGCCGGCACGACGCGGAACTGGTGGAGAAGGTCTGGGGTGATGACCTGCGCCACGTCGGCGTCGTCGTGGAGTACCTGGGTGGCATCGACGACCTGGTGGGGATCGTCGCCGAATTCAAGCCGGAGAAGGGGCGACGCCTCGCGGTCCTGGTGGACCACCTGGTCACCGGCTCCAAGGAGTCCCGGATCGCCAAGGACGTGGCCAAGGGCGGCTACGGGGATTTCGTGATGATCGGCGGACACCGGTTCATCGACGTCTGGCAGGCGATCAAGCCCGAGCGCGTCGGCTTGAAGAAGTGGCCCGAGATCCCGATGGACGTCGACTGGAAGAAGGGCACGCTGGCGGCACTGAACCTCCCGCACCAGGACCAGAAGGACGTCGCCCAGGCCTGGCAGGCGATCCTCGCCCGGGTGAGCAGTTTTCGAGACCTGGAACCCAGCTTCAACACCGAGGTGGAGAAGCTGATCGACTTCGTCACCCAGGACCACATCGAACAGATTTGATCAGACGGGCGGTGTGGCTCGCCCCGCGATGCACTCTTGGGCCCCACTGCATAGGCTGTTGGCATGGTGACTACGCAGGATGTGCTCGAGCTGATGCAGCGAGTGGCCGCGGAGGTGATCACCCCGCGTTTCCGCGCGCTGGCGGCTGGCGAGGTGGAGCAGAAGAAGCCGGGCGACTACGTCACCATTGCCGATCGCGAATCCGAGGTGCTGCTCACCCGGGAGCTGCGACGGATGTTCCCCGACGCGCTCGTGGTGGGCGAGGAGGCCTGCTTCAACCAGCCCGAGTTGGAATACACCCTGGCCGGGGCGGCGCATGGGTTCACCGTCGATCCGGTGGACGGCACCAAGAACTTCGTCGCCGGCAGCCCGGACCATGCGGTGATGATCGCGGAAGTCGTCAATGGTGAGCAGACCCGCGGCTGGATCTGGCAGCCCGAGCACGAAGTGTCGTTCGTCGCGGAGAAGGGTGCCGGGGTGGAGCGAAATGGCGAGCGGCTGGTACGCAACCCCCTTCCCGAGCTGCCCGTCGGGGCCACCAGCAAGCACCGTCGGCATGGTTTCGATGGTGAAGGTGTGCTGGCTCCGGTGGAGCGCTCCGCCTGGTGCTGCGGGATCGACTACCCCAAGCTGCTCACCGGCGAGCTGGACTACCTGGTCTACAGCCAGGTGCATCCGTGGGACCACCTGCCCGGCACCCTGATGGTGCGTGAGATCGGTGGTGCGGCCCGACGCTGGGGCGGCGTCGACTACACCCCCGACTGGCCCGGCCCGGGGCTGCTCAGCGCCGCGACACCGGAGCTGTGGGATCAGGTGCAGTCCGTCTGGGGAGAACCGGATCTGTGAACCGGGGTCAGTTGACCAGCGGGAGGAACTTGCTCTTGGTCACGCCCTTGGCCTCCAGCGTCCGGTAGAGCCAGGGGAGCGCATTGGCGACGGCCTGCGGTGCGAATGGCCAGTCCACCTGACGCTCACCATTCAGGTCGGCGATCACCTCGTCCATGCTCATCCCGTTCTTGACACAGTCCTCGGCGGCGGACCAGAGCTTGGAGATCGCGGCCCGCTGGTTGGTCACTTCTTCCAGCGTGGCGACCGCCCCGTGGCCGGGGATGAACAGCGCATCCTCGCGGGCATTCTTCACCACCCCGTCGATCGCCTGCGGCCAGCTGTCGACGTGCGAATCCGGCCCCACCATCGGATCCGACGAGGTCTCGATCATGTCGCCGGTGAAGACGATCCGGGCGTCAGGGATCTGTACGAAGAGGTCGGAATCGCTGTGCCCCGGGCCCAGATGGACCAGCTCCACCACGCGGTCGCCCAGATCGATGGCGTGCAGGAAGCTGATCGGCGTGCCGGGGGCCACCAGCTCCGACGGCTCGAAACCCAGATCTCGTCGGATCACGTCGGGATCGACGTCGGGATCATTGCTGCCGTCCAGGTGCGCGGCCAGGTTCTCGTGGCCGATGCTGACCACCTCCGGCGCCTGGGCGTGCACACCGGCCAAGCCGTAGAAGTGGTCGAAATGCGCGTGGGTGACGACGACGTGGGTGACGGGCCGCCCGGCCAGGGCCTCGGCAGAGGCGGCCAGCTCATGGCCCTGGGCGGGGGAGGAGCCACAATCCACCAGCAGCACTCCGGCTTCGCCGATCACCAGGCCGGCGTTGACGGCGGCGGGTTGCAATTGCGCCACGTAGACGTTGTCACGGACAGGCTGCCAGTCACCGATCGAGAATTCACGCATGCGCCCGAGCCTAGCGCCGGGCGTCGAGCGTGTTCACTGTCGGTGCTGCCAGCAGAAGCTTGTCAGTGGTCACCAGGGTTGGTCCCTCCGTGGCTGCCTGGGCACAGATGAGACGGTCGAAGGGATCTGTGTGATCGGGCTGCACCGCGTCGATCTGCCGAGCGAAGGTGGTGGCCACGGGCAGCTCCTGCAGGCCGGAGGACTCCAGTGGTGCGAAGAAGGCCGGGGTGACGGTCAGCCGCCCCAGCGACGCCTTGAAGCGTCTGGGTTGGGGCTGGGGTGTTCCGGGCGCGTATGCTGGCACTCGCTCCGGGTGAGTGCCAAGATTTCGACGTGAGGAGGGGATGATGCTCGACGATCGCAAGATGGACGTGCTCAAGGCCATCGTCACCGACTATGTGTCCAGCAAGGAACCCGTCGGCTCCAAGGCCTTGGTGGAACGCCACCAGCTCAATGTCTCCCCGGCCACCGTCCGCAATGACATGGCCGTGCTGGAGGAGGAGGGCTACATCACCCAGCCGCACACCAGCGCCGGGCGCATCCCCACCGACAAGGGCTATCGGCTCTTCGTTGACCGATTGGCGACGGTCAAGCCGCTCTCGCCGGCGGAGAAGCGGGCCATCCAGACCTTCATGGCCGGCGCGCTGGACCTGGACGACATCGTCACCCGCACCGTCCGGATCCTGGCGCAGATCACCCAGCAGGTGGCGATCGTGCAGTACCCGATCAGCTCGTCGGCGCAGGTGCGCCACATCGAGCTGGTCAGTCTCACCTCGGATCGCGTACTGGTGATCCTGATCAATTCCACCGGGCGGGTGGACCAGCGCTCCGTGGAGCTGCCGATGCACTCCGAGGAGTCGCTCGCGGAGCTGCGGGGCAGGCTCAATGCGGCCGTCGTCGGGCTGACCCCGGCGCAGGGTGCCGATCGGCTGGCCAGCCTGCTGGCGGAACTGCCGCCCACCATCGCCCGCACCTCGGCGAACACCCTGGTGGCGACGGTGCTGGAGATGCTGGCCGATGACCCGTCGACCCGTGTTGCCGTGGCCGGAGTGCCCAACCTGAGCCGCTTCGGTGACCAGTTCGAGACCACCGTCCGCCCCGTGCTGGAGGCCCTGGAGGAGCAGGTGGTGCTGCTGCACCTGCTGGGTGAGGCCAGCACCGGCCTGGCCGGTGACGTCACGGTACGGATCGGTCAGGAGAATCCCTACGAGCGGCTCCAGTCGACATCGTTGGTGGCCAGTGCCTACGGTTCCCCTGACGAGTCGTGGGCCAGTCTGGGAATCGTTGGACCCACCCGAATGGACTACCCCTCAACCATGGCCTCGGTACGCGCCGTGGCCCGCTATGTTGGCCGCTTCCTGGCAGAAGGATGACTTTCACACCCATGAGTTCTGACTACTACGAGATTCTCGGCGTCGATCGTGATGCCACGCCCGAGCAGATCAAGAAGGCCTATCGCCGGATGGCGATGAAGATGCACCCCGACGTCAGCAATGAGCCCGACGCCGACGAGAAGTTCAAGCAGGTGCAGGAGGCCTATGAGGTGCTCTCCGATCCCCAGAAGAAGTCGATCTTCGACCGCGGCGGCGACCCGATGGGCGGTGGCTTCGGCGGCATGGGCGGTGGTGGCTTCGGTGGCTTCCCCGGTGGCGGTGGTTTCGGCGGTGGCTTCGACTTCACCAATCTGGTGGACGCGATGTTCGGCCAGCAGGCCCAGCGTGGCCCGCGTTCCCGGGTACGTCGCGGCCAGGATGCCCTTGTCCGGCAGAGCCTGACCCTGGCGGAGGCTGCCTTCGGTGTCACCAAGCCGTTGAACGTGGAGACCGCCGTGGTCTGCCCCAAGTGCACCGGCTCCGGTGCTGCCGAGGGTGCCGAGCCCGTCACCTGCGGCACCTGCAATGGCCATGGCGAGATCACCCAGATCCAGCGCTCCTTCCTGGGCGACATCCGCACCTCCCAGCCCTGCCCGAACTGCCGTGGCTACGGCAATGTGATCCCGCATCCCTGTGGAGAATGCTCCGGTGAGGGCCGGGTGCGCTCCAGCCGCACCCTGAACGTCAAGATCCCCGCCGGCGTCAGCACCGGCAACCGGATCCACCTGGAGAGCCAGGGCGAGGTCGGCCCCGGCGGCGGGCCCGCTGGCGACCTGTACGTCGAGCTGGTGGTGGCCAACCACGAGGTCTTCAAGCGCGACGGCGAGAACCTGGAGATGGTGCTGCGCGTGCCCATGACCGCCGCCGCTCTGGGCACCAAGCTGACCGTCGACACTCTGGAGGCCGAGCGGGAGGACAGCGAGGAGGCGGAGCGCACCTTGGAGGTGGAGATCCCGGCTGGCACCCAGAGCGGCACCCGGGTGGCCGTGACCGGGCGTGGCATCCCGCGCCTGCGTGGCAATGGCCGAGGCGATCTTGGGATCACCTTCGTCGTGCAGACCCCCACCAAGATCGACTCCCACCAGCGCGACCTGCTCCAGCAGCTGGCCGAGGCGCGCGGCGAGACGCAGGTGACCGCTCAGGTGCACAAGGGCAAGCAGGGCGTTTTCGACCGGCTCAAGGAAGCCTTCGGGGCCTGATGAGCGACGCGCTCTTCCTGACCGAGCTCGACGACGTCGTCGTGGGTGCCCGGGTTGCGGTCACCGGCGACGAGGGCCGCCATGCCGCCGTCGTGAAGCGGATCGAGCTGGGGGAGTCCGTCCTGCTGGCTGACGGGACCGGCCGGGCCGTGCGCGGGCCGGTGGTGGAGCTCTCCAAGCAGGGGATCATCGTCCAGGTGGCCGAACTGCTGGCCGCCACCCCGCAGCCCTACCGCTGGATCGGGGTGCAGGCGCTGGCCAAGGGAGACCGCTCCGACCTGGCCGTGGAAACCATGACCGAACTGGGCATCGACGAGGTGCTGGCCTGGCAGGCCAGCCGTTCGATCGTCCGCTGGAGTGCTGAGAAGAGCGTGAAGGGCCTTGTCAAATGGTCCTCGACGGCGCGTGAGGCCGCGAAGCAGTCCCGCCGCTTTCGCATCCCCGACGTGGGTTTTGTCAGCACCAAGCAGCTCGTCGCCCGGATCGAAGCGGCCGGGCTGGCGCTGGTACTGCACGAGGCGGCCACCCAGCACATCAGCGAGATTCGGCTGCCCAACCCAACCACGATCCCCGAGCAGGACCCAACCCCGAACCCCGAGCCTGTCGAGGGGCCCTCGCCTGCTGAAGGGACGGAGGTGCTGTTCATCATCGGCCCGGAGGGTGGGATCAGCCCCGAAGAGCTGGCCGCCTTCGAGGCCGCCGGCGCCCAGACCGTGCTGGTCAGCGACGGAGTGCTGCGCACGTCCACAGCGGGGGTGGTCGCGCTGGCCCAACTGCAGTTGCTGGCGAGGACGCAGCACCTGACCAAGGTCCCCGAGCAGTACCCAACCACGGTCCCCGAGCCCGTCGAGGGGGCGGAACAGAGCTGATGACTGACTTCTCCTTCACCCCGCGAACCGTGTTGGACAACGGGATTGGCCGCACCGGCACCATCCACACCCCGCACGGCGAGATCCAGACCCCGGCCTTCATCGCCGTCGGCACCAAGGCCACGGTCAAGGCCGTCCTGCCCGAATCCATCAAGGAACTCGGCGCCCAGGCGGTGCTGGCCAATGCCTACCACCTCTACCTGCAGCCCGGCAGCGACCTGATCGACGAGGCCGGTGGGTTGGGCCGTTTCATGAACTGGGGAGGCCCCACCTTCACCGATTCCGGCGGCTTCCAGGTGATGAGCCTGGGCTCCGGCTTCAAGAAGGTGATCGAGATGGACGCCAAACGCGCGGAGGCGGATCATGCCGTCGCTCCCGGCAAGGAGCGGCTGGCCCACGTCGACGACGACGGCGTGACGTTCAAGAGTCACCTGGACGGCTCGAAGCATCGTTTCACCCCGGAGGTGAGCATGCGGGTGCAGCACCAGATCGGTGCCGACATCATGTTCGCCTTCGACGAGCTGACCCACCTGCACAATTCCCGCGGCTACCAGGAGGAGGCGCTGGAGCGCACCCGTCGCTGGGCCGAACGCTGCCTGGCCGAGCATCGGCGGCTCACCGACGAGCGGGCCGGCAAGCCCTACCAGGCGCTCTTCGGTGTGATCCAGGGCGCCCAGTACGAGGATCTGCGGCGCAAGGCCTGCCGAGACCTGGGCTCGATGGAGATCGAGGGGCAGAGCTTCGATGGCTTCGGCTACGGCGGTGCGCTGGAGAAGGAGAACCTGGGCACCATCTGCGGCTGGATGAGCGAGGAGTTGCCCTTTGACAAGCCCCGTCACCTGTTGGGGATCAGCGAGCCGGATGACTTCTTCGCCGCCGTCGCGGCTGGCGCCGACACCTTCGACTGCGTCAATCCGTCGCGGGTGGCCCGCAATTCGGCCATCTACACCGCCGACGGGCGCTACAACCTGACCACCGCCCGCAACCGGCGTGCCTTCGTGCCACTGGAGGACGGCTGCGACTGCTACACCTGCCAGCACTACACCCGCGCCTACCTGCACCACTTGTTCAAGGCGAAGGAGATGCTGGCGTCCACGCTGGCCACCATCCACAATGAGCGCTTCACGGTGCGCCTGGTGGATTCGATCCGCCAGGCGATGGACGATGGTGACTTCGAGGCCTGTCGTGAGCACTTCCTCGGCCGCTTCTACGGGAATTCTGGGGCCCCTCGCGGCGTTGAGAACGCAACTGACTAGCTGCAATGGAGATGGTGTGATGAAGGACCCCCGGGAGCTCTACCAACTGTCGGGTGCGCCCAGCTATGGCGCACCGGCGCTGATTGCGCTGTCCGGTTTCATGGACGCCGGTCAGGCCGCGCAGATGGCCGCCCAGCACCTGGTGGATACCCGTCCCAGCCGGATCATCGCCCGCTTTGACGTCGACCAGCTGGTGGACCACCGCTCGCGCCGGCCGATCATCACCTTCGACAAGGACCACTACACCGACTACCAGCCGATGGAACTGGTGGTGCGGGTGGTCACCGACGACGCGGGCAAGGACTTCCTGCTGTTCACCGGCCCCGAGCCGGACTACCAGTGGGAGCGTTTCTGCGCCGCGGTGTCGATCCTGTTCGGGGAGCTGGGCACCACCCTGGCCGTCGGGCTGCACGGCATCCCCTGGGGCGCGCCGCACACCCGGCCGGTGGGGTTGACGGCGCACTCGGTGGATCCGTCGCTGATCACCGGCTATGCCGCGATGCATGACAAGATCCAGCTGCCCACCTCGGTGGAGGCGCTGCTGGAGGTGCGGCTGCCCGAGGCCCACATCCGCACCGTCGGTTTCTCCGTGCACGTGCCGCACTACCTGGCCGGCGCCGAGTTCCCGGCCGGATCGGTCCGCCTGCTGGATTCCGCTGCCGATGCCGCGGAGCTGGCCCTGGCCGTGCCGGATCTGCGCAGCGCCGCCGACGAGTACCTGCGTGAGATCGACGCGCTGGTGGCGCAGAACCCGGAGAATGCCGAGGCCATCGGCCAGATGGAGGCCGCCTATGACCAGGCGACCCAGGGCCGGGAGCTGAATGGGCCGGCGCCGCAGCCGGAGGTGGACGAATCCCAGCTGCCCAGCGGCGACGACCTGGCCGCCGAGTTCGAGCAGTACCTCAAGGATTCGGACAAGGGCGACGGCAAGGGCAAGGAAGGCGGCTTCGGCACCATCGGCTGATCCGCCGACCAGCGGCGGCTTGTCCGAGCGCGGACGGTCAGTGCTTCAGCGGGAGCACGTAGACCATCAGCACCGCGGCGGTGGCCACGGCCGCCAGCCCGACGAAGATCAGCCCGGCCGCCCAGACCATGCGGGTGTCGTGGTCCATCCGCTTGTCCTTCAGCGCGAAGGCGGCGCCGAAGAAGCCGGCCAGGACGGGCGCGATCATCGGCACCAGCGAATTGTGGTGCTGGATCAGGTGGAAGAAGGCCGTGATCGCCATCACGACGATGGCCAGGATCATCGCGATGATCGGGCCCCAGGGGCGCGCGCGGTGCTGCTTGATGGTGCTGGGCGCGGTGCTCGCGGTCATGCTGGCTCCTGATGCTGGTCGATGGCCGGCTACTGGTCGGTTGGCACGAAGCGTAGCGAGTCCCCCGCCGTCGTTGCGGCCGGGGTGGCGATTTCAACTGGCGGAAGCGGTGTCAATTCCGTGTTCGGCGGCCAGGGCGGCCACCAGTGAGGACGATGCGTGTGCGCCGTCGCTCTCGGCCTTCGCCATCGCCATCCCCACGGCCCGCAGGCGCTCCAACTGCTCCCGGTCGGCGGCCTTCAGCGCGGTGGCCTGCAGACCGTGCAGTCGAGTCCGGACGTCGACGAAGCCGTCGAGCCATTCGGGCATCGTGACCCGGTAGTGCACGACGTCCGCCGCGCCGTCACCCACCAGCCCCATGCCCAGCTTGGTCATCACCCGACGTGAGGCCAGGTTCTCCCGCCGGGTCTCGGCGACGACGCTGGCCGCACCGAGCTGGGCAAAGGCGGCCTCCAGCAGGGCCTCGCTGCCCTCCGTCGCCAGCCCCTTGCCCCAGAAGTCGGGCCGTAGCCGGTAGCCAAGTTCGGGATTGAAGATGTCACCCTCGGGCCCGGGCCGCAAGTGGAACCAGCCGACGAAGGTGCCGTGGCTGACGCTTCGCGCGGTGAGGAAGCCGTAGTCATGGTGCAGTTGGCTGATGGCCAAACAGCGCCGGATCGCGTCGGCCTTCTCCTCGCGGGAGCGGGGCGAGCCGGGCAGGTGGTCCAGCACGCCGGGCTGGCGGTCCAGCTCCGTCCAGTCGTCGACGTCCGCCAGGGTGACCGGCTCCAGCAACAGCCGGGGAGTACGCAGCTTCATGGCGCCATTGTGCTGCAAGACTGTCGGCGTGAAGATCATCGCCGACGTGGACACCGGAATCGACGACGCCTGCGCGCTGCTCTATCTCTGCGGCGCCGCCGACACCGAACTGCTCGCCGTCACCACCACCAGCGGCAACACCACCGCCCACCAGTCGGCGCTGAACTCGCTGGCGGTCCTGGAGATTGCCGGGCGGCCCGAGGTGGAGGTGGCGGTAGGACGGACGGAGCCGCTGGTGCGACCCCTGGTCACCACCCCGGAGACCCACGGCCCGGGCGGCATCGGATATGCGGAGCTGCCGGACCTCACCGACAGGCTCTCCACACGCCCGTGGCTGGAGGTCTGGCGCGAGCACCTTGAGGCCCACCCGGGAGAGGTGACCCTGCTGGTCACCGGCCCGTTGACCAACCTCGCCGTCGCGCTGGAGGCCATCCCGGAACTGCCGGAACTGGTTGGGCGGATCGTGGTGATGGGTGGCTGCTTCTGGCACCTGGGCAACACGACGCCGACGGCGGAATGGAATTTCTGGTGCGATCCGGACGCCGCCAAGCGGGTCTTCCACGCCTTCGAGGGAATGGCGGCCGACCGTTTGCCCATCCTGTGCAGCACCGACATGACCGAGCGGATCGAGTACACCCCGGGTTTGCTGGATGCGCTGCTGGTGCGCTGCGGTGCCCGTCCGGTGCATTACGACCTGGACCGGATCCGGGTCTCGCACGCCGAGGCGAAGACCGGAGAACCGGTGCTGGACCTGCTGGCCGACGCGCTGCGTTTCTACTTCGAATTCCATCACGACTACGAGCAGGGCTATGTCGCCCACCTGCACGACCTGTTCGCGGCCCAGGTGGCGGCGGGTCACGCCAGGCACGCGTCGATCGCGAGCGTGGTGGACGTCGAGGCCGACTCCGAGCTGCTACGCGGCACCTCGGTGCGCGACGACCGGGGCATCTGGGGCCGTCGGCCGACCGCCCGGGTGGTGGTGGACAACGATCCAGACAAGGCCTTCGCCGAATTCGCCCGCGCGATGCAGCGCCTCAGCGAGGCGCCGGATCAGCGATAGGTGGGCTCGGCCCGCTTGAGTCGCTTGATGATCTGCAGCGTGACGGGCACGACGCAGACCTCCACCAGGCACTTGTAGACGTAGCCTGTGACCGTGTAGTTGGTCAGTTCGTTGAGGCTGATGGTGCCCGCGAAGGCGATGGTGCAGAAGATCAGCGTGTCGAAGAACTCACCGGCCAGGGTGGAGGTGATCAACCGCACCGCCACCCGGCGATCCTGGCTGCGCGCCTTCATCCGGACCACGACGATCGAGTTCAGGAACTGCCCGGCAAGGTAGCCGACCAGCCCGGCGATGGTGATCCGCGTGACCGGCGCCAGGACACCGTCCCAGGCCTCGAAACCGGGAACCGGGTTGGTCAGGGAGACCACCCAGTAGGTGACGGCGGCCAGGAAGGTCATCGCGAAGCCGGTCCAGATGGCCCGCTTGGCGCGCCGCCAGCCATAGACCTCGGTCATGATGTCGCCAACCACATAGCTGAGCGGAAAGAGGAAGGCACCGCCGTCGAAGATCAGCGGCCCGCCGCCATGGAACCAGTCACTGACCAGGGGAATTCGTGGCCCCTCGAAGAGCTTGGTCGCAGTGACGCCGGAGATCAGCAGCAGGCCGACGAAGACGGCCACGACGATGTCGTAGTAGCTGCGCGGCACCTCGGCGTACTTGGCGGTGGGGGCTTCGGGGGTGCTGGTCACGGCGCACCATCAAACCACCTCAACCCCTCAGCGGGTGAATCTGCACTGTGAGGGGCCTCGACAGGGCCCGAACTCAGAGCACCTCGGAGAGCGTCGCGAATGTGATCCCCTTGGCGATCATCCGGGGGATGACCTGGGCCATGCCCTCGGCGGTGGAGCGCTTGGGCTGGTTCATGTGGCCGATCACGATGTCACCCGCCTTGGTGGGCGCGGTCTCCTGCAGGATCTGGCCGATCGTGAAGGTGGTACCCGCGTCGCCGTTGATGCTGAAGTTCACCGGCAGCATGCCCAGGTCGCGGACGATCCTGACGGCCACCTCGTCGTAGTGCGCGGTGCCGGAACGAAAGAAGCGCGGGCGTTTGCCGGTGAGCTTGGTGAGGGCCTCCATACTGCCCATCACCTCGTCGTAGACCTCACCGGCATTGTGGGTGCCCTGCTCGGCATAGCCCTTGCGGCCACTGACCGAGAGCGGTAGGTGCGTGGTGCCGTGGTTCTGGATGTCGAAGAGGGGGTCGGCGGCAATCTGCGCTGCGATCTTGGGGTTGGCGTCAATCCAGCGCTTGTTCCAGAACAGCGTGGTCTTGACCTTGTGCTTGCGCAGCAGGTTGATCAAGTCCATGTCCACCTTGTGACCGTAGGGCCCGCCGCAGGCGTCGAAAGTGAGGCAGACGTGCCTGGACTTCTGCCGCAGCACCACGCCGGTGGGTTCGAGCCCCCACTCGCGCGGCGCGACCTTGCCGTACGTCACGACGATCTGCGCCCGGGTGGGCCACTGCGCGGTGGGAGTGGGCGTCGGGCTCGGCGTCGTGGTGATCGACGGCTTCGGGGTGTCCAGCGTGACGACGGGGGTGGCGGTGGGGGAGGTGGCGGCTGTCTGCTGACTGCAGCCGGTGCCCAGCAGCGCCACGCCACCGAGCAACAGACCACGACGACCGACGGTGGGCAGAGTGTTCATGGCAGACATCTCATCACCCCGTCGGGTCCCGCATGGACGCGGGGCCGAAGCGGTCCGTCGGGCAGCATGCCCACAACCGCCGTGGTGTCATCCTACTCGTCCTGGCAAGCTCTGGAAAGAGTCGTGAAATGCGCTCCTACTAGGGGTGTGACTACCTGACAGCGGGCCGATTCAGTGCCATGATCGAGCCATGGCAGACGATGTTGAGATCCCGGACGAGTCGGAACAGCTCGACCAGCTGCAGGCCGACGACACACTCGTTGATCGCGGGGTGGACGACGTCCTCGACGAGGGCTACACCACCCCCGAGAACTGGTCGCCCGCGCAGGGCTTCGGCAACACCGCTGCCGAGATGCGCGAGGGCGAGACCCTGGAGCAGCGGATGAAGCAGGAGATCCCCGACCCGGACCCGGACAAGCCTGTGGAGAAGTGGAATCCTGACGGCGAGAAGCGGGAGGTGGGCTCCAAGCGGGCCGGCCGACTGGTCGACGTCGGTAATGGCGGGGTCTACGCCGACCACGAGAGCGAATCGGTGGCCCAGGAGGTCGGGATCGACGGCGGTGCCGCTCCGGCCGAGGAGGCCGCGGTGCACGTGATCGACCCCACCGAAGACGTCGACGACGAGGACGAGTGACGGTGCCACAGCAGCGCAGCATGCCCGACGTCCGCGTCGGTGCCCAGGTCAGCCCGGAACGCACCCTGTACCCGCCGATCGAGCCCTACGACACCGGGATGCTGGATGTCGGCGACGGCAACCGGATCTACTACGAGCAGTCCGGCAGCCCCGACGGCAAGCCGGCGGTCTTCCTGCACGGCGGGCCGGGCGGCGGTGGCGGGACGGACCGGCGACGCTTCTTCAACCCGGAGCGCTACCGGATCATCTGCCTGGACCAACGCAACTGCGGCCAGTCGACGCCGAACGCCGCCGACGGTGCGGACCTGTCCAGCAACACCACCTGGCACCTGGTGGCCGATCTGGAAAGGCTGCGCGAACACCTGGGCATCGAGCGCTGGCTGGTCTTCGGTGGCTCCTGGGGCAGCACCCTGGCGCTGGCCTATGCCGAGACCCACCCCGACCGGGTGACGGAGATGGTGCTGCGCGGCATCTTCACCCTGCGCCGCGAGGAACTGGACTGGTACTACAACGACGGCGCAAGCCACGTCTTCCCGCACCGCTGGGAGCTGTTCTGCCAGCCGCTGATCGACGCGGGTTTCGACCTGTCCCAGAACAAGATGGTGGGCTACCACCGGCTGCTCTTCGGCGACGACCAGGCGGTGGCGCAACGGGCAGCGGAGGCGTGGACGCACTGGGAGGCGTCGACCAGCTACCTGATGTTCAAGGATTCGGCGCTGGAGGACACCCCGGCCGAGCAGCTCACCTTCGCTCGGATCGAGAACCACTACTTCGTCAACGGTGGCTTCCTGCGGGAGGGCCAGCTGATCGACGAGGTGGACCGCATTCGGCACATTCCGTGCGTGATCGTGCAAGGCCGCTACGACATGTGCTGCCCGGCAGCCACTGCGCATGACCTGGCTGCGGCCTGGCCGGAGGCCGACCTGCACATCGTGCTGGCCGGGCACTCCGCCTTCGAGCCCAACATCGCCGCGGAACTGGTCAAGGCCACCGACCGCTTCGCCGGCTGAGCGAGGCACCCGTTCGATCCCAAGATGAGGAAAAGCTCATCTTGGCATCATCGACCGGTCACGAGCCGCCCCTAGCGTCGTGGACGTCAACGCAGCAGCGTCCACGACGACAGGAGCACCCCCATGACCGCCACCTACCTTGCCGCCAGCTCTACCGCGGGCCTTCGCCTCACCGAGAACACGCCGACCACCCCCACGGTGGAGAACCTCGCCCTGCCCGCGGAGGGGACCACCCGGCAGAGCACCGCCCTGCCGCGCACCCGGCTGCGTCGAGCCAAGATGGCCTACACCACGCGCTTCTTCGCCGAACAGCTGGAGCACGATGCCGACGGGCACGAGTTGGTCCGCGGGCCGGACGTGACGCCCCGGGCGGGTGACCTGGTGCTGGCCAAGGTGCTGGAGATCGGCAAGCACGCGCGGCTGGAGAGCCCGCACAGCCGGCGCCAAGTTCTCTTTCCCGGTGATGAGATCGTCGTCGCCTACGGCCATCGCTACGCCCCGGACCAGTTCGAGGCGGAGGTGCCGGAAGACCTGCAGGTGACCAATCTGGTGGCCGCCGGGGGGCTGGCCGGGCGGGTCACCGCGCAACACGCCAGCATCGACAAGGCGACGGTGATCGAGCCGCTCGGCCTGATTGCCTGCGACGGGGTGGTGCTGAACCTGGCCGGCCTGGCACCACACCACGTCCAGCGCCACCCCAACCGACGCCCCGGCAGACGCCCCCGGCTGGTCACGGTGCTGGGCACCTCGATGAACTCCGGCAAGTCCACCACGTTGGCCTGCTTGATCAACGGCCTGACCGCGGCCGGGCTGAGCGTGGCCGCGGGCAAGGCCACGGGTACCGGTGCGGGCGGTGACCCGAGGATGTTCGCCGATGCCGGGTCCGGCACCGTGCTGGACTTCACCGACTTTGGTCACGGCTGCACCTACCGGCTTGGCTATGCGGATCTCAAGGCCCTGGTGCTGTCGGTGATGGCCGCCCTGTCCAATGCCGACACCGACGTGGTGGTGCTGGAGATCGCCGATGGCATCTACCAGGGAGAGACCTCGCGGTTGATCGCCGACCCCGAGGTGCAGGCCTGGATCGACACGCTGGTCTTCGCGGCCGGAGACGCCCTGGGAGCCACCAAGGGCGTCGACCTGCTGGCCGAGCACGGGTTGCAGGTGGCCGCGGTCAGCGGCGTCGTCACCGCCTCCCCGCTCGCCTCCCGGGAGGCCGACGCGGTGCTGCCGGTAAGTCTGGTGCCCACCTACGATCTGACCGCCCCCGAGGTGGCGTGCGAGGTGCTGGGCCACGACGCGCGCCGGGTGTGACCGTGCTGCCCAGGCTGTGGCGGGGTGGGCGGCGTGGCTTGCTGGTGGGGCTGGCCCTGGCCGGGCTCGGGCAGGCGGCCGCCGCCACCCTCACCGCGCTGCTCACCCCGAGGCTGTTGACGGTCGCGGAACGGTCCCAGCAGGTGCAGGTGGCACTGCTGCTGATGGTCACCGCAGCCGGGGTCGGGGGGCTGCGGGTGCTGGAACGGGTGCTGGGCGAGCGACTCGGCCAGGACTACGTGCACGAGATCAGGATGCACCTGGTGCGGGCCGCGCTGGTCGGGCGCGGCCCCTCGGTGGGGGTGACCATTGCCCGCACCACCAATGACCTGACCTCGGTGCGCAACTGGGTGGTCTTGGGGATCGTCCCGCTGCTGGTCGGCATCCCGATGCTGATCGGCTCCCTGATGGCGCTCCTGGTGCTCTCGCCTGTGTTGGCCGCCGCGGTGGCGGTGCCCGTGGTGGCCCTCGGCGCCGTGCTGGTGGGCCTGGCCCCGGCTGTGCGACGGCGGGTTGCCGCGCTGCGCAAGAAGCGCGGCACCCTGGCCGGGGTGATCACCGACACTGTGCAGGCCGGGCAGTCGATCGTCGTCGCCGGTGGCCTGGAGCGGGAGATCCGCCGGCTGGCCGACGACAGCCGAGAGGTGGGGCGTCGGGCGGTCTCGCGAGCCGTGCTGTCCGGCTGGCTGCGCGGCGCCGCGGCCAGCATGGCCACCATCGCGATGGTGGCAGTGGGGGCGTCCGGCGCCCTGGCGGGGGTGGATGCCGCCACCATTGCCGCGGCCTTCATCATCGTCGGGATGATGGCCACGCCTGTCACGGATCTGGGCCGGGTGAGTGAGTACCGGCAGTCCTTCCGCGTGGCGGAGCAGATCCTCGGGCCGGAGGTGGCGCGCTCCCGGGAGCACCGTCGCCGGAGCCGACACCACCGTCGGCAGGTACAGGGGGCACGTCCCCGGGATGGCGACGGCACGGTGCACCTGGCCGACCTGACCCTGGCGGGGCAGCCCATCCCGGAGCTGGTGGCCATGCCCGGTGAGGTGGTGGTGCCCAGCAGCGCGGATCCGGCCAAGCTGCGGGCACTGGTGGATGCGCTGATCTTCCCGGAGATGACCCCGTCGGCCTGGCTCCAGGTGGCCGGGGCCGACCTCACCCGGCTGACGCCGGTGGAACGGCGCGGGCTGGTCTCCTATGCCACCCCCGGGCTCCCGGTGGAGCGGGGCACCCTGGCCCGCGCGGTGCGCTACCGAGCACCGGAATGCGAGCAGCCGGTGACGCCGGTGCTGCAGGAGGTGGGTCTGGCCGACCAAGTGTCCGCACTGGACAAGGGGGAACGCACCATGCTGCGTCGGGGCGGCGAACCGCTCAGTCTGGAGCAGCGCGCCCGGCTGCAGGTGGCTCGGGCGTGGTATGCCGAGCCGTCGCTGATGGTGCTGGACGGAATCGACGCACTGTTGGATGCCGAGGGACGCGAACTCCTGGCCGCAGGCATTCGTCGTCGTCGGGGCGTGACCCTGCTGCTGAGCGAACGCGCCGAGCAGCTGTGCCCCAAGCATCGGGTGTGGGATCTGGACGGCGACCCGGCCCGGCCCGCGTTGCCACCCGTGAAGAACCAGGTCGTCGAGAAGCAGGGTGTCGAAAACCAGGTCGTCGAGAACCGTGTGGAGAGCGGTCTTGGGCAGAGCAGCGAAGGGGTGCATGCGCGATGAAGAACAGATGGCGCTATCTGGCGGCGATGATCGGCGTGGGCCTGGTGCTGGTGCTGCTGGCCCAGGCCCTGGTGCAGCGTCCCGGCGGTCCGGAGGTGGAGCAGGAGTTGGTCCAGCTGCCGGCCTCCCCGGCCTCGTCGAGCGCAGCTGCCAACCAGGCCAGTCGCGCAGCAGCCCAGGCCAGCAGCGCGGCGGTTGCCTCGGCGTCGGCCAGTCGCTCTGTGGAGGCACGGGTCCGGGCCCAGGCCTCCGCGCAGGCCAAGGCGCGGGCCGCAGCGTCGGCGCAGGCCAAGGCGCGGGCCGCAGCGTCGGCGCAGGCCAAGGCAGAGGCCTCGGCGAAAGCCCGGTCTGAGGCGTCGACAAAGGCGAAGGCCACTCAACCCGCCGCGAAGGCGCAGGCCACCCAGCCCGCAACCCGAAAGACCACCAGGGGCACCATCACCCGGGTACCGGCGCCGGTACGCACCAGAACCCAGACGCAGCCGCCACCGGTCTGGCAGGGTGGGGACGACGATGACCGGGACGAAGCCGACGACGATGACCGCGGCGACGACGAGGACGACCAGGACGACGATGACGATTGAGGGTGGGGGCCAGTCCGGCCGATGGCGGATCGTCGGCTGGATGCTGGCCACCCTGGCGCTTGCCCTGGCGATCGTCGTGATCGTGGTGCGCAGCGTCTTGCTGGGGCAGGTGGCCGAGCTGGCCAACCGGGACGTCTCCCAGGAGCTGCAGGAGTTCACCAGCTTCGTCGAGGAGGGGGTTGATCCGGAGACGGGCAAGCCCTTTGCCAGCACCCAGCGACTCTTCCAGGTGTACCTGAGCCGACAGCAGGCGGGCTCGCATGAACTGATGGTCGGTTGGCTGGGGACCGGTGCCACCAGCCTGGAGGTGCGTGGTCCGCAGGCGCCCTCGCCGGATGAGTATGACCTGGCCCGGGATCCGGAGTTGATCGCCGAGCTTGCCCGCACCAGTTCCGGGGTGCACCAGACGCCGATGGGTGAGTTGCGCTGGGGACGCTCGGTGGTGACCACCGGCTCCGGTGCACCGGATGCCCTGGTGGTGGGGGTGTTCACCAGGGTGCCGGAGGAACAGGCCCACGACGCCATTCGCACCCTGACCCTGGTCTCGCTGGGTTCGCTGGCCCTGGCGGGGCTGTTGAGCTGGGTGGTGGCGGGCCAGATCCTGCGTCCGGTACGGCTGGTGCGGCAGGCCGCCGCCGAGATCACCGAACGGGACCTGACCCGTCGGATCCCGGTCGGTGGCCGCGACGACATCTCCGGTCTGGCGGCCACCTTCAACCAGATGCTGGACCGGCTGGAGGATGCCTTCGCCGCCGAACAGCGCTTCGTGGATGACGCCGGGCACGAGCTGCGCACCCCGATCACCGTGATTCGCGGCCATCTGGAATTGATGGGCGATGACCCGGTGGAGCGGCAGCAGACCATCGCACTGGTCACCCAGGAGCTGGATCGGATGGCCCGGATCGTGACTGACCTGCTGGCCCTGGCCAAGGCGGACCGGCCGGACTTCGTCGAGCTCGATGAGTTGGTGGATCTGACCCAGCTCACCCTTGACCTCGACGCCAAGGTCCAGACGCTGGCCAACCGTCGCTGGCAGTTGCGTCACATTGCCGAGGGCAGTGCCGTCGTCGACGTGCAGCGAATCACCCAGGCCGTATTGCAACTGGCGCACAACGCGGTGCAGCACACCCGCGACGGCGACGTGATCAGCCTGATGAGTCGCTTCGTCGATGACGAGGACGGCCAGCGGGTCCTGCAGATCTCCGTGACCGATTCCGGGCCCGGGGTCGCGCCGCAGGATCGGGAACGGATCTTTGAACGCTTTGCCCACGGCACCCCTGCCGACGGTTCCCGGCATGGCGGTGCCGGGCTGGGGCTGCCAATCGTCAAGGCCATCGCGGAGGCCCACCACGGACTGGTCCAGCTCGACAGCCCGCCCGGGCAGGGCGCCACCTTCACCCTGGTGATTCCCGTCGCCGCCACCAGCACAGCAAAGGAAACCGGATGAGCACCATCCTGATCGCCGAGGACACCGCCAGCATCGCCGCCTTCGTCGAGAAGGGGCTGCGGGCCGCCGGGTACCAGACCGCGACCACGGGCGACGGCCCCACGGCGCTGGTCCTGGCCGGAAGCGGCGGTTTCGACCTGATGATCCTGGATCTGGGGCTCCCGGGGATGGACGGCTTCGAGGTGCTGCGTCAGCTGCGCGCCAAGGGGAGCACCCTGCCGGTGGTCATCCTGACGGCCCGGGATTCGGTCACCGACACGGTGCACGGTCTGGAGGGCGGCGCCAATGACTACGTGACCAAGCCCTTCCAGTTCGCCGAGCTGCTGGCGCGGGTGCGGCTCCGGCTGGCCGAACCGGCCAGTCGACCAAGCCTGATCTCCGAGCTCTCCGCAGGCGGCATCCGGCTGGACCTGCTGACCCGCCGGGCCCAGGTGGACGGCGGCACCCCGGTGGACCTGACCTCGCGCGAGTACCGCCTGCTGGAGGTCTTGCTGAACCATCCCGGGCAGGTGCTCAGCCGGGAGCAGCTGCTCGGGATGGTGTGGGAAATGGACTTTGACCCCAGCTCCAATGTGGTGGACGTTCTGGTCCGGTCATTGCGCGGCAAGGTCGGAGCGGAGCGGATCGAGACCGTCCGCGGAATGGGTTACCGGCTGCGTGACGGCGGCAGGTGACCGAAGCGGTGCAGCGTGTGGCTGATCGCCTGTTCCCGCAGGAAGGCGAGCAGTTCCCGACGGCCGCTGGCCAGCACCGGGCCGGTGAGCAGTGCCACCGATGGCGACGTCACCCGTAGCCCGGCCGGATCACCCAGCACCCGCACCCGGGCGTCGGCCTCCTGCTGAACCCGGGTGCTGAACCCTTCGGCACCCTCGCTGGTGACCGGATGACCGGCCACCACCTGCGGCAGCCCGACCGCCGGATCGGCGCTGATCTGCACCGGAACCCCCGTCAGTGGGGCGGCCAGCAGGAGTCGCGCCAGATCTGCCGGGCGAGCGTCGGCCTGGACCCGGAGCCACAGCAGCGGCAGCGGCCGGTAGCGGAATTCGTTGCGTTCGCAACGCAAACCACTCGGATCGTGCCCGGGCAGGAATTCCGCCGCCCAGCAGGCGGCGTCACTGCCCGCCGCCACCTGCAGCCAGGCCCGGTCGTCAGCGCCCAGCCGAAGCTCGGCGACCAGCGCCTGCAGCTCCCGGGAGATCTCGGGTGCCGGTGCGGTGCGGAAGTGGGGCAGGCCGTCGGCCTCCCAGGCTCCCAACTGCGCGACGTAGTTGGGCCCGCCCGCCTTGGCGCCGGGGCCGACGCCAGAGGCCTTCCAGCCGCCGAAGCTCTGCCGCTGCACGATGGCACCGGTGATGTGTCGGTTGACATAGCCATTGCCTACCTCCGCCCGTTCCAGCCAACGCTCCACCTCGGCCTCGTCCAGGCTGTGGATGCCGCCGGTCAGGCCATAGGCGGTGTCGTTCTGCCAGGTGATCGCCTCGTCCAGGCTGGCGGCGTGCATCAGGCCCAGCACCGGCCCGAAGACCTCGGTGCGGTGGAAGAAGCTGCCGGGCCGCACCCCGTCCTTCAGCCCGGGCGACCACAGCCGGCCCTCATCGTCCAGCTGCCGCGGTTCCACCAACCAGCTCTCGCCCGGCTCCAGCGTGGTCAGCGCGCGTCGCAGCTTGTCCGACGGCGGTTCGATCAGCGGCCCCATCCCGGTGCCCAGATCCGACGGCCAGCCCACCCGCAGCGAACGCACCGCATCCACCAGCTGGTTGCGCAGCCGGGCCGAGTCATTGGCCGATCCCACCAGGATGCCCAGCGAGGCCGCCGAGCACTTCTGTCCGGCATGCCCGAAGGCGGAACGCACCAGATCCGCCACCGCCAGGTCGTAGTCGGCGCTGGGAGTGATGATCAGCGCATTCTTGCCCGACGTCTCGCCGTAGACCCGGGCACCGCGGGGTCGGTCTGCGCGCCAGCCGGTGAACAGTTCCGCGGTGGCGGTGGCGCCCGTCAGCAGCACCGTGTCCACGTTGCGATGCTGGATCAGCGCCCGGCCCACCTCGTCCTCGCCGGTGCGTACCACCTGCAGCAGCTCCCGCGGAATCCCCGCCTGCCACAGGGCGTCGACGGCCACCTCCACGCACCGCGGGGTCTGCGGCGCGGGCTTGATCACCACGGCGCTGCCGGCAGCCAGCGCGGCCAGCACCCCACCGATCGGGATGGCGACGGGGAAGTTCCACGGGGGAGTGACCAGCACCACCCGATCCGGGGTGAAGCGTGCGCCATCGGCCATCAGCCCGTTGGCCAGTGCCTCGGCGGAATCCGCGTAGTAGCGGGCAAAGTCGATCGCCTCACTGATCTCCGGATCAGCCTCGGCAACGGTCTTGCCGGCCTCATGCGCCATCACGGTGAGGAGCTCACCCCGTCGAGCCTGCAGGGCGCGGGCGGCGTCGCGCAGCAGCCCGGCGCGTTCGGTGACCGGCCGGGCGGCCCAGCCTTCCTGCGCCGCGACCGCCCGGGTCACCACCTCGTCCACCGCAGCCGAAGCCGCCAGCCACGGGCTGGTGGGTTCGCCCAGCGGCCGGGCCAGAGCATCCCGGGCCCACGCGCGGCTGGCGGCCAGCGCCGGGTCGGAGTCGGCGGTGTTGCCGAACTCGTCACCGATCACCTCCGGCTCGGGGCTGCGGCGCGGCCCGGTCGGATTGGAGTCAATCGCCGCCACCGAATCCCGGAAGCGCTGCTCCTGGTCCGGCATCGCGGATTCGTCGGTGGTGAAGAAGGCGTGCAGGAAGTTCTGCGGTGCGGCATTCTCCTCCAATCGGCGCACCAGATAGCTGACGGCGACGTCGAAGTCCTTGGGTGCCACCACCGGCGTGTAGAGGATCACGGTGCCGACGGTGTCGCGCACCGCCCGGGCCTGCGACGGGCTCATGCCCTGCAGCATCTCCACGTCCATCCGGTCCGTGGCCTCCAGGCGCTTCGCCAGCAGGTGGGCGAAGGCGACGTCGTACAGGTTGTGGCTGGCGACGCCGATCCGCAGCGCCCCGGCGGCGTCGTCGGCCAGCGCCCGGCTGACCAGCTTCAGGTAGTTGGCGTCCACCTGCGGCTTGTTCGGGTAGGGGGCCAGCTGCCAGCCGTGCAGTTCGGCATCGACGACCTCCATCGCCAGGTTGGCGCCCTTGACCAGCCGCACCTTGATGGGTGCGCCGCCGGCCGCGACGCGCTGCCGGGCGAAGGCCAGCAATTCCTCCAGCGCGGCCAGGGTGTCGGGCAGATAGGCCTGCAGCACGATACCCGCCTCCAGCTGGGCGAACTCCGGTTCGCTCAGCAGCCGGGTGAAGACGGCGATGGTCAGGTCCAGGTCTCGGTACTCCTCCATGTCCAGGTTGACGAAGGCGTGCGGGGTGCGGGCCAGGGCCGCGCGGTAGAGCGGCCGCAGCCGTTCCAGGCAGCGCTCCACGGTGCCATCCAGGTCCCAGGTGCTGATCTGGCTGACCAGCGAGCTGACCTTGATGGAGACGTAGTCGACGTCGGGGCGCTGCAGCAGGGCCAGGGTGCGCTCGGCGCGGGACTGCGCCTCGGCCTCGCCCAGCACCGCCTCGCCCAGCAGGTTGATGTTGAGCCGGAAACCCTCGGCGCGGGAGGCTGCCAGGTGCTTGGCCAGCACCGGGTCCTGGGCGTCCACCACCAGGTGCCCGACCAACTGCCGTAGACGTTTGCGGGCGACGGGTACCACCACCTGCGGGGAGACCCGCGCGGCCAGTGCCCCGGCGCCCAGCAGCGAGCGGTCGGTGCGGCCCAGGAAGCCGGCGGCATCGGCGGCGGAGATCCCGGCCAGTTCCTTGGCGGCGACACGCACGTCCTCGGGCCGGGCCACCCGGTCGACGAAGCGCACGGCGAGCTCCAGCCCGGCGGCGTCCTGCACCAGCGCGGCCAGCTGGCCGGTGGTGGCGGCCTCGGCCCTGGTCTGGCCCTCGGCGGTGGCTTTGGCCCACTGATCGGCCAGCGTGATGGCGGGCACTACCAGGGACGACAGGTCAACACGATCACTCATGACTACTCCTGCGGTGTGATGCTGCGCGGTGCTCGGACGTCGTCGTCCGAGGATGTTGCCCACTGTAGAAGCAGGCTCCGACAAATTTCAGGCGCTTGGTGGGTTTGGCGAAAGATCAATCGGTTGCGGAGCCGGTTCAGGTGCCGCATAGACTTGTGGATGCTGCCGCAGCGGCAGCCCCACGTCCTTGGAGGAATCCTGACCAGTCCCGAGTTTGCCCCGCGTGAGTCCCGCGAGATCTCCAGGCAGAGCGCCACCCGTCGGCTCAGCGTCCCCGCGTCCATCCCGATGGTCAACGTGCTGGGCCCCCGCGACGACTTCCTGCGGGTGCTGGAGGAGGAACTGGACGCCGACATCCTGGTGCGCGGCAATGAGGTGATGCTCACCGGCACCGCCGCCGACATCCAGCTGGCCGCCGACGTGTTCACGGAGATGATCACCATCCTGCGTACCGGCCAGGGGCTCACCAAGGATGCGGTGGAGCGGATCGTCGGGATGACCGCCGCCAGCGACGAGGTGAGCCCCGCCGAGGTGCTCACCCACAACATCCTGTCCACCCGGGGCAAGTCGATCCGTGCCAAGACGCTCAACCAGAAGCGCTATGTGGATGCGATCGACGCCAACACCGTCACCTTCGGGATCGGCCCGGCCGGCACCGGCAAGACCTACCTGGCTGTCGCCAAGGCGGTGCAGGCGCTCAACGCCCACCAGATCAACCGGATCATCCTCACCCGCCCGGCGATCGAGGCGGGGGAGCGGCTCGGCTTCCTGCCCGGCACCCTGAACGACAAGATCGACCCCTACCTGCGCCCGCTCTACGACGCGCTGCACGACATGATGGACCCCGAAGCCGTGCCGAAGCTGCTGACCGCCGGCACCATCGAGGTGGCGCCGCTCGCCTACATGCGCGGCCGTACGCTGAACGACGCCTTCATCATCCTGGACGAGGCGCAGAACACGTCCATGGAACAGATGAAGATGTTCCTCACCCGGCTGGGCTTCAACTCCAAGATCGTCGTCACCGGTGACATCACCCAGGTGGACCTGCCCAACGGCCAGCCGTCGGGCCTGCGCGGCGTGCAGCAGATCCTGGACGGGGTCAAGGACATCGCCTTCTGCAACCTGACCAGCCGCGACGTGGTGCGCCACCAGCTCGTCGGCCGGATCGTCGCCGCCTACGATCAGTACGAGAGCACGGACGCGGTGCAGCAGGCCTTCGACCGCCAGCCCAACCGGGCCGAGCGTCGGGCGCGGGACTTTGGAGGGACCAAGCGATGATCGACCTGAACAACGAGTCCGGGCAGAGCGCCGACGAGCAGGGCCTGATCAAACTGGCCAACTTTGCCCTGGCCCAGCTGCGGATCCACCCGCAGAGCGACCTGTCGATCCTGCTGGTGGACGAACCCACCATGGAGAACTACCACCTGCGCTTCATGGACCTGCCCGGCCCCACCGACGTGCTCAGCTTCCCGATGGACGAGCTGCGCGCCCCCGAGGATGACGACGAGGAAGCCCCGCAGGGCCTGCTGGGCGACATCGTCCTCTGCCCGGCCGTCACCGAACGACAGGCCGCGGAGAACGGCCGTCGCCCCGACGAGGAAGCGGAATACCTGCTGATCCACGGCTTGCTGCACCTGCTGGGGCATGATCACGCCGAGCCGGAGGAGAAGGCCGTGATGTTCGGGCTGAACGACAAGATCATCGCCGCGTGGCAGGCGCACAAGGGCGCATGAGGCCTTCGCCGGTGGCGGACGGTAGAATCTGGGGGAATCCCCTGTGAGAGACGAGAGTGATCCGCCCCTGTGACCCAGAACAACTGGATCGAAATTGGCATTGCCCTGGTGTGCGTCGTACTGGCCTTCCTGCTGGCCGCGGCAGAAACCGCGCTCACCCAGATCAGCCGAGGGCGGGCCGAGAAGCTCGTCGAGGAGGAACGCCCCGGCGCGGCGCGGCTGCAGAAGATGGCCGAAGACCCGGCGCCCTATGTGAACACCACCCTGCTGGTGCGCACCATCTGCGAGCTGGTGGCGGTGGTGCTGGTCTGCCAGATCACCTTCGCGCACGTGCAGGGCAGCTGGCAGCGACTGCTGATCGCAGCCGGCCCGATGATCCTGATCAGCTACATCCTGTGGGGTGTCGCGCCGCTGACCATCGGCCGGCAACGCTCGGAAACCATCGCCCTGCGCGCCTCCGGCCCCGTCTCGGTGCTCACCACCATGCTGGGGCCGCTGCCGCAGCTGATGATCCTGATCGGCAACGCACTGACCCCGGGGCGCGGCTTTGCCGACGGCCCGTTCAGTTCCGAGGCGGAATTGCGAGACCTGGTGGACCAGGCCGAGGCGTCGGATGTGATCGACCAGGGCGAGAGCCGGATGATCCACTCGGTCTTCGAGCTGGGCGACACGATCGTGCGCGAGGTGATGGTGCCGCGCCCGGACATGGTCTTCATCTCCGCCGACAAGACGTTGCGACAAGGTCTGTCGCTGGCGCTGAGAAGCGGCTTCAGCCGGATCCCCGTCGTCGGGGAGGGCCTGGACGACATTCAGGGCATGGTCTACCTGAAGGACATGGTGAAGCGCAGCTACGACAATCCCGACGCCGAACGCAACGAGACCGTCGCCCAGCTGATGCGCCCCGCCCATTTCTGCCCCGACTCCAAGGCAGCCAATGAGCTGATGCGGGAGATGCAGCGTGACCGCAACCACGTCGTGATCGTCGTGGATGAATTCGGCGGCACCGCCGGCCTGTGCTCCATCGAGGACGTGCTGGAGGAGATCGTCGGCGAGATCGTCGACGAGTACGACGCCGAACCCACCCACACCGAGGAACTGGAGCCGGGCGTCTTCCGGATCTCCGCCCGGTTGCCGATCGACGAACTGGGCGACCTGTTCGGCCTGGAACTGGACGACGAGGATGTCAGCACCGTCGGCGGCCTGATGGCCAAGCAGCTCAACGTGGTGCCGATCCCCGGCAGCGTGGTCAACTGGGCGGGTCTGCGGATCGAGGCCGAGAAGGCCTCTGGTCGACGCCACCAGATCGACACCTGCCTGGTGCACCGCACCCCCGACGACAGCCCCATCACCGACGACGACACCGAGGACGACCATGCCTGAGCCCACCAAGGACCCGAAGAAGGCTCAGCAGAGCGCTGGCCGGATGCCCACGCTCGACGAGTTGATGAGCGACGACTTCGACCCCGAGACCGACATCGACTGGACTGGGGACAAGACCTTTCGCTCCGGCTTCGCCTGTTTCGTCGGCCGACCCAATGCCGGCAAGTCGACGCTGACCAATGCGCTGGTGGGCTCCAAGATCGCCATCACCAGCTCCAAGCCGCAGACCACCCGGCATTCCATCCGCGGGATCGTGGACCGGCCGGACTCGCAGTTGGTGCTGATCGACACCCCCGGGCTGCACAAACCGCGCACCCTGCTGGGCCAGCGACTCAACGACCTGGTGCGCGAGACCTGGACGGAGGTGGACGTGATCGGCGTCTGCCTGCCCTCCAACCAGCCGATCGGCCCCGGCGACACCTTCCTGGTCACCGAGATCGCCAAGCTGCCCAAGAAGCCCAAGCTGGTGGCGCTGGCCACCAAGATCGACCTGGTCAGCGGCGACCGGCTGCGCCAGCACCTGCTGGACATCCAGGCCCTGGAGGAGAAGCTGGGCATCCGCTGGGAGACGATCATCCCGTGTTCGGCCGTCAGCGGTGAGCAGACCGACGTGGTGGCCGACGAGTTGGTCAAGCTCTTGCCCTACGGCCCCGCCTTCTACCCCGACGGTGAGGTCACCGACGAGCCCACCGAGACGCTGGTCAAGGAGCTCATCCGCGAGGCCGCGCTGGAGGGGGTGCGCGACGAACTGCCGCACTCCATCACCGTCGAGATCGACGAGATGGGCCTGCGCGCCGGCCGGCCAGAGGACAAGCCGCTGCTGGACGTCTTTGCCTCGATGATCGTGGAGCGCGACTCCCAGAAGGGCATCATGATCGGCCACAAGGGGGAACACCTCAAGGAGGTGGGCACCCGCGCCCGGCAGCAGATCAGCGCCCTGCTGGGCACCCCGGTGCACCTGGACCTCAAGGTGAAGGTGCTCAAGGACTGGCAGCGCGACCCCAAGTACCTCAACCGGCTGGGCTTCTGAGCGACGTTCCTCGGGGCCTCGCGCCCCGGACCGAGCTGTGGCAGGATCACGGCATGAGCCACGACGTCGTGACCGAGACCTTCCACAATTCTGGCGGCATCAAGATCGGTGCCGTCGTGCGCCGGGTGCAGCCGACGAGCCTGTCCACCATGGTGTGCTTCACCCGGCCCGAGGGGCTGTACCACGTCGAGAGCCGGATCGAGTTCGACGACGAGAACCCGCGGCACTGGCGGCACTATGTCTGGCACGACGAGCAGAACTTCGTCGAGCGCGACCACGAGCCGAGCGACCCGGCCGATGCCGTTCCCAGCTTCGCCGAATACCTGCTGGTCAAGGAATTGCTGGATTCCGGCGATGCGGAGCTGCCTTTCACCCTGCTGGAGGAGCAGGCCGGCTCGCTGCACCGGGCTGTGCTGGTGCACGAGGCCGACGAGGTCGGCCTGTACGTGGCGGAGAAGCTCACCAACCGGCACCGAGTGGTGGGCGACGAGGTGATCGCCAGCGACTGGAATGGCGCTGGCTCCCGCCTGGTGCATGACCTGGACGAGTTGTTCAGGGGCCTCGACGAGCAGGTCGCGATGCGGGTCCGCACCTTCCTCAAGGGGTGAGGATCCCTCGGCTGGCTGGTGACCACGACGGCCGAGCCTGTGGAGGCCCCTGGGCGGCTCCCGTCCCGAAATCCGGACGGATATCCCACGCGTCGGCCATGGTCTGGCTAGAGTGCCTGACATGGCGTTCGTGAAGCATGGCCTGCCCCCGCGGGTCCGACTGCTCCTTGTCTGCCGCAGCGAGGCCCGGTAACCAATCCGGCCACGGCATCCTCGCTGCGGAGCCCTGTCACGCCATGGCACCCACCCTCCACAGCTTGAGGAGCACCAGCATGACCACCCAGAACCAGTTCGGCACCCGCCCCCAGCAGGGCATTCCCGTCCAGCAGCCCAGCCCGATGCCGTTCGGCCGCTACACCGCCTTCCAGCCCGTCGACGTGCCGGACCGTACTTGGCCCACCAAGAAGATCACCCAGGCCCCGCGCTGGCTGTCTACCGACCTGCGCGACGGCAACCAGGCGCTGATCGACCCGATGACCCCCGCCCGCAAGCGCAAGATGTTCGACCTCCTGGTGGCGATGGGCTACAAGGAGATCGAGGTGGGCTTCCCCTCGGCCTCCCAGACCGACTTCGACTTCGTCCGCAGCCTGATCACCGACGACGCGATCCCGGACGACGTGCAGATCTCCGTGCTGACCCAGGCCCGGGAGGACCTGATCGAGCGCACCGCGCAGAGCCTGGTGGGCGCCAAGCGCGCCAACATCCACATGTACAACGCCACCGCGGAACTCTTCCGTCGGGTGGTCTTCAAGGTCAGCGAGGCGGAGTGCATCGCGCTGGCCACCCGCGGTACCGAGATGGTGATGAAGCACGCCGAGGCCAATCTGGGCGACGTCGAGTTCGGCTACCAGTACAGCCCGGAGATCTTCACCCAGACGCCCACCGACTTCGCCGTCGAGGTCTGCAATGCCGTTGCCGACGTCTGGCAGCCCAGCGAGGGCCGCGAGATCATCTTCAACCTGCCCGCCACGGTGGAGATGAGCACGCCGAACACCTATGCCGACCAGATCGAGTACTTCGGCCGCAACATCCGCAACCGGGAGAATGTGGCGATCAGCCTGCACCCGCACAATGACCGCGGCACCGCCGTCGCCGCCACCGAGCTGGGCATGATGGCCGGTGCGGACCGGGTGGAGGGCTGCCTGTTCGGCCACGGCGAGCGCACCGGCAATGTGGATCTGGTCACGCTGGGGCTGAACCTGTTCAGCCAGGGCATCGACCCGAAGATCGACTTCGGCCACATCGACGAGATCCGCCGCACCGTCGAGTACTGCACCGGTCTGCCCGTGCATCCACGCCATCCCTACGCCGGTGACCTGGTCTACACCGCTTTCTCGGGCAGCCACCAGGACGCCATCAAGAAGGGCCTGGAGATGCTGGAGAAGACCGCGCAGGAACAGGGCAAGGGCATCCACGACGTCGCGTGGGAGGCACCCTACCTGCCGATCGACCCGCACGACGTCGGCCGCAGCTACGAGGCCGTGATCCGGGTGAACAGCCAGTCCGGCAAGGGTGGGATGGCCTACCTGATGAAGACCGACCACAAGCTGGATCTGCCGCGCCGGCTGCAGATGGAGTTCAGCCGCGTCGTCCAGGCACACACCGACACGGAGGGCGGCGAGGTGAATTCGGCCCAGCTGTGGGAGATCTTCTCCAGCGAGTACCTGCTGCGCGACGAGCCGCTGAAGCTGGGGGAGACCTCCACGGCCAGTCAGGCGGGGGTGCACACCATCTCCGCCAAGGTGACCTGGCGCGGAGCGGAGCAGACCATCACCGGCGAGGGCAATGGACCCGTCTCGGCCTTCGTCGACGCGCTGGGCAACCTGGGCGTCGAGCTGCGGGTGCTGGACTACACCGAGCACGCCCTGACCGCCGGCGGCGACGCGCAGGCCGCGGCCTACGTCGAGTGCGAGGTGGGCGGCGAGGACGACGCCCGGATCGTCTGGGGTGTCGGGATCGACCCCGACATCATGACCGCCTCGCTGCAGGGCGTGGTCAGCGCCGTCAACCGGATGGACGTCTGAGCAGTACCCGTCGCATCGCCCACCCGCGCCGGGAGCGCGGGCGGGCGATCCGCGTGGCACGAACGCGGGCGGAGGAGAATCAGTGAGCAAGTGCATGCACTTCACATGTATGACATGCTTGATGCATGACGACTATTCAGGTGCGCAATGTGCCCGAGGAGCTGAGCCGATCGCTCAAGGCGCGGGCTGCTTCCCAGGGGCGCTCGCTCAGCGACTATCTCTTGGGGGAGCTCGAGCAGATCAACCAGCGGCCGGATCGTGCCGAGCTTGCTGAGCGGATTGCTCGTCGCGGGCGGCAGTCGCTGACCCCCGCCAGTGACGTGCTCGCGGGCGAGCGCGCGTCTCGATGACACTGGTTCTTGATGCGTCGGCGGCTGCGGAATTCCTTCTGGGAACGGAGCAGGGACTGGATGTCGGAGTCCACATGGGGAGCCACCCCTTGATTGCGCCGCAGCTTCTGGCTGCTGAAGTGGTCTCGATCCTGCGAGGCTGGAACTTGAGCGGACAACTGGCTTCGGAACGAGTCGCCTTCGCCTTGCAGGACTTCAAGGACCTGGGGGTCCAGTTGTTCGACATGGGTGAGTTGATGTTCCCTGCGTGGAAGCTGCGACACAACGTCAGTGCATATGACGCCATGTACGTGGCGCTGGCGGAAGCGTTTGAGTGCCAAGTGTTGTCCTGTGACCTGAAGCTGGTACGCGCCATGCCCGACCTTGTGATCAGCCCTGCGTAGCCGAGCACCATGAGCCCGAGGGAACCACCCCTCGACAGGCTCGGGACCGTGGTTGGGGCTGGTGACCACGGTGGCCGAGCCTGTCGAGGCCTGGTCAGTGGACGGGTGCCTCGCTGGGCCGGGCCTGGGAGACCTCGTTCGGGATCGCGCCACCGAAGCGCCGGTCGCGGTTCACATACAGCTCGATGGCCTGCCACAGGTCGCGCCGGTCGAAATCCGGCCAGAGCTGGTCCAGGAAGACCATCTCCGCATAGGCCGACTGCCACAGCAGGAAGTTGCTGGTGCGCTGCTCGCCCGAGGAGCGGACGAACAGGTCCACCGGGGGAATCTCCGGGCAGTACAGGTGCTGCGTGATGGTCTTCTCGGTGATCCGGTCCGGATCCAGCTTGCCGGCCTTGGCCAGCCGGGCGATCTCCCGCACCCCGTCGGCAATCTCCGCCTGGCCACCGTAGTTGCAGCAGAACTGAAGCGTCAGGGTGGTGTTGTCCTTGCTCTGCTCCTCGGCCACCTTGAGCTCATTGATCACGCTGCGCCACAGCTTGGGGCGTCGCCCGGCCCACCGCACCCGGACCCCCAGCTCATCGAAATTGTCCCGACGGCGGTGGATCACGTCGCGGTTGAAGCCCATCAGCCAGCGAACCTCGTCGGGGGAGCGCTTCCAGTTCTCCGTGCTGAAGGCGTAAGCGCTCAGGTAGGGGATCCCCAGCTCGATCGCGCCCTCGATCACGTCGAACAGGCTGGCCTCGCCCCGGGCATGCCCGTCGGTGCGCTTGAGCCCGCGCTGCTTGGCCCAGCGGCCATTGCCGTCCATCACGATGGCGACGTGTTGGGGCAGCAGCTTCTGCTCGATCTGCGGCGGGGTGGCACCCGACGGGTGCGGGGACGGGCTGCGCTTGACGGGAAACTTGGTGCTCACACCTGCGAGCCTAGCGCCGCGGCCGTCCCCGCACCCGCGCGTCAGCCGGTCGGGGCGTCGGTGTGTGCCGAGTTGTCCACCGGCTCGTGCTGCACCACCTCGTCCTTGCCCGCCTGGTCATCGCCGGCTCGCATGATCCGGGCAATCTCGTCACGGATCTCCTGGCCGGGCACGCCCCAACCGTCGCGGTAGCCGTAGATCTCCCGCAGGCTCTGGTGACCATTGGTGCCGTGCATGATGTCGACGTCGTCCGGGCTGAGCAGCGCGGGATGCTCGACGCCGGCGGCCTCGGAGACCTTCAGCAGGTCACGCCGCAGGGTCTGCACATAGCGGGCCAGCCGCTCGGCCTTGCCCTGCGGCTCCAGCCCGTGCGCCAGCCACTTGTTCTGGGTGGCGACGCCGGTGGGGCACTCGTCGGTGTGGCACTTCTGCGCCTGGATGCAGCCGATCGCCAGCATCGCCTCCCGGGCGACGTGCACCATGTCCGCGCCCAGCGCGAAGGCGACGATCGCATTGTCCGGCAGGCCCAGCTTGCCGGAACCGATCCACACAACGCGGTCGCTCAAACCGCGCTCGGCGAAGATCCGGTAGACCTCGGTGAAACCCACCCGGAAGGGGTAGGAGACGCTGTCGGAGAAGACCATCGGCGCCGCACCGGTGCCGCCCTCGCCGCCGTCGATGGTGATGAAGTCAACCCCGCGGCTGCCGTCGCTCATCGTGTCGGCCAGCTCGTGCCAGAAGCCCAGGTCGCCGACGGCGGACTTGATTCCCACCGGGAGCCCCGTGCGCTCGGCGACCCGCTCGACGAAGTCCAGCAGCTCGTCGATGTTGCGGAAGGCGGTGTGCCGCGACGGGCTGACCACGTCCTTGCCCTCTTCGACGCCGCGGATCTGGGCAATCTCCGCGTTCACCTTGGCGCCGGGCAGGTGACCGCCCAGCCCGGGCTTGGCGCCCTGGCTCAGCTTGATCTCGATCATCCTGACCGGGGCCGACTCGACGACGCCGGCCAGCTTCTCCAGATCGAAATTGCCGTCGGCGTCGCGGCAGCCGAAGTAGCCGGTGCCGATCTGCAGCATCAGGTCCCCGCCCTGACGGTGGTGGTCGGACAGGCCACCCTCGCCGGTGTTGTGCATGAAGCCGGCCAGCGCGGCGCCCTTGTTGATCGCCTGGATGGCCTGCGGGCTGAGCGAACCGAAGCTCATCGCGGAGACATTCACCACGGAACTGGGGCGGAAGGCCTTGCGTCGGCCGCGCGGCCCTCCGACCACCTTGGCGCAGGGCACGGGACGCGACGGGTCCAGGTGAAGCGGGGAGGCAGGGGCCACGTCGGAGAAGGTGCGGTGCTTGACCACCGGGTACTCCTGGTTCTCCACGTCATTGTCCGTGCCGAAACCGAAGTAGTTGTTCTGTCCCTTGGACGACGCGTAGACCCAGCGCCGCTGGTCGCGGCTGAAGGGGCGCTCCTCGTCATTGCCGGTGACGATGTACTGGCGCAACTCCGGCCCGATCGCCTCCAGGCCGTAACGGGCGCGGGCGAGCACCGGGAAATTGCGGCGCAGGGCGTGCTTGGTCTGCAGGAGGTCCTGGGCGGCGAGCGCGGCCACGGTGGCGGCGGCTGCTCCGGCGGCGGTCTTCTTGAGGCTCATGTGACGATCCTCACCCGGGTGCTCCGGTCAGGGCCAGAGCTGTTCGCCATGGGCATGATGACGAACAGGTGACGGCTCAGCCCCGCCGGTCACCTGCGATTCATCAGTCGGGCGCGATGGTGAACAACAGGTAGTTCTCCATGGCCTTGAGTTCCGCGGTGCCGTGTGAGTGGTACCACGCGGCCCAGCCGTCCTCCTCCTCGTGGGTGGGGGTCCAGGCCTGTTCGAACCAACCCTTTACCCGCTCGAAGTCCTCGGGCCCCGTCTGGCCGGGGTCGAAGGCCACGCGCAGGTGGTTGAACCGGGACTCGTCGTCGGCGTTGCCCTCCAGCGCCCATTGGAAGGCGCCCAGGGGGTTGGGGAGGACAACGTCGTTCCCCTCGTTGCGGTCCATCGGGTCGATCTGGCTGTCCGTCGGCAACCGCAGGAGGCGGGCGAGGGCGTCGATGTTCTCGACGGTGAAGTCGTACTCGCCGTCGAGGATCCTGCTGGCCGTTTCCACCGCGGCCTGCACCTCGGGCGTCGCCTCGGCGGGCTGGGTGAACAGCTCATCCGAGGCTTGCTCGGCCGGCTGCTGCGACGGGGGTTCCAGGCGCATCCGCACCCACTCATCCTCCAGGAACACGTGAACAGTCCAGTCGTTGATCAGCCAGACCTGCTCGTCGCCGTGATCGTCGAGGCACTCCCCATAGGTCTCCTCCAGGACACAGACCAGCTCGTCGAAGAGCGAATCGAGGTCGCGTTCTGGCCAGTCCTCGGCGATGAAGGGGTTGAGGGAGAGCATCTCGAATCGCGCGACAGAGAGGTCGGAGCGGATGGCTGAGACCACGAAGGGTGCCTCGCGACGGTCGAATTCCACCAGCACCGGCATCTCCGGCACCAGACTCACCGGTTCGACCGCGTTCAGCAGGCGGCACAGCCGCCAGGTCTCGGGCTCGCTGGCCAGCAGCTCACGCAGGGCAATGGTGACGGTGTCGATGATCTCGATGCAGCCGTCGGTGATCTGCTCACTGGTGGGAGGGGCGGTCTGCTGGTGACGGAAGTTGTCGGCGATGACGTTCAGCGAGAGCGAGCCCAGGCTCTGCACCAGTTCGAAGTCATGCCCGGTGGGCATCCGCCACACCCGACGGCGATTGCACGGCACATAGCGCACCGTGCCCACCGGATTCCCGAACTGCTCGGTGGCCGCGGCATCTGCGGCGGCGAAGGCCTGGTCCAGGTCAGCGTCGGTGATCAGGGTGCCGAAACCTTGCACGGTGCCGTCCTCGGCCTTGAAGGCGAACCGCTCGCCGTCGGGAAACTCCACGCCCTTGACGCGCAAGCGGCCCAGCGGTGACGCGCCAACACGCTTGGCCAGCTGCTTCACCGAACCCACCCGCCAGTCGAAGGGTGGCTCTGACAGGTCATGGAGACGACGGATGGTCTGATCCAGCTCAAGCGTCGGGTTGGACATGCGTTCAGTCTAGGAGGGGTCGGGTCACCGGCTCCACGGTGCGTGGCAGAATCCATGGGTGCCCACCTATCGTGATGAAGCCGTCGTGCTGCGGACCCACAAGCTGGGCGAAGCGGACCGGATCATCACCCTGCTGAGCCGGCAGAATGGCAAGATCCGGGCCGTGGCCCGCGGGGTACGGCGCACCTCGTCCAAGTTCGGCGGACGGCTGGAGCCCTTCAGCCACGTCGATGTGCAGTTCGCCACCGGGCGTGCCCTGGACGTCGTCGCGCAGGCCGAGAGCCTGCACGCCTTTGGTGAGCCGCTGCTGACGGATTACGACGCCTATTGCTGCGGTCAGGTGATGCTGGAGACGGCGGACCGGCTGGTGGCGGAGGAACGCGAACCGGCGCTGCAGCAGTACCGCCTGCTGGTGGGGGCCCTGCGGGTGCTGGGGAAGGGCACCACCGACGGGCCCCGTCCGGCAACCATGGTGCTGGACTCCTACCTGCTGCGCGCCCTGGCCGTGGCCGGCTACGCGCCGGCGCTGGAGGCCTGCGCCCGGTGCGGCACCGCCGGCCCGCACCAGTTCTTCAACCCGTCGGCCGGTGGGATGGTGTGCGTCGAATGCCGCCCGCCCGGCTCTGCGCGACCCCGGCCCGAGACCATCGGCTACCTGCAGGCCCTGCTCACCGGCGACTGGACGCAGACCCGTGACGTCCAGAGCCCCCGCCAGCGGGAAGGCAGTGGACTGATCCAGGCCTTCGTGCAGTGGCACCTGGAGCGGGGGCTGCGCTCCATGCCCTATGTGAACCGCAGTGACTCGCAGACCCCGGTCACGCGTCCGTTCTGAGGCTGTTCAGCAGACCGAGCAGAGCCCGAAGAGCTCGATCTCGTGCCCCGCATCCCGAAAGCCGTGCTCCGCGGCCACCTCGGCGGCCCACTGCTCCACCACCTTGGCGCTGATCTCCACCGTCCGGCCGCACTCCCGGCAGACCAGGTGGTGATGGTGGCCGTCGGAGCACTGGCGGTAGACCATCTCCCCGTCGTCGGTGCGGATCGCGTCCACCTCGCCGGAATCGGCCATGGCCTGCAGGGTGCGGTAGACGGTGGCCAGCCCGACGGAATCCCCGGCGGCGCGCAATTCCTCGTGCAGTTGTTGGGCGCTGCGGAAGCCGTCGATGTCGGTCAGCAGCGCGCGGATCGCCAGCCGCTGCCGGGTGGTGCGCTGGCCGGTACGGCCGGCCTTGCGGGGCTGAGTGCTCATCTCTGGTTCAGTGCTCATCGAAGTGGTCTCCGTGGGGTGCGTGCCGGTGCCCGTCGTGCAGGTAGTCGACGTGGTCACCGTGCTGGATGGCGACGTGGTCGCCGTCGTGGCTGTGCGGCGGTTCGGCGCAGATGACGTGCTCCACCGGCACCACCAGTTCATGCTTGGCCGCCCATGTGGCGTGCCGGCGGTGCAGGATCGCGGTGAAGGGCCAGGTGGCCAGGAAGAGCGCGATGGCGCAGACCACGATCGTCGCGCCCGACGCCGTGTTCCAGAAGTAGGAGCCGACGGTGCCGCCGAAGGCCACGCTGGCGCCGATCGCCATCGAACCGAACAGGCAGGCCTTGAAGCTGACGAACAGGTTCTGGGCGGTGGCCACCGGAATCACCATCATGGCGCTGACCAGCAGCAGACCGACGGTGCGCATGCTCATGGTGACGGTGACCGCGGCCAGCACCACGATCAGCAGGTTCAGCCAGCGCACCTTCAGCCCCAGGACCTGACTGAAGTCCTCGTCGGCACAGATCGCGAACAGTCGTGGCCACAGCCCGACGCAGAAGAGCAGGACCACGCTGGCCAGGATGCTGACCACCACCAGATCGGACTCGGAGACGGTGGTGAGCGAGCCGAACAGGAATTGGGAGAGCGCGCCGGTGCCCTGACCGCCCAGACCGGCCATCATCACGCCGGAGGCCAGTCCGCCGTAGAAGAGCACGGCCAGCCCGACGTCGCCGGTGGCGCGGCCCTGCTGGCGCAGCAGCTCCACGGCCACCGCGCCCGCCACGCAGACCGCGATCGCCAGTGGCAGGGGAGCGGTGCCGGTGAGAAAGCTCAAGCCCACCCCGGCGACGGCGACGTGGCCCAGTCCGTCGCCCAGCAGGCTGAGCCGGCGCTGCACGATGTAGGTGCCGATCGCCGGGGACATCAGGCCGGAGAGGAAGGCGGCAATCAGGGCGCGCTGCATGAAGGCGACGCCGAACAGTTCGTTCATCGGTTCTCCCGCGGGGGTCGGTTCTCGGCCAGCAGCCGGGGCGCGGGGAGCGGTGGCGCGGTCTGGGGGTTGGTGTAGTGGTGGTGGCCACCGAGACCGGGCCCGGCCAGCAGCGGACCGTCGTGGATCACCTGACCGGTGCGAAGCACGACGGAGCGGTCGATCAGGCCCTCCAGCGGTCCCAGTTCGTGCAGTACCACCAGGATGCCCAGGCCATCCTGCTTGAGCTCGCCGAGCACCGCGGCCAGGGCACGTTGGGTGTCCATGTCCAACCCGGCCAAGGGCTCGTCCAGCACCAGCAGCTCGGGTTCGGTGCACAGCGCGCGGGCGATCAGGGCGCGCTGCTGCTGCCCACCCGACAGCCGCAGGAAGGGTGCCTTGCGCAGTTCGGTCAGCTGCACCCGTTCCAGGGCCTGGCCGATCGCGGCGCGGTCGGCCCGTCGCATCGGGATGAAGGGGCCGCGACGGCCGAGCCGGCCGGTTGCCACCACCTCACCCACCGTCGCATTGGCCAGTTGCAGGGTGACCCGCTGGGGAACATGACCCACCCGTTGCCAGTCGTGGAAGCGCTCCAGTGGGGTGCCGAACAGGCGTCGTTCGCCGGAGCTGACCGGGGCCAGACCCAGCAGGGTGCGCACCAGGGTGGTCTTGCCGGAGCCATTGCCGCCCAGCAGCGCAACGGTCTCGCCGGGCATCACCCGGGCGCTGACCCCATGCAGGATCTCGTGCCCCTGCAGGGCGACGACCAGGTCGCGGCCCTCCACCAGGGGTGTTGCGGAGTGGTTCACTGGCATCCGTTCGCGGTTTTCAGGGCGGCGAGGTTCGCGCGCTGCACTGCAATGTAGTCGGTGCCCTTGGATTCGGGGGTGATCCCCTCGATCGGGTCCAGCACGTCGGTCCTCAGCTTCAGGTCGCCGGCAATCGCCTTGGCATGCCCCGGGGAGGTGAGGGTCTCGTAGAAGATGGTGGTGACGCCGTGTTCCCTGGCCAGCTTCTGCACCTCGGCGATCCGGGTGGGCGACGGGTCGGATTCGGGGGAGAGGCCGGAGATCCCGATCTGGGTCAGGCCGTAGGCATGGGCCAGGTAGCCGAAGGCGGCGTGCGAGGTGATGAACTCCTTGCGCTGGCAGTTCTTCAGCCCGGCGGTGAAGTCGTTGTCCAGCGTGGTCAGCTCGGTCTTCAGCTTGTCCGCATTGGCCGTGAGGGCGTCGGAGCCCTCGGCGTCGACCTCGGCAAGCGTGGTGGCGACCGCACTGGTGATCGCGGCCATGTTGGTGGGGTCCAGCCAGATGTGCGGATCGGTGGCGTGCTCGTGGCCGTCGCCCTCGGAGTGCTCGTGATGCTCGTGACCGTCGTCGGTGGCCGATTCCATCAGTTCGACGGCGGTGCTGACGTCGATCACCCTCTTGGGCTGTGCCTGTTGCACCGCATCGTCGACGG
Source organism: Luteococcus sp. H91 (assembly GCF_038433135.1). Taxonomy (NCBI): domain Bacteria; kingdom Bacillati; phylum Actinomycetota; class Actinomycetes; order Propionibacteriales; family Propionibacteriaceae; genus Luteococcus; species Luteococcus sp. H91. The sequence goes on along the minus strand of NZ_JBCDMV010000008.1, from coordinate 151,055 downwards.
CGCTCTGGAAGCCCTTCTGGTAGATCACCAGATCCGCCTCCGTCAACGAGGCGACCTGCTTGGCGGAGAGGTCTACGTCGTGTGCCTCCTGACCCGGAGAGGTGAGGCTGGTCACCGTCGCCCGCTCGCCGGCGACCCGCTCCGCCACGAACTGCAGCGGGTAGAAGGCCGCCACGACGGTGAGCTTGTCGTCTTCGGCGGCGGGCGTGGTGGAGCCACAGGCCGGGGCGATCAGGAGCAGGGCGGAGGCGACAAGCGCGGTCAGGCGGTTCTTCATGGGAACCATTATCAACAAAGATGAGAATGGTTCGCAAATCGTCGTGGGGAGGCGAACGCTAGGCTCGCGTCGTGATCGTGATCAACCGCTTTCGGGTTTCGGCGTCGCAGCGCCCCTCCTTCCTCGCGCAGGCCGAGGCCGCCGTCGAACTCTTTCGCAGCAAGCAGGGGCTGGAGTCGATCGACCTGGTGCAGAATCTGGACGATCCCGAACTGTGGGCCCTGGTCACCCGCTGGGAGCACGTCGGTGCCTACCGCTGGGCACTGGGCGGCTACGAGTCCAAGATGACGCTGACCCCGCTGCTCAGCCTGTGCATCGACGAACCGAGCGCCTTCGCCGATCCCGAGACGGTGGGGGAGAACCTGCCGAGGAGGTTCTGACGAGTCCGTCTCCGGGGGGGGGGGGGGTCGACAAGCCCGGCCAACGTGGCCGGGGTTCAGCCGTCCTCGACGAGCTCGGCCAGCGGGCTTGGGCTGGGCGCGGAAGGTGCCCGTCGTGTCAAGGGCTGGGCTGGTCGGCAATTCCCGATAGGGTGGACCGCAGCGTGAACGGCCGCACTGTGCGGTGCTGCGCACAGCCCGGCACCCTCCAGGCGTCGGGTCCATTGAGGACATGGAGAAGAAGAAGTGGCACCCAGCACTCTCGACAATGTGATCAGCCTGTGCAAGCGACGGGGATTCGTCTTCCCCTGCGGTGAGATCTACGGCGGCACCCGCGCCGCATGGGACTACGGACCCCTGGGCGTCGAGCTCAAGGAGAACATCAAGAAGCAGTGGTGGCGCTTCATGGTCACCGGCCGCGACGACGTCGCCGGCCTGGACAGCTCGATCATCCTGCCCAAGCAGGTCTGGGTGGCGTCGGGGCACGTCGGTGTGTTCACCGATCCGCTGACCGAATGCCTGTCCTGCCACAAGCGTTTCCGCGCCGACCACCTGGAAGAGGACTTCGAGGCCAAGCACGGCCGCCTGCCGGAGAACCAGGCCGAGGTGAACTGCCCCAACTGTGGCAACAAGGGCCAGTGGACCGAGCCGCGCGACTTCAACATGATGCTCAAGACCTACCTGGGCGTGCTGGAGGACGAGTCCGGCCTGCACTACCTGCGCCCAGAGACCGCCCAGGGCATCTTCGTGAACTTCAAGAATGTGGTGCAGTCCAGCCGGATGAAGCCCCCCTTCGGCATCGGCCAGATCGGCAAGAGCTTCCGCAACGAGATCACCCCCGGCAACTTCATCTTCCGCACCCGCGAGTTCGAGCAGATGGAGATGGAATTCTTCGTCAAGCCCGGCACCGACGAGGACTGGCACCAGTACTGGATTGACGCCCGCACCCAGTGGTACACCGATCTGGGTATCAACCCGGAAAATCTGCGCCACTACGAGCACCCGCAGGAGAAGCTCTCCCACTACTCCAAGCGCACCGTCGACATCGAGTACAAGTTCGGCTTCGCCGGAAGCGACTGGGGCGAGCTGGAGGGCATCGCCAACCGCACCGACTTCGACCTGAAGACTCACTCGGAGCACTCGGGTGTCGACCTGAGCTACTTCGACCAGGCGGCCGGCGAGAAGTACATCCCCTACGTGATCGAGCCGGCCGCCGGTCTGACCCGCTCGCTGATGGCCTTCATGGTGGAGGCCTACACCGAGGACGAGGCGCCCAACACCAAGGGCGGCGTGGACAAGCGCACCGTCCTGAAGCTGGATCACCGCCTCTCCCCGGTCAAGGCCGCGGTACTGCCGCTGAGCCGCAATGAGCAGCTCTCGCCGAAGGCCCGGGATCTGGCCGCCCAACTGCGCAAGAGCTGGAATGTTGACTTCGACGACGCCCAGGCGATCGGCAAGCGCTACCGTCGCCAGGACGAGATCGGTACCCCCTACTGCATCACCGTCGACTTCGACACACTGGAGGACAATGCGGTCACCATCCGCGAGCGTGACACCATGCAGCAGGAGCGGGTGGCGCTCGACCAGGTGCAGGGCTACCTAGCCCAGCGCCTGATCGGCTGCTGACCAACCCATCGGCGAAACGCCCGGAGCCACCTGGCTCCGGGCGTTTCGTCTACCCCGACATCGGGGAACTCCTACTCGGCGCGCATCACCCGGGACCTGGGCGAGAGCACGGTGGCGCGGGACGGGATGTCGTCCATCACCGTCGCATTGGGTCCGATCTGCACGTCGTCACCCACCCGGACGTCGCCCAGGACACAGGCATTGGCGCCGACGGAGACATTGCGGCCCAGCTTCGGCGCCTCGCCGGCGTAGCGGTTCGGGTCACCGCTGATGGCCCCGAGGGTCACTCCCTGCCGGATGATGCAGTCGTCGCCGATCACGCTGAAGGGGTGGATCACGATGCCGTGCTGCTCCACAAAGCGCACTCGGTGACCCACCTGAACGCTGTCCGGAAGGTCAATGCCGTAGACATTGCGGCAGAAGAGCTGTCCGGCCCGACTGACCGCCAGTACGGGCCGACGCAGGACGCCGGGCGCATCGGAGGTGTGTGCCCACGCGCCAACGCGGGCTGCGGCCAGGGCCTGGAAGCCCGGCCGCAGCACCCCGTCATTGGCCCGCATGTCTTCCCGGAGCTGCCCCAGCAGCGGCACCTTCTGGGTCAGGGCGCGTACCCAGCCTCGGCTGGGTGGTGCCGAGACGCGCTCGGCCCACCCCTCACCATGCTGGCTGTCAGCACCCGGCACCTGCTCGGTGCGAGGCCCGGTCTGCTCCTGCTCTGTCATTGATAGAACCCCCCAGGACTGGATTGGAACTCATCCAGACTAGGTTCCAAGAAGCTGCTCCGTGATGTGGTTCGCGATCGGCATAGCCGACGTCGCGGCCGGGGAGGGGGCATTGCAGACGTGCAGCATGCGTGCGGTCTGCAGGAAGTGGAAGTCCTCCACCATCGTCCCGTCGGCCCGGACGGCCTGCGCCCGGATGCCGGGCGGGTAGGGCCCCAGGTCACCAGTGGTCAGCTTCGGACAGTACTTCTGCACCCGCTTGAGGTAGCTGGGCTTGTGCACCGAATCCCACTGTTCCTTGATCCCGGTGCGCAGCATGCCCTTGGCGAGCTTCCAGAAGCCCTTGAAACGGACGAAGTCCACCACGTCGCCGGGCGCGATCGACAGCTTCGGGTAGCCCTCCCGGGCAAAGCCCATCACCGCATTGGGCCCGACGGTGACCGTCCCGTCCATCATCGGCGTCAGATGGACGCCCAGGAAGGGTAGATCCGGATCCGGCACCGGGTAGATCAGGGCGGAGACGATGCTGTTGTGTTGCGGGGCGAGACGGTAGTATTCGCCGCGGAAGGGCACCATCTGGAAATCGGGTTCCAGACCCGCCATCCGGGCCAGTCGATCGGCCTGGATCCCGCCACAAACCACCAGCTGTCGGGCGTAGACCCGCTCGTTGCCGGTGCCACCACCCAGATCCACCGAGACCTCGCTCAGGGACTCGTGGATGCCCGCCACCGGGGTGGACAGCCGCACCGCGCCGCCCAGCGCGACGATCTTGTCGGCCATCTTGGCGCAGACCTCGCGATAGTCGACGATGCCGGTCTGCTTGACCACGATGGCGCCGAGCCCCACCACATTCGGTTCACGACGACGCAGCTCGGCACCGTCGATCAGTTCGACGTCGAGTTCGTTCAGCGTGGCCCGCTCGAAGAGCTTGTGCATCCGCTCGAGCTCGAGCTCGTTGGTGGCGACGATCAGCTTGCCCGTGTTGCGGTATGCAATGCCGTTGGCGTCGCAGAAGTCGCGGGTCCACTGGGCGCCCTGCTTGCAGAACAGTGCCTTCTTGGAACCAGGGGCGTAGTAGACGCCGGCGTGGATCACGCCGGAATTGTGGCCAGTCTGGTGCGCGGCCACCTGCGCCTCCTTGTCCACCACCAGCAGCGAGGATCCGGGGCGCTTCTCCAGCAGGGTGAGGGCGGTGGCGAGGCCGACGATGCCGGCCCCGACCACCAGATAGTCGTACACCCCGTCACATTCGGTGTGCTCGCTCACCGGTCAGCCACCGGGAAGAGTGCGTCCTGTTCGGTGCGCAGCGCGTCGGCCAACCGACCTGCGGGAATCTCGACATCGGCATAGGAGATGACCTCGTCCTTGGCGATGTCGCGCTTCAGTACGCAGCCCTCGGCCAGACCCAGCGGCAGCAGGTTCTCGCCGCGCTGGATCGACGCCTTCTCGCACACGCCGTAGTAGTCGTAGCCACCCTTGGCGTCCAGTTCCTGACCGGCCTTGAGCTCGCGCTTGGCCATCGGCACCACCTCAACCCGCGGCCCGTCGGGCAGCGGCTTGATGCACGCGTCGCCCAGCAGCATGGCGCGGGCAATGGTGTTGGGCACCTCGAAGTGGCACAGGTGGTAAGGCTGGTAGAAGGAGTAGAGCGGTCCCTCACCCAGTTTGTACAGGTTGAGGTAGTGCTGCTGCTTCGGGTCGTCGTGGGTGGCCAGGACGTAGACGCCCGGCCCCGGCTTGGCCTTGACGACGTAGTCCACCGCGCCGCCCAGCGCCTTCAGCTCGGCCAGGTCGTACAGTCCGGTCAGCTCGTCAACGTGGCCCTCGTGGTCCCGGCCCAGGCAGCCGCGCTGGTGCACGGAGAAGCCGGCCGCATTGGCCACCAGGGCCTGCTCCACGCTCACCTTGGTGCCGTCGGCAAAGGAGGTCACCATGTGCGGGTCCTGTCCCCACTTCTTGGCGAAGCCCTCCTGGGTGGTGGGGTTGCGGTACTCGTCCTGCAGGCCCTTGATGTTGCCGGCCACCAGTGGCTCCAGCCCCAGCCCGCGGACAAAGCGGATCAGGTTCATCTGCACGCCGGGCTGGTCACCGTCCATGCCGGTGTACACGACGCCGGCCGCCTCGGCCTTCTTGCACAGGATGGTGCCCAGGGTGGCGTCCACCTCGGCATTCATCAGCACCAGGTGCTTGCCGTGCTCGATGGCGCACAGCGCCAGCTCGGCTCCGAAGAAGACGCTGCCGGTGGCGTCCACCACCACGTCGACCTCGTCGGAGGCGCACAGGGCGGTGTGGTCGTCGGTGACGGCCACCTTGCCCTGTCGGGCGGCGGCGGACACGGCGCTGGCATTGTCCGTGTCCACCACCTGGTCACTGCCGTAGCCGGCGTAGTCGAGCGCGGCCCGGGCCTTCTCCAGCGAACGGGCGTAGACCGCGGTGATCACCATGCCCGGCACGGTGTGGTGGATGTGGTTCATCATGCCGCGGGCCATGAAGCCCGGGCCGACGACGCCGACGCGGATCGGCTGGTGCGCCAGTTCCGCGCGCTGCAGCAGGGTGTCGGTGATGATCACTGAGGAATCTCCTTGCCATCCCAGTCGGGCCAGTTCTGGTCCTTCTCGCTGATCACCTCGACCTCGACGGGCCACTCCAGGCCGAAGGCCGGGTCATTCCAGCGCTGGCCACGTTCGCTCTGAGGGGCGTAGTAGCCGGAGACCTGGTAGGTGACCAGGGTGTCGTCGCTCAGGGTGAGATAGCCGTGGGCGCAGTAGGGCGGGATCCACAGGGCGCGGTGGTTGTCCTCGGAGAGCTCCACCATCACCTTCTTGCCGAAGGTGGGGGAGTCCTCACGCAGGTCCAGGCAGCAGTCGACGATGCTGCCCTTGACGCAGCGCACCAGCTTGCCCTCGGCGTCGGGCTCGATCTGGCGGTGCATGCCGCGCATCGTGCCCTTCTTGTGATTTCCGCTCATGTTGGCCTGCACCACCTCGGTGGGCAGCCCGTGCTCGGCGAACTCCTTGGCGTCGAAGGTACGGGTGAAGAAGCCACGGTCGTCGGTGAACGGCTTGATGTCGATGATCCAGCAGCCGTCGACCTCGGTGGGGGTCCATTCCATGATCAGTTTTCCTTCGTGGTCCAGAAGAGGTCCGGGGTGACCTGCTTGGTCTCGAGCAGGTACTCGATCTGCTTCAGCCGGGTGTGGCCCCGGCCGTTGAAGATCTCCGGGGTGAGCTGGATGGCCTCGAAGACCTCATGCAGCTGCTTGGCGCCGGCGGCCAGGTCCCAGTCGGTGGAGTAGCCCAGGGTGTCGGTGATCTTGTCGAAGTTGACCCGGTAGGAGCGGTTGTCGGCGCTGGGCTCACCGAAGGTCAGCTCGCAGCCGGTGAACTCCTGGGCCACGGTCTCGGCGATCTGGCGCACGGTGTAGTTCTGGTTGTTGGAGCCGACGTTGAAGATCTCCGAATGCACCTTCTCCACCGGGGCATCCAGTACGGCGCGGATGGCCTTGGCGATGTCCAGGCCATGCACCATCGGGCGCCACGGGGTGCCGTCGGAGGTCATCGCGATCTTGCCGGTGGTCCAGGCCAGACCGGACAGGTTGTTCAGCACGATGTCGAAGCGCTGGCGCGGGGAGGCGCCGTAGGCGGTGGAATTGCGCAGGGCGGTGGGATGGAAGTTGTCGTCGGCCATCTTCCACAGGTCATTCTCGGTGAGCACCTTGCACTTGGCGTAGGCGGTCTGCGGGTTGACCTCGCTGGTCTCGTCGGCGACGCCCTCGGCCACCCCGTAGGCGGAGCACGACGACATGTAGACGAAGCGCGGCACGCCGGCCTGCTTGGCCACCTCGGCCACGTGCACCGAACCCTTGTGGTTGATGTCATAGGTGATCGGACCCACCAGATCACCGGTGGGGTCATTGCTCAACTCCGCCATGGCGACGACGGCGTCGAAGCCCTCGCAGTCGGCGACGGTCAGCTCCCGCATGTCCTTGTTCAGGGTCTGCGGGGTCATCGCGACGCCGTTGTACAGCCAGCCGTACTTGTAGAAGCCCGTGTCCAGGCCCACCACCTCATGGCCATCGGCGGCCAGGGTAGGGGCCAGCAGGCAGCCAAGGTAGCCGTCGGTTCCGGTAACCAGGATCTTCATGTTCTTCACCACACCTTCCAGGGCGCGACGCCGTCGGCCCAGAGCTTTTCGAGTTTGTTTCGGTCCTGCAGGGTGTCCATCGGCTGCCAGAAGCCCTCATGCTTGTAGGCATTCAACTGGCCATCGGTTGCCAGCTTGCGCAACGGTTCCTGCTCCCAGACGGTGGAGTCGTCGGTGATGTAGTCGATGGCGCCGGGCTCCAACACGAAGTAGCCGCCATTGATCCAGGCGCCATCACCGTCCGGCTTCTCCTGGAAGCTGGTGATGGTGGATTCGCACTTGCCCAGCGTGATCGCACCGAAGCGGCCGGGCGGCTGCACGACGGTCATGGTGGCGAGCTTGCCCTGCCGGTTGTGGAAGTCGATCGATTCCGTGATGTTGACGTCGCTGACACCGTCGCCGTAGGTGAAGCAGAAGGTCTCGTCACCGATGTAGTCGCGAACCCGGAGCAGCCGCCCGCCGGTCATCGACTTGCCGCCGGTGTGCACCACCGTCACCTTCCACGGCAGATTCATGCGCTTGTGGACGGTTTGCTCACCGGTGGCCAGATCAAAGGTGATGTCGGCATACCGGACGGCGAAGTTGGCGAACCAGTCCTTGATGACGGTTCCCTTGTAGCCCGCGCAGACGATGAATTCGTCGATGCCATGGGCCGAATATTCGTTCATGATGTGGAACAGGACCGGCCACCCGCCGATCTCCACCATGGGCTTTGGCTTGGTCCCAGTTTCCTCACTGAGGCGAGTTCCCAACCCGCCAGCCAACAGCACTGCCTTCATTTTCCAGATCCCCCGATCTCCAGTGGGCCATCGACATCCGACCCGCTGGCAGCAACACTAGGTGGCAGGCATGCCATCCGACAGAGGGCTGGTCCGGGGATGTGGTGGACTGTTCCCCGCACCGAGGAGGGCTTGGTGTGTAACTGCATGGGCGTGCACCAAGCCGCTCTGACTAGGGTGAACAGGGGGAACAATGGCTGCTGTGACGGTCGTCATGCCGACCTATCTTCGTCAGGAGTACCTGCCGAGGGCGATCGGGTCACTGCTTCAGCAAGAGTTCAAGGACTTCACAGCTTTGATCTGTGACAACGCGAACTCCGGCACCACCCGGAGCTTCGTGGAGAGCCTGAATGACCCCCGGTTGGTGTATGTGCCCCGCGAGGAGAACCTTGGTCTGGTCAGGAATTCACTGGAGGGATTCCGGGCGGCTCAGACCGAGTTCGTCACCAAGCTCGATGACGACGATGAATTCGAGCCCACCTACCTGAGTCGTTGTGTGGAAGCGCTTCGCGAGCACCCGGAAGCCGCTTTTGCGTTCACCGACATGCGCTGGATCGGGCCCAAGGGCGAATCGCTGGAGGCCGTGCAGGCCCAGCAGGATGAGTCTCATGGCTACTCCCAGTTGCGGGAGGGGGTGTACCGTCCGCTGAACACCATGCTGGTGCATGGTGTCGTCGCCCTGAATGCCACCGTGCTGCGGACCTCCGCTCTGGACTGGAATTCCCTGCGGGAGGACACCGAGACCGCCTTCGACCTGCACATCCTGCTGGAGGCGGCTCGGGGTGGCGCTGCCGCCTGGCATGTCGCGGAGCGCCTGGTGCGCTACCGGGTGCACCCGACCACCGATTCCGCCACCAACTACGCGCGACAGCTGCGGGGTCGCCTGGTGGCGCTGGAGGATGCCCTGCCGGACGCCGCCGAGTTCGACCGGCCAGCCCTGCAGTCGGCGCTGCAGCAGGCGGCGACCACCCTGGCCAGGGTCGAGTTGATCCAGGGCCATCCGCGGGGCTCGCGGGCGGCTCTGAAGCCGGTGCTGCGCGGCAGCGTGAACCCGGCCATCATGCGACTCGCGGTGCTGGGGCTGCTCCCCGCCCGGGTGACCCAGGGGGTCATGGAGCGGCGCGACGCCCAGTGGCAGAAGCGGCACGGCATGGGCCCGGTCGACCCGCCCCGTCCGAGCTGAGCCGGCCCTCCCGACAACTCACGGCGACCCGCTGGCGCCGGATCAGGTGCGTGCATAGACTGGGGTTAGTTTCGTTTCGACAACAACATCCAATGGAGGATGCCGTGAGCGCACAGGCCCAGATCGTGTTGGAGGGGGCGGGAACGTCCGTCGTGCTGGATTCGCCCGAAGGGGCGCTGCCGCGCGTGGTGCACTGGGGGGCCTCACTGGGGGAGTTGACTGCCGACGACCATGCGGCGTTGGTCCGGGCCACCGCGCACGGGCCGATGCACAATGGCGAGCCCGACGAGGGTTACGCCCTGGCCTTGCTGCCGGAACAGTGGCGGGGCTGGTACGGGCATCCGGGAGTGAGCGGGTCACGCGGTGGCCGCTCCTGGGCGCCGCGCTTCGTGGTGGAGCGGATCGAACTGGACGGCGCCCCAGTCTCCGGTCTGGTGCAGGCATCGCTCGGAACTCTTGCGTGGCACGCCGTCGACCATGACTGCGGACTGGGCCTGACCCTGGAGCTGGAGCTGACGCCGTCCGGCCTGGTGCGTTCCCGCGCCCGGCTGACCAATACCGGCGACGACGGCTACCAGCTGGACCAACTGCTGTTGGCGATGCCGGTTCCGTCGCGCGCCACGGAGGTGCTCGACTTCGCCGGCCGATGGGGCAAGGAGCGCACTCCGCAGCGAAGCCAGATGCCGGTGGGTACGCACTGGCGCGAGGGGCGGCATGGCCGAACCGGTGCCGATTCGGCCTTCGTGCTGCACCTGGGCGAGCCCGGTTTCGGCTTCTCCGACGGCGAGGTGTGGGCCGTGCACACGGGCTGGAGCGGCAACCACATCCACTATGCGGAGAAGAACCTCACGGGCGACCAGGTGATTGGCGGCGGCGAACTGCTGCTGCCCGGTGAGGTGGTGCTGGCGCCGGGCCAGAGCTACACCAGCCCGTGGATCCACTTCAGCCACGGCGTCGGACTGGACCGGATTGCGCAGACCCACCACGAGTTCATCCGCGCCGTGCATCCCGTCAACCCGGAGCGTCCCGTGACGCTCAATGTGTGGGAGGCGGTCTACTTTGACCACGATGCCGAACGCCTGCTGGATCTGGCGCAGCGGGCAGCAAGGCTCGGCATCGAGCGTTATGTGCTGGACGACGGTTGGTTCGGCGCCCGACGCGATGACCACGCCGGGCTGGGGGACTGGGTGGTCAGCCCCGACGCCTGGCCCCATGGCCTGCACCCACTGGTGGACGAGGTCAACCGGCTCGGCATGCAGTTCGGGCTGTGGATCGAACCGGAGATGGTCAACCCCGACTCCGACCTGGCGCGGGCACACCCCGAATGGGTGATGCAGGTTCCCGGCCGGACGCCGCTGGAAGCCCGTCACCAGTGGGTGCTCAATCTGGGCATCCCGGACGCGTATGCCCACGTCCGAGACCAGCTGCTGGCCATCCTGGACGACTACGACATTGGCTACTTCAAGCTGGATCACAACCGGGACCTGCTGGATGCCGGCACCGCCCCGGACGGTCGCCCCGGCGTGCACGAGCAGACGCTGGCGTTCTACCGGCTGGTGGACGAGCTGAAGGCCGCCAAGCCGGGGCTCGAGATCGAATCCTGCAGCTCCGGCGGTGCCCGGATCGACCTGGAGGTGATGCAGCACTGCGACCGCGTCTGGGTCAGCGACAACATCGACCCGACCGATCGGCAGCAGATGATGCGTTGGACCGCCCAGCTGTTGCCCCCCGAGATGCTCGGATCGCACATCGCGTCAGGCGCCTCGCACACCACCGGTCGCCAGCACGACATCTCCTACCGGGCGGCCACCGCGGTCTTCGGCCACCTGGGGGTGGAGTGGGATCTGGCGAAGGCCAGCGACGAGGAGTTCGCCCAGCTGGGGGAATGGATCGCCTGGTACAAGGCCAACCGGGGAGTGCTCAATGCCGGGCGGCTGGCCCGCTCTGAATTGCCACAGTGCCAGGAGGGAACTGCCTTCCTGCATGGCGTCATCACCCCGCAGAAGGCGATCTACGGCTACACCACGCTGACCACCGAGGGGGTCTGGAGCCTGGGGACCATCCAGCTGCCCGGTCTGGAGCCCGACGCCCGCTATCGGGTCAGTCATCTGCCGTTGACAGTGCCTGCCGATCGCGAACCGGCTCCCGAGCCGGTGGTCCTCACCGGCCGGGCGCTGGCCACCGTCGGGCTGCGAGCCCCGATGGTGCTGCCCGAGCGCACCCGGATCCTGGTGGCGGAGCGAGTGGGCTGAACGGGCACCGATGAATCCGCTTCCTGGGCTGGACACGTCGTCGCGACGAGTGGCGCTGGCGGTGCTGCGGCTGGGGCCCGTCTCCCGAACGGAACTCGGCCGCGTGCTGGGACTCTCCGCACCGAGCCTCACGCGGCTGACCAAACCCCTTGTCAAGGAGGGACTGTTGCTGGAAGGGGCACCGGTTGCCCCGCTGACCACCGGCCGCCCGGCTGTGCCGTTGGACGTCGATGCCAGCCGGGCGCACTTCCTGGGGGTCAAGTTCGTCCGGGGCGAGATGTATGCGGTGCTGACCGATCTGAAGGGGGCGGTGCTGGTCAGCGAGGTCTTTGCCGGCGACTACCGGGAGCCGGCGGCGGCGGTCCTGGCCGTGGCCGCCCTGATGGACTGGTGCGGCCAGCGGCAGCCCGACGGGATCGGGGTCTGCCTGGGGGCCAGCGTGGACGAGACGGGAATGGTCTCCGAGGCCGAGTACATGGGCTGGCCGCAGCTCCCACTGGGGACGATGATCCGCGAGCGGACCGGTCTGCCCTGCGTGGTGGAGAATGACGTCACAGCCTTCACCCTGGCCGAGCACTGGTTCGGTTTTGGGCGCGGTGTTCGGGATTTCCTGGTGGTCACCCTGGGGGCGGGCGTGGGCGCCGGACTGGTCTGTGAGGACGAGTTGGTGCGCGGGCACCGCGGGCGCGCCGGACTGATCGGCGGGCTGCGGCTGGACGACGGACGTCGGCTGCAGGACGTGGTGGAAACCGGGGCGATCGTGGCCAGGCTGCAGGACGAGGCGCTCGAGCAGGTACTGCTGGACGTGGCGCAGGCCATGGGCCAGCTGGTGGGACAGCTGTGTGCCGTCACGGCGCCCGAACGCGTGCTGGTCTCCGGCGAGGGCGCGCAGGAGCTCACCGGTCGCCAGGCAAAGGTGCTGACCCAGGCGCTCTTCGATGGCGTCGCCCGCTACACCGATCTGGGCCGTGAGCAGGTCAAGATCGATGCGTTGAACTTTGCCGAATGGGCCCGGGGCGCCGCGACGATGGCGATCCGGGCCCACATGACCACCGCCTGAGGGCCCCTCGACGGACTCGGGGATCGGTGCTGCCCTGGTCAGCCCCTGTTCCTGGCTGCCCGGAGGATCTCGATGATCCGGGGGCGGAGGGTGGCGACGCTGACCACGTCGTCGATGGAGCCCACCTCCACGGCGCGGTGCACATTGTGCACGGCGTCGAACTCCCCGGCGACGGTGGAGATCATCTCCGCCCGGACGTTCTCGCGCAGCTCGGCCAGCTCCGCCTGCAGCGGCACCTTGGCCGCCTCGTCGGCCTGCTCGATCCGGGCCTTGAGTTCCACCAGCCGGGCATCGGCCTCCACCCGCTTGGCCACGTCGCGGGCAAAGACGACCGCGGCGGCGGGGGCGCCGCCGATCACCGACGCGTAGGAGCCCTCCAGCGCCAGCACGGTCATGTTGTCGTTGAGTGCCTTGGAGAAGACCACGAAGGCACCGCCGTGGTAGCGGCTGATCACGACGAAGACGATGGGCCCGTCGAAGTTGACCATCGCCCGGCCGATCTCGGCGCCGTACTCCAGTTGCAGGTTGCGCATCGACTCCGGGGAGCCGTCGAAACCTGACAGGTTGGCCAGCACCACCAGCGGCCGGTTGCCGGAGGCGGCATTGATTGCGCGAGCGGTCTTCTTGGACGAGCGGGGGAAGAGCGTGCCGCCGGTGAAGGAATCCGGGCCGTCGGCGGGCAGGTAACCGGCGCGCGGCGTCGGCTTGGACTCGATGCCCACCAGGCTGATCGGCATGCCGCCGATGGTGGTGTCGAAGACCACCGAGGTGTCGGCATTGGCCATCTGCGCCCAGCGCTCCAGCGGCTCATGATCCGCATCCGCGACCGCGCGCATCACCGTGCGGATGTCAAAAGGCTTCTTGCGCTCCGGATTCTTGTCGGCGCTGAAGATCTCCGCGACGGTGCCGAAGTCGCTGCCCTCGCAGGAGTGCGGGGTCAGGCCGATGTCGCGGCCATCCTCGTCGGTGGTGGGGATCTCCCGCGGGGCGGATTCGCCGGGCGCGATGTAGCTGTGCTCGTGGTGCCGCATCAGGATCTGCTGCGCACCGGCCAGGTCATTGGCCCAGTACTGGGCCTGCCCGTTGGGGCCCATGATCCGGTCGTAGCCGCCAATGCCGTAGTTGTCCTCGGCGGAGACGCCGCCGGAGAAGTCCAGCGACTGCTTGCCGGTGAGCACCATCGCCGAATCCGGGGTCATCACCAGGATGCCCTTGGTGTGCATCAGCATGGTGGCCTCGGCATTCCAGTACGGCTGGGCGCCGACATTGATCCCGGCGACGATCACATTGATCTCACCCCCGCCCTGGGTGAAGTTCACGATCCGTCGCAGCGCGTGCGCGACAGCGTCCATGTTCTCGGTGCCGGACTCCATGGAGATCCGGGCGCCGGAGCTCAGTGTGAACCAGTCCACCGGCACCCCCAGCTCCTGCGCGCGGTCGATCGCGGCGACGATCCGGTCGGCCTCCACACGGCCGATGGACCCCAGGGACTTCAACGGGTCCCCGAAGAGCACCACCCGGCGCACCCCCTCAGGGTGGATCTGGGTGGGGGTGGAGACGTCTGCCACGATGATCCCGGCGCTGTTGCGGCCCGGCTCACGGTCGACGCTCACCAGCGCGCCCGACTCGTCCAGGTCCAGCTCGACCGCGCTGCCGCGGGAGCTGGCCACCAGACCGAACAGCTCGTAGGGGTAGACCAGGCCGCGGCGGCGGGCGCGCAGCACCTTCTCGTCATAGGCGCTCACCGGGGCCAGCGGCTCGGTGGCCGGATCCTGGATCTGGAAGCGAACCCCGAAACCGGGCTGCAGGCTGAACCGCACCACCGTCGGCACCGGCTCGGTCCCGGGGGCACGGGTGACGCTGGCCTGGATCCGCACCTCGGTGATGCCGGCGTCGGCGGTGAGCGGGGCCAGCGTGCGCTCCAGCGAACCCAGGTTGCGCAGGTCGACATCGTGTTCGCCCCAGACATGGATCCAGACGTGGTTGTGATCCAGCTCGCCCTTCTTGGCCCCGCTACGGGCCCGGCGGATGGCGTCGGTGGCATTGATCAGGGCACGCTCCAGGTGGGGCATGCCGGTGACCTGACCGTCCTCGTCGCGCAGGATGCTCAGCCGGCGCACCTGCGCCAGCGCCACCAGCCGCACGTCATCGGGATTGGTCTTGGCGGTGGCCCTCAGCAGCACCGTGGTGCCCGGGGCGTCGAGCCGTTCCAGGCCGAAGTTCTCCAGCCGCCACAGGTTGAGCTGACGGCCCACCATCGGGTGGTGGCCGCGCTGGATCCGGTCCTCGACCAGTCCGTCGGCGCCGGGCCGCAGCGTGAGGTATTCCACCGCGCCGGCACGTAGCGGCAGGATGCTGACCACCAGCCGGCGCAGGTCACCGACGAAGCCCAGCCGCTGGGCGCGGGCGATCACCTCGGCGGCCAGCTCGTCACCGGCAGGAGCGTTCTCGGCGGTCAGGTAGAGGTCGACGACGGCTTGCTGGCCGTCCTCGCGCTGGGCCACCAGCTGACCGACCAGACTGGCCAGCCCGGAGTCGGCGGTGAACTCGTCGTAGCTGCCGATCGCCGAGACCAGCCGGGTGGGCTGCTGGTCGATCCGGTAGTCGGCGGTGACCACGCCGCGGCCGTCCACCACCCGTTCCTGCAGGTTGGTCAGGCCGTGGCCGCGGTAGTGCCGCTGGGCCAGGATGCCCAGCAGCGGCTCCTCGGCGGTGGCGCGACTGGCGGGATCGACGCCCAGGAAGCCGATCAGCCGGTCCGGAGCAGCCACCAGCTCCTCCGCCACGGCCTGCCGGGTGGTGCCGTCGGGCAGAGCCTGCAGGTGACCCAGCAGCTCCGGCACCTGGGCCAGGGCGGTGGCCTGCTGCGCGTCCAGCGCGGGCTGGTCGAACCAGCGGTAGCGGATGCTGCGCGCCAGGTCACCGACCCGCGGGAAGCGACGCTGGGTGGCCAGTACCAGCCGGTCCAGCACCTGACGCGTCTGCTGGCCGGCCTCCCGCGGACGGTCCCGGGCGGCCCACTGCTGCAGGATTCCGGTGACCACCTGCAACGCCGGGGTCCAACGCTGCTGCAGCAGGAAGAGCCGGAAGACGGCCTCCTCGAGCTGTGGGGAGTGGTCCAGGCTGGTGACGCCGTAGTGCGCCAGCACCGTGGTCAGCCGGGTGGCGAAGGCCTCGGGCAGCTGCTCCCGCTCGATGTCCAGGCTGTGCAGGTAGCGCTGGAAGTACTCGCGGGTGGTGTGCACCCGGTCGGCCGGCTTGCCCAGGTCGTCGTCTGCGTGGGTGCGGTCGGGCTGGTTGCGGTGCAGCTCGACGACGTCAGCGAAGACCCCGAGCAGTTCGGCCTCCGGCGCGAGCGTCAGGGCGCAGTCGGGGCGAAGCCCGAGGTAGCGGGTCAGCGGCAGCGCCGGATCCTCCGGGTCGGTGTCAAAACCCAGCAGCACCTGGCGCAGGGCAGCGCGGGCAGCGTCGCAGTCGTCGACGGCATCGGCCTGCGCGGGCAGGTCCAACTCGACGGTCTCCTCCTGCACCTGCTCGGCGCCAGGCTGGGCCAGCGGCTCCAGCCGGGCCAGCGGTGCGCCGGTCTCCACCTGGGTGCCGGCCCGCACCGCGATCTCCTTGATCCGCGCTGCGAAGGGCGCGGTGATGATGGTTTCCATCTTCATGGACTCCAGCACCAGCACCCGGTCGCCGGCGGCAACCACGTCACCCTCCTGCACTGGGGTGGCGACCACCAGCGCCGGCGCCTGGGAGCGGAGCACGCCGCCCTCGTCGCGGCTGATCCGGTGCACCTGGCCGTCGATCTCGATGGTCTGGACCGGGCCGGGCTTGCCCAGCAACACCCGGTAGCCGTGGCCCCCGGTGACCAGGCGCGCGGTGAACTCGTCCTGCCGGGCGAACTCGCACAGGATCGGGCGGGCCCGATCGCCGGAACCCAGCCGCACCTCGAAGGCCTGCGGGCCCATCCGCAGCACCTGCACGGCGTGGGTGGTGCCACGCAGCTTGAGCTCGATCGGGCGGCCCAGCTCGTGGTTGGCCAGCGGCCGGCCACGCCGGGCCGTGTCCAGGAAGCGGGCACGTTCCACCTCCTCGGCGGCCAGGTAGGCCTCGATCCCGGCGACCACCAGCGCGGCGCCGGAATGCGTGCTGCGTTGCAGGCCGCCGGTGGCGCGGGTCCGGTCGATCCAGCCGGTGTCTGCCCAGCCGTCGTCGCCCGAACCGTCCACGACGGCGGGCTGGTCCAGCAGCTCCAGCACGAAGGACTTGTTGGTGGTGCCGCCGTCGATCACCACCTGGGTGTCGGCCATCGCCCGCCTCAGCCGGCCCAGCGCCTCGGTGCGGGTGGCGCCGTAGGCAATGATCTTGGCGATCATGGAGTCGAAGTCGGCCGGAATGGTGTCCCCGGCCTCGACGCCGGTGTCCACCCGGATGCCGGGGCCGGCGGGCAGCACCAGGTGCTGGATCAGGCCGGGGGCGGGCGCGAAGTCGCGATCGGCGTCCTCGGCATTCAGGCGGGCCTCCACCGCATGCCCGATCTCGGTGGGCTTGTCGCCGGTCAACTGGCCACCGGCGGCGACGTGCAGCTGCAGCTTCACCAGATCTGTACGGGTGGTCAGTTCGGTGATCGGATGCTCCACCTGCAGCCGGGTGTTGACCTCCAGGAAGGCGAACAGTTCCTGCTCGGGCTGGTAGAGGAATTCGACGGTGCATGCGCCGCGATAGCCCACGCGCACCGCGAGCCGCTCGGCGCTGACCTTCACCTCAGCCACCTTCTCCGGGCTGAGCAGGGGAGAGGCCGATTCCTCGATCACCTTCTGGTTGCGGCGCTGCACGGAACAGTCACGCACGCCCAGTGCCCAGGCCGTCTGTCCGTCGCTGATCACCTGCACCTCGACGTGCCGGGCACCGGTGACCAGGCTCTCCAGGAAGACGACGCCGGAGCCAAAGGCGCGTTCGGCCTCACCCCGGGTGCGCTCGAAGACGTCGGTCAGCTCGGCGTCGCTGCTGACCTTCTGGATGCCGCGGCCGCCGCCACCGGCAGTGGCCTTCAGCATCAGCGGGTAGCCGATCTGGTTGGCGACACGCAGGGCGTCGTCCAGGCTGTCCACCCCGCCGCGGCTCCACGGCGCCACCGGGACGCCCACCTCCTCGGCGATCAGCTTGGAGCCGATCTTGTCGCCCAGCTGGCGCATTGCGTCGGCGCTGGGCCCGACGAAGATGATCCCGAGCCGCCCGCACAGCTCGGCGAAGGCCGGATCCTCCGCGACGAAGCCCCAGCCCACCCACGCGGCGTCGGCGCCGGTGGCGACCAGGGCACTCTCCAGCACCTCCAGGTTGAGGTAGGGCCGCGCGCTGGCAGGGCCCAGGTCATGCGCAGTGTCGGCCTCCCGGACGAACATCGCGTGCGCTTCGCCGGTGGTGTGCAGCGCGATCACCTGGATCTGCTCCGCGTGCGGCTGCTCGGCGTTCAGCTCCCGCACCGCGTGGATGAGTCGCATGGCGGCCTCGCCGCGGTTGACGATGGCGAGTCGACGGATGGGGGTGGCCGGGGTGCTGGTGCTCATGCGCGCTGAGGTCCTCCAAGGCTGGAAACAGGATCATTGCGACGCTAGTGCGTGCGGATGCTCCAATGCGGCAAGGATTCACGCAGAGTCTGGGGCCGGTTCGTGGTGGGATTCCTACAAAGAGGCTCCTGGCGTCTCCACGGCGTGCGTCGAGGAAGGTGACCTTGCTCCCTGGATGTTGGCGGTGTTCCCGGAACAGTGGCCCTGCCACGGGTATTGCAGTCGTAGAGCGACGGTTGGATCAGCGGGGCGACAAGTGAGAGCGTGGGCCGACCGTTGGAGGAGTATGGCGACGCTTGTGGCAGTGCGCAGCGGTGGCCCGGCGATGACATGCCGGAATTGTCGGTGGGCGCAACTAGAGTTGGTCCGGCCGTTGGATCAGCGGCCACCCAACCGTGAGAGTGAGTTCGTGAGCGTCTATCCGCCCCTTCGTCTGTCGGCACCCAGCAAGACCGATGCCGTGGTCGTCGACACGCCCGTGGTCCTGGCCCCGATGGCCGGCATCACCAATCGCGCCTTCCGGCAGCTGTGCGCCGAACAGGGGGCCGGTTTGTATGTGTGCGAGATGCTCACCAGTCGCGGGATCGTGATTCAGGATCGCAAGACCAAGAAGATGCTCGGATTCGCCCCCAATGAGGTGGTGCGCAGCGTGCAGACCTATGGCGTGGATCCGGAGATGGTGGCCCGTGCCACCCATGTGCTGTGCGATCAGTACGGCGTCAACCACGTCGATTTGAACTTCGGCTGCCCGGTGCCCAAGGTCACCCGCAAGGGCGGCGGCGGTGCACTGCCCTGGAAGCAGGAACGATTCCGCGCGATCCTGCGGGCAGTGGTCAAGGCGGCCGATTCCTACGGCGTGCCGGTCACCATGAAGACCCGCAAGGGAATCGACGATGACCACCTTTACTACCTGGAGGCCGGTCGGATCGCGCAGCAGGAGGGTGTTGCCGCCATCTGCTTGCACGCCCGCACCGTCGGTGAGGCCTATTCCGGCGAGGCCGACTGGGACGCGATCGCGCGGCTGGTGGAGCACGTCGGCATCCCGGTGCTGGGCAATGGGGACATCTGGGAGGCCAGCGACGCGATGCGGATGATGGCGCAGACCGGCGCCGCCGGGGTCGAGGTGGGCCGCGGTTGCCTGGGCCGTCCGTGGCTCTTCCGGGATCTGGCCGACGCCTTTGCCGGCCGGGAGACCCAGCACAAGCCGACGCTCGGCGAGGTGTCGGCGATGGTGCGTCGGCATGGCGAACTGCTCGCCGAGATCATGGGGGAGAAGCACGGCCTGACCGACCTGCGCAAGCACATGGCCTGGTACTTCAAGGGCTTCCCGGTGGGCGGTGAACTGCGGCACCAGTTGGCGATGATCAGCGACTTCGAGACCTTCGACGCGCTGCTGGCGCAGCTGGACCACGACGCGCCCTTCCCGGAACTGGAGCTGGGCAAGCCGCGCGGACGCCAGGGCACCCCGCGCGCCAAGGTGATCCTGCCCTACGGCTGGTACGACGACACGGACGGCCGGGACCTCGAATTGGCCGACGACGATGCCGCGGGTTCGGGAGGATAGGCGCATGTGCAATGGGTGTGAGTCGGAGCAGGGCCTGAAAGAAGCCGCAACCAAGGGCCCCGAGCAGAACCCCGCCACGGTCCCCGAGCCTGTCGAGGGGCAGCCCGGGCTCATGCCGCGTGCCGTTGCCTGGGCCAGGACCATGCACGGCCACGGCGACGACGAGCTGGTGCTCGCACACGAGGACACCCACGCGTCGATGGAGCCGGGTCCGGTGCTCGGGCGCGAGGCCCGGGAGGAGCGGGAGGCGGCGATGCTGCGCCCCGGCGCCACCTTGGCCCGGGGGGCCGGCAACCGGGCCGTCGAGGAGGAGCCGGACAGCGAGCGCACCTGCTTCGAACGCGACCGGGACCGGATCGTGCACTCGCCCGCCTTCCGACGGCTGGCCGGCAAGACCCAGGTGGTGGTCTACCCGACCGACCACCAGCGCACCCGGCTGACCCACGCGCTGGAGGTGGCGCAGGTGGCCACCTCGATCGCGCGAGGGGTCGGTGCGAATGTGTCGCTGGCCGACGCCATTGCGCTGGGTCATGACTGCGGCCATGGGCCGGGCGGGCATGCGTCGGAGGACGCCTTCGACGCCTTCATCCCCGAGGGCTATGACCACGGGCCGTGGGGTGCCAATGTGGTGCTGACCAGCCTGAACCTGTGTACCGAGACGCTGGACGGCATCCGCAACCACTCGTGGAGCCGGCCCGCGCCGGGCACCATCGAGGGCGAGATCGTCAGCTGGAGCGACCGGATCGCCTACTGCGCGCACGATCTGGAGGACGCCATCCACGCCGGGATCGTCACCCTGGACGACCTGCCGGAGGAGGTCGCGGCCATCGCCGGAATCGGGCGACGCGCCCAGCTGGGAACCTTCATCCGCGCCGTGATCCACACCACCAACACCACCGGCCAGGTGGGAATGGACGCACAGACCGCGTCGGCGCTGGCCGCGCTGCGGCGGTTCAACTACGAACGGATCTACACTCGGCCCGACTCGGTGGCGCAGTCGCATGCCGTCGTCGAGGTGCTGCAGGGGCTGGTGGAGCGCTATGTGGCCCAACCCGAGCTGATGCCCGTCGACTATCGCTGGGATGACCTGGTGCGCGGCGCCGTCACCTATGTGGGCGGGATGACCGACAGGTTCGCCTTCGACCAGGCCGAGGAACTGCTGGGCTGGAGCAGCGACCGGCTGCCCAGGGGGATCGGGCGCGGCGCCTAGGACTCCCGGAGGCCTCGACAGGTTTGGCCATCGTGGTTGCGTTGCAGGAACGCGACCACGGCGACCGTGGCCAATGAACCCAGCCACGGTTCCCGAGCCTGTCGAGGGGTGGTTCAGCCCTCAACCAGCACTCAAGGTGCGCGTGTTGCACCGGTGTGATTCTGGTTACGGTGGTTGTGTCGCGCAGCTTTCGCGACGGCGGCACGGACAGCGGAGGTGAGCATGGCGGAGGGACGCCACAAGGGCAGCGACCCGACGATCCTGATTGTGCTGCTCATCTGCGTGATCGTCGGGATGATCCAGGGCGCCCGCGGCCTGGTACACAGCTCCGGCGACGGCTTCAACGGATTCCGGCGGGCCAAGGCCGTAGCCGTCGAGAATGTCGACAACTTCCGGGGCACTCTGCGGGTGAGCACCTCGGCCTGCCAGGACACGCCGGCACTCGATGAGGTGCGCTACCAGGTGACCGACAAGAAGGGCACCGAGGTGGCCAACCTGACCCGACCGCTGGTCTCGGGCCGGGAACGGCAGAGCGCCGACGTCGGCAAGAACCTGGGCTCGGGCCGGTACAAGGTGAGCGTGAGCTGCATCTGCGATGGCAAGCCCACCGGCGACCAGAAATCCACCCGCGTGACGGTCCAGAACGACGGCCAGGAAACGGCCAGCGTGAAGCGGCCGAACAGACTGCCGCACACCGGCCGCTGACCGGCACTGGGTGAAGCAGCGGCGCGTCACCCTTGTTCGGCACAGCTGGGGTTCGGCACAGCCGGGTACTTCCCGCATCAGGGGTGCAGCGTCTCCCGAAGATCCGACGGCAGCAGCTTCGCTCGGCGCATCAAGTCATTGGCCACCACCACGGTGACGCTTTGGCCAGCCATGATGCCAATCAGCACCAGCACCTGGGCGGCGCCGGCCTGCAGCGCAGAGCCGCCACCCAGGAGCACGCCGACGAAGGCGCCGGGCAGGGTGACCAGCCCCACGGTGCGGGTGGTGTCCAGATTGGGCACCAACGCCTCACCGGCGGTGCGTTCGGTGACGATCCGAATGGCCCGCGGCCGGTCCATCCCCAGCGACAGTGCTGCCTCGTAGCTGCCGACGTCGTCGCGCAGGGCGGCAAACTGGCGCCGACCGAACAGCGTATGCGCGGTCATCATGTTGCCGATGATGATGCCGGCCACCGGCACCAGCGCCGCGCCGTTCAGGGGCGAGACCCCCGTGCCGAAGACCACGGCCAGCACGGGCAGCACACCGCAGGCCATCGCCAGGGTGGTCCACGGCCAGGCCGAGCCGACACCGGTGCGTTTCACGGTGGTGCGAACCGCCACCACGAACATCAGCAGGCTGAACAGCGCCGCCAGGGCCAGATGGCGCAGACAGATCACGACGATGAAGGAGACCGCCGCCAGTTGCAGGGCAGCCCGTAGCCCGGCCACCAGCATCGAACGCTCGTGGCCCAGCTGGCCGGCGCGGGAGGCCGCCATGGCAAGCAGGAGCAGCAGGGCGAGGGCCAGCGCGAGTTGCCAGCCGAGGGTCACGATCACCGTCGAATTCTACGCCCGTCGGACTGGGACGGCAGCGGCGCTAGACTCCCTCCCATGGCCGGACGGATCAACGACGAGGACATTGCGCTGGTCCGCGAACGGGCCCGGATCGATGACGTCGTCAGCTCCCATGTGACCCTGAAACCGGCCGGCGGCGGCTCGCTGAAGGGCCTGTGCCCCTTCCACGACGAGAAGACGCCCAGCTTCCAGGTGACCCCGGCACGGGGCTTCTACTACTGCTTTGGCTGCGGTGAGGGCGGCGACGCGATCACCTTCCTGCAGAAGATCAGCAACCTGTCGTTCACCGAGGCGGTGCAGCAACTGGCCGACCGCACCGGCGTGCAGCTGCGGATCACCGACGACGGCGGCCCCCGCCAGGAGCCGGGGCTGAGGGTGCGGATCATGGAGGCCAATCTGGCCGCCGCGGAGTTCTACGCCGCGCAGCTGCTCACCCCCGGCGCGCTGGCGGCCCGGCAGATGCTGGATGGGCGAGGTTTTGATCGGGCGGCGGCTGAGACCTTCGGCGTCGGCTATGCCCCGCGCGGCGGGCGCGACCTGAAGAACCACCTCAACCGGCAGGGGTTCAAGGATGCGGAACTGGTCAAGGCCGGCCTCATCCGCGAACACGGCCACGACTTCTTCCAGGGCCGCGTGCTGTGGCCGATCCGGGATTCCGGCTCCGCGGTGCTGGGTTTTGGCGCGCGCAAGCTCTACGACGACGACCGGATGCCCGCCAAGTACCTGAACACGCCGGAGACGCCGGTCTACAAGAAGTCCCACGTGCTCTATGGGCTGGATCTGGCGCGGCGCAACATCGGCAAGAAGTCGCAGGCCGTGGTGGTGGAGGGCTATACCGACGTGATGGCGGCCCACCTGTCGGGCGTCGACACCGCCGTGGCATCATGCGGTACCGCCTTCGGGGACGACCACGCCCGGATGCTGCAACGCTTGATGGGCAACCAGGGGGCCTTCTCCGGCGAGGTGATTTTCACCTTCGACGGCGACCAGGCCGGCCAGAATGCCGCGATCAAGGTCTTCAACGGTGACCAGAACTTCATTGCCCAGACCTATGTGGCGATCGAGCCAAGTGGCCTGGATCCGTGTGACCTGCGGCTGCAGCAGGGCCAGGCGGCGGTGCGGGAGCTGGTGGGGCGACGGGTGCCGCTGTACCGCTTCGTGATGGAGAACACCCTCAAGGGCTACGACCTGGATCGGGTCGACGGCAGACTGCAGGCGCTGCGCGCCGCCGCACCCCTGGTCAGCTCCATCCGGGACACCTCGCTGGTCAACGGCTACCTACGGGAACTGGCGTCGATGCTGGGGATGGACGTCGACGAGGTGCGCGCCGAGGTGCACCGGGCGGCGCGTCGCAAGGCCAACGAGAAGACCGATCCGCGACGCCGGGAGCCGGTGATGGATCGGTCGCCCAGCGAGCAGCCGGCGCAGCAGGAAGGCCAGCAGCCCGGCCTGCCCTGGCCCGACCCGCGAGACCGCACCCTGGGGGTGGAGCGGGGCACGCTGAAGCTGATGCTGCAACACCCGACGCTGTTTGACACCGCGTGGAACCAGGTGCAGCCCGAGGACTTCAGCCACCCCGCATACCGCGCCGTCTTCGAGGCAGTCCGCTCGGTGCCGTGGTGTCCGGATCGCTGGAGTGACAAGGTGCGCGAGGCCACCACCGACGAGGTCGCTCAGCAATTGGAGATCGCCCTGCTGGTGGAGCCGGTACTGCGCGCCCCCGACGAGGCCTATGCCACCGCCTACGCCGCCCGGCTGCAGCTCTTGCAGACCGACCGGGAGATCCGAGACCTGAAGAGCAGGCTGCAGCGCACCAATCCCGTGGAGCACGCCACGGAGCACCGGCAGATGTTCTCCACCCTGCTGGAGCTCGAGGTGCGCCGCAAGCAGCTGCAGCAGACCTCGCTGGGCGCCTTGGAATAGCTCGGCCACGATCCCCGAAGCACCCGGCCCAGTCACGATCCCGAGGCACCCAGCCGGCCACGGTCCCCGAGCCTGTCGAGGGGTGGTGACCAGGCAGTCATCGCACAGTCTCGCAATCCCTTGCCCCACAGGGATACCAAATCTGTGCAGCCTGTGGATGAGAAGGTGTCTTCCGAATGCGGACTCCACATCAGCCGGTTTGCTCTGGGAATTGCGGTCGGCGGGGGAGAGGCTCGGCCTCATGAGCGTGATGGTGATGGAGACGAGGTTGCTGCCCGATCTACTGACGGGCGAGCAGGAAGTGTTGTTGGCGCAGCGAATGGAGGCCGGTGTTCTGGCGGCCGCCGCACTTGTGGGTACCCAAGCGCGTCCGCCGGGCGCCACCGATGGCGACTTGCGGGAGTTGGTGGCGCTGGGCCTGCGGGCGCGGGAGCACTTCATCCTGGCGAACCTTCGGTTGGTGGCGCATGAGGCGCATGCGACGGCCAGACGAACCGATGTGGACTTCAACGAGCTCTTCCAGGAGGGCTGTGTGGGGCTGGTGCAGGCGCTGGAGCGCTTCGACCATCGGCAAGGGGTGAGGTTCTCCACCTATGGACAGCCGTGGGTGCGCAATGCGGTGCTCCAGCATGCGCTGCGTCGCGGCGGAATGCTGGAGGGCCCGGCGTGGCGCAACCGTCTGGGGCATCGGCTGCGCAACAGATTGGCGGAGTTGGAGACCCAGCTGGGGTTGCCGGCAGCACTCACCGTGCTGGCAGCCGAGACCGGTCGGGACGAGGTCTGGGTGAACGAGGTGGTCACCGGCCAACGCCGAGTCTCACTGGAGGCGGTGCAGTTCTCGACGGAATTGGCCTGTCCCCGCGCCGCCAATGACTTCGCGGCCTGTGAGGACTCGCCGCCCGATTGGCTTCGGCTCCTGGGCAGTCAGGAGGTCCGCGTTCTCAGCCTGCTCTACGGCCTGAGCGACGAGGGGGAGTGCAGCTATGCCCAGACTGCAGCACGGATGGGGGTGTCGGTCAGCACGGTGCGACGCCTGGAACGCCGAGCGCTGGAGCACGCCCGGGAGCTGTTGGTCGACGAGGAGGTGGTGGAGCCGAACGCCGCATGAGTGTTGGAAAGCTCCTCGATGAAGAGGTCAAGGGCGATGATGTCTCTGGGGCGGCCCGCAGAGCGGAACGTGGCGTCACCCGTGTTCCCGCGACGTCATGGTGCGTGCACGCGAGAACCAAAAAAGGCCGTTTGACTGGCCTGTGGCCTAGTCAAACGGACTTTCGATGGCTCCCCGGACTGGACTCGAACCAGTAACCCTCTGATTAACAGTCAGATGCTCTGCCAATTGAGCTACCAGGGATCAGCGCCTTGCGCGAGATGAAACATTACACAAACTTCGTCAGAAGTCATAATCGGCCCGCAACCGGGCCAGGGCCTCCTCTGCCAGTGCCTTCACCTGAGGGTCCTCCATTCGGGCGCCGCGCACCGCGAAGGCGGTCCAGATCAGCGTCGGTTGCCTCTGCGACAGGTCCCGACGGGCGGTGAGCACCACCGCGCCGCCGCCCGGGACGTCGAAGCGGTCCTCGACGGCGATCGTCGCCTGCACTCGTTCCCGGAAGACGGTCGGCAAGCTTCGGGGCTCGGTGAGCTGCACCGCATCCTTGCTGCCGTCGGTCAGCCGCCAGTGCATCTCGTCGCGTTCGGCTTTCCATCCGCCGGTCTGCACCTGGTGCCAACCGACCTCCCGCCAGTCGTCGCCCACCCGCACCGCAAACCGATCGGCGAAGGCCAGGATCTCCACCTTGGGGCCGCTGGCCGTCGCCAGGACGCGGCCCGTCGTGCCAGTAGCGCGGTGGTGGTCGGCGATGACTGCGGCGTCGGGGCGGGACTTGGTTCGAGACAGGAAGGACATGGCCACTATTGTGCTCTCACCAGGAAAACCCAGACTGGCTCCCGCCCGACGCGGCTCGACTCGCCCATGGCAGGAGCAAGATGGATGGGCCCCGCGTGGCCGCGTGCAGCGAGGAGTGATTGCGCCTAACCTGTCGATCGATGACCGGGCGAGCCGGTCCGCGGCACCCCCGAGGAATCACGATGAAGTGGGACAACAGCCCGGTCTACCGGCGGCGGCGACGGATGGCACTGGCGGTGGTGCTGCTCCTGTTGGCAACGATCATCGCGGGCATCGTCGGGCTGGTAAGGGCGCTGAGCCCGGACAATCCGGCGGAACAGACCGCCCCGCTGCCGGGCGAGTGGCGACGCAGCGGCAAGGCCCAGAGCATCACGCTGGCCTTCGGCGGCGACACCCAGGCGCACAACACCGCCGCACGGATCAATGAGGTCGGTCTCGGGGAGACCGGCAAGGTGCTGGCCAAGGCCGATCTGGCGATGGTGAATCTGGAGACCGTCGTCGCGGAGGACCGCACCGGCCTCAAGCCCCAACCCAAGCCTTTCACCTTCGCCACCGGGCCCAAGATCCTCGACTCGCTCAAGGAGGCCGGGGTCGACGTCGTCACCGCGGCCAACAACCACGGGATGGACTTCGGCGAGGAGGGCATGAAACGAATGCTCCAGGTGAAGGCCAAGGCGCCGATCCCGATGGTGGGCCTGGGCAAGGACGACGCCGAGGCTTGGGCCCCGTGGAGCACCGAGGTCAAGGGGCGCAAGGTGGTGATCTTCGGAGCGACGGACGTTCTTGACGAGCACCTGGACTGGAAGGCTGCCCCCGGCAAGCCCGGACTGGCCAAGGTCAAGGACGAGGAGGGTTTCACCAGGCTGGTGGAGGGAGTCAAGGCCGCACGAGCTGCCAGCCCCGACGGCGTCGTGGTGGTCTACCTGCACTCCGGCACCGAGTTGGTCAGGTGCCCCACGCCCCGGCAGCGGGAGACCATGAAGGCCTTGTCGGAAGCTGGTGCCGACGTGGTGATCGGCAGCCATGCGCACATCCTGCAACCCACGGCCACGAACGGGAACACGGCGATGGCCTACGGCATGGGCAACTTCGTCTTCGGCAGCGGCGCGCCGCAGACCCGCTCCACCGGAGTGCTCACCGTGACCGTTCCGGGCTCCGACGGTGCACCGACGATGGCCTTCGACCCCGCTCGGGTCACCAATGGTCTGCCCGTGCTGCTCACTGGAGCCGAACGCGAGCAGGCGATGGTCAGCTGGCAGCAACTGGGGCAGGGCTGCTCCTGAGTCGGGAACCACCCTCTAGAATTCCCGCTAGGCTAGGAGAAATCCCGGTCCAGGAGGTAGCCAGTGCCCACCATCCCGTCGTCCGAGCCCATTCCGAGCGGGCGGCTGCACATCGGTGAGGTGGCACGGTTGACGGGTCTCAGTCTGCGCTCGATCCGGCACTACGAGGACATGGGGTTGGTGCAGCCACCATCCAGGACCGTCGGAGGCTTTCGGGTCTACGACAGTGAGTGCGTCGAACGACTGCGGCTGGTGATGAGCCTGAAGGTGGTCGGCCTGAGCCTGGAAGAGATGTTGCCCATCGTCGACGCCTGCCGGGCCAGCGAGTGCGGCCCGGGCACGAACGGACCGGACCACGCGGTGCTCGCCGAGGCCGCGCACCTGGTGGAGCAGTCGATGGCCGATCTGCAGGCTCGGATGGATTCGGCTCGTGGCTTGCGCGAGCGGTTGGTCAAGGCAGCCGCAGCGGCGCGTCAGGCCATCTGACGTCGGCCCGGGGCTGCCGCCTGGATCACCGTGCGGGGCGCGTAGGCCCTGCCGCCCGCGGGAACGTCCTTGGTGACCACGGCATTCGCCCCGACGATGGCGCGTTCACCTACCTGGACCGGGCCTACCACCACCGCGCCAGCGCCCAGCTGGGCTCCGCGCAGGATGTGTGGAACATGGGCAGACTGGTCGCCAGTCACGTCCCCACGCAAGCCGATCGTAACGCCTTGGCGGATCAGCACCTCGTCGGCAATCACCGCATCCTTGTGAATCACAATCCCGTTCTGGTGGGAGAGCCTGACCCGGCGGCCGATGCTGGTCTCCGGTGACACCTCGATGCCATAGAAGTTGCGGCAGAACCACAGCCCGGCCCTGCCGATGACTCCAGCGGGAATGGCCATCCGGGATCGGTAGGGCGCGCTTCGCCAGTTGGCCAGCCGATGGAAGGCCAGCGTCTGGGTTCCCGGACGCAGCAGGCCAGCGTTCACCTGTCGGTCCTCCCGGATCATGTCGACGATCGGGTAGCGGCGCGCAAGCTTCTCCACCCACCATCGTTGGGCTGGTACTCGCTGACTCTCGCTCCGGTCGTCGTCCGCGTCTGGATCCGAAACCGGCGGCCATTCGTCGTGGACAGTTCTCATGCGTTCCCCCTCGCCTGAGCTCATGTACAGGGAAAACCCTACCCTGACGTAAGGGTCAATTTAAAGGTCCATGGCGGACAACGAACGGACAACAAGCGGACAACACCGGGACAACACATTCCCCTTGAGCCAGCCTGATTCGCGGCCGAGAGTTGGGACATGACCACGATGACCACCCCGAGGACGGGGCTTGCCTACACCGATGATGACCACGACACCCTGCTCGCGATGCTGCGGGAGGGTGCCTCCACCGGGGAGATCGCCGTCGCCCTTGGGCGCACCATCAAGTCCATCGAGCAGCGCGCCCGCAAGCTGCTGCCGCCTGGCCAGCGGCATTGCCCCCTGGATCGGGTGATGCCCACGCTCGCTACGGTCTGTGCGGAACCGGACTACGACTGGCGCACCACCATCAGCCTTGACGATCCGCCGGCCCCGATCAACCGGATCGAGCGGGTCGGCATCGAGGGGCTGACGGACGAACAGTTGGTGGAGTGTGCCCACGCTGTGGCGGTCTGCCTGCCGCACGGGGCCATCTTCGAACTGCTCAAGGACGAGACGAACAAGCGCCGGCTGGTCCACGAGGTCGTCCGGCGGCATGCGGTGCACCGGCATCTGGGTGAGCAGGCCGAGCCCGAACAGGCACAGGACATCAGCTCTGCCTGGGCCCAGGCCGTGGGCTTCGAGACGTCCTTCAATCGCTACCACCCCGTCTACCGGGGCGACTGGGACTGATCTTGGAAGGTGCGGATGAACGGCCGGGTCAGTGGCGCACCAGCGGGTGCCGGGTCGGGCGGGCGATGATGGCGAAGACACCGGTGGCAGTGGCCAGGGGAGTCTGTTCACCGTCACGGGTGCAGGTGCCGTCCACGTAGGCCAGGGTTCGTCCGACCCGGCGCACGGTGGCGGAGGCCACCAACGTGTCCCCGATCCGGCCCGCATTGAGGTAGTTGACGGTCATCGAGGAGGTGACGGCCATCTTCTCGGGTGGGAGTACCAGGATGACATTGCCGCCCATCACGGCATCCAGCATGGCGGAGATCAGGCCGCCGTGGATGCCGCCCCCGACATTGGCATGGTGCTGCTGGGTGGTGCAGCGGACCACCTCGCCGTCCCAGACGATGCCGTTGTGGGTGCGGAAGGGGGCCACCATGCGTTCGCTGGGCGAGTTCTCAGACACGGGTGAGATTCTCCTCCGGTGCGGCACTAGGGTGAAATCCATGGTTCGTCTCGACGTCTGGCTGTGGTCCGTGCGGTTGTTCAAGACCCGCTCGGCCGCCAACAAGGCCGTCGCCGGTGGGCATGTGCGGCTGAACGACTCCCCGGTGAAGCCCGCCCATTCCGTGGTGCCCGGCGACGTGGTCACGGTGCGCGAACCGGGCTGGGAGCGCAAGTACGAAATCACCCAGACGATCGCCAAGCGGGTAGGGGCACCGGTGGCCCGCACCTGCTACATCGACCAGTCGCCACCCAAGCCGGAATACCTGATGGCCGGCCCGGTCGCCCGCCGGGACAGGGGAGCGGGCCGGCCCACCAAGAAGGATCGCCGGGAGATCGATCGGTTGACCGCGGGCTTCAAGCACCTCTGACCGGGTGGCCTCGACAGGCTCGGCCGCCGCTCACAGAAGGCCTTGACAGGCTCGGCCATCGTGGTTGCGGCACTGCCTACCTGACACGGTCCCCGGTCCCGTCGGTGGCCGGTTCAGGCGGGCAGGTTGCGACGCCGGTAGCCCACCAACCCGACGACGAGCAGGGCCACGGCCATCGCCAGCTCAACCAGGAAGGCGGTCCAGTCCATCGGATCGCGTGGCGGGTGCGCCAGATGCCCCCAGGGCTGCAGCTTGAGCAGCCATTCGGGCAGGTCAAACAGCACCGCGAACCAGGTGCAGAACATCGTCCAGCCGAGCACCACCCAGACCAGACCGGTCAGGCGAGGCAGCCAGCCGATCAGCACCATGGCCAGGCCGATCACCAGCAACAGCCCGGGCACCAGCGCTGCGGCCGTACGCAGATAGGTACCCACCAGCGACCAGTCACCACCGTGTTGCGCCTGCACCAGCGGCATCGTCGCACCCACGGCCAGATAGGCCAGCGTGGGTATCACCAGCGCGGGGACGAGGTGGCTCAGGGCCAGTTGCCACCGGCTGGTCGCCGTCGCCAACATCATCTCCGCATGGCCACGACCTTCCTCCGAGCGAAGCCGGTTCAAAACCACACAGGCCATGATCGCCACCACGGTGCCCATGATCCCGGTCATCGCAATGTAGAAGGCGTTCTGCAGGTTGCCGGTGCCGCCCATCTTCTGCAGCATCTCGCCCATCTCCGGGTTGGCAGCCAGTGACTCGTCCATCTGGCTCATGATCGAGCCCATGCCGATCGAGCTCAGCACGACGGCGGTGCTCCAGCCGATCAGCGTGCCGCGCTGCAGCCGCCAGGCCAGGCCCCACGGGCCAGACAGCCAGCCGGGGGCCTCGCCCCGGCCGGGGCGGCTCTGCCGAAGGCCTGCCAGATGGTCCCGGGCGGATTCCAGCCCGAAGGCGACCACCGACGTGACCACGAACAGTGCCAGTGGAAGCAGCAGGACCCACCAGCGCTCGTCGGACCAGGGGCGGACCAGTATGCCCCACTCCATCGGCACCAGCCATCGGGTCCAGGCGTGACGCGCCTCGGGCCCGGCGCCGTCGATCATCATGCGCAGCACGAACATCCCGCCCCAGAGCAGCCCGATCGTCCAGTAGCGAGCCGTCCGGGCATTCTCGAAGACCTGGGCGCACACAGCACCAATCCCGGCGAAGACCAGCCCCTCGACGGCCAGCGCCGATCCGGCCGCGAAGGAACCAGCTGCCGGAAGCCCGGCGCCGATCGCCCACCCGGCGGTCACCAGGCCCAGTACCAGGCAGCCCAGCGCACAGGTGGCCAGCGCGCTGGCCAGCGGTGCGTGGCGCCCGATGGCGCCAGCCCGCAGCAGTTCCAGTCGGCCCTCTTCCTCCTCGCCCCTGGTGGCGCGGATGATCGCGAAGCCGCCCAGCATCCCGGCGAACATGCTGCAGAAACCGCCCACCCGCCAGAAGACGAAGCCGGCCTTGGAATAAACGTCGAAGGGTGGGCCCAGCAGGGCCAGCATGGACGGGTTGTTGCGCAGCGGCTCGATGGTCAGCCGCGGATCGGTACCGGGCGGGATGATGGTGTCGTACTGGCTGGCCGTGACCGGCATCAGGCAGGCCAGACCGATGATCCACAGCGTCCAGAAGAGCCAATTGCGGCGCAGCATGATCCGCATCATGACGCCGGTGCCCTGCAGCGTGTTCATCGCGGGGCCGCCTCGGCGGTGGCCTCATAGTGGCTGAGGAAGAGCTCCTCCAGACTGGGTGGGGCCGACGTCAGGTTGCGCACGCCGTGCTGGCTGAGCAGCGCGAGCAGTTCGTTCAGGGCGTCCGCGTCCACGTGGGCTCTGATCCGGTGACCATCGACCCTCAGGTCGTGCACCCCGTTCAGGGCGGCCAGCCCGTCGGGGATTCGCTCCAGCTCCGCCGTCACCTCCAATCGGTGCAGGTGACGCAGGTCTTGCAGGGTGCCCGATTCCACGATCCGGCCGGCCTTGATGATGGAGACGTGGTCACACAGCGCTTCCACCTCGCTGAGGATGTGGGAGCTGAGCAGCACGGTGCGGCCCTGGTCTCGTTCGGAGCGGATGTGGTCGGTGAAGACGCGTTCCATCAGCGGGTCGAGGCCGCTGGTCGGCTCGTCGAGGAGCAGCAGGTCGACGTTGGAGGCCAGCGCCGCGACCAGCGCCACCTTCTGCCGATTGCCCTTGGAATAACTGCGACCCTTCTTGCGTGGGTCCAGATCGAACTTGTCGATCAGTTCGGCGCGTTTGGTCTTGTCCAGCCCGCCGCGGGCACGGCCGAGGATGTCGATCGCCTCCCCGCCGGTGAGGTTGGGCCACAGGTTCACGTCGCCGGGCACATAGGCCAGGCGACGGTGCAGCTCGGGGGCCTGGGCCCAAGGGTCGCCGCCGAGCAGCGACGCGTGGCCGGAATCGGCCCGCAACAGCCCCAGGAGCACGCGAATGGTGGTGGACTTGCCGGCGCCGTTGGGGCCGAGGAAGCCGTGCACCTGGCCGGTGGGCACGCTGAGATTCAGGCCGTCGAGCGCGCGAACCGTGCCGAAGGTCTTGACCAGGTCAGTGGTCTGGATTGCGAGGGTTGTGGTCATTCCCGTCTCCCGGGGTGCTGGTGTTGGCGGCCCGCAGGGCATCGAGGTAGGCCTCGGTGAACAGGCCATGGGTGAAGACTTCGGCGGCAACCAGTCCGTAGCGTTCGGCGACGTCGGGATCGTTGAGTTGCTGGCCACCGAGTCGACGGGCGAACTGCCCGCCCAGCATCAGGAAGCCAAGCGAACTGGCAACGAGGAAGGCGACGCTGGCCTCGCGGTCCTCGGGGACGCGGACCAGCCCGTTGGCGTCGGCGAGGGTGATCATCTCGTCGGTCATCTCCACCATGCGGTCATAGATCCGGTCGGCGATCTCGCCACCCTCGCGCAGTCCCGTGACCAGATAGGCCATGATCGGGGTGTACTCCGGGTGTTCGTCGAGGTAGTCGCGCAACCGGGGCTGGGGGCCGATGGTGAGCAGTGCCTTCTCCTGGGCGAGCGCCTCGATGACCCAGTCATCGCAGACCGCACGCAGCTGGTTCTTGCTGCCGAAGTGGTGAATCACGAGGCCGGGGGAGACGCCGGCGCGTGTGGCGATCTGGCGGATCGTCGTCTTCTCGAAGCCCTGGGCGCCGAAGAGCTCCAGAGCCGCCATGCGGATGCGCGCTTGGGGCAGGAGATCGGCAGGGTTTGAACTCACGTTCAATAGATTAAACGGGAGTTCAGTGCCCGTCAAGTACCCCGGGGATCGCACGGCAGGAGGACGGATGTGAGCCGGGGTTAGGCTGGCGGCATGTCAGTCGTGAAGATCAATGCCATCGACGTCCCGCCGCAGGCCAGCCCCGAGCTGGAGCGCCGCTTCGGTGAGCGCGCCCACACCGTTGACACCGCCCCGGGCTTCCTCGGCTTCCAGCTGCTGCGCCCGGTGGCGGGGGAGACCCGCTACTTCGTCGTCACCCACTGGGCAGATGACGCTTCCTATGAGGCCTGGCGCGACGGCGACAGCCGCGCGGCGCACAAGGGTGAGCACGGCAAGCCGGTGGCCACCGGTGCCAATCTGTTGGAATTCGAAGTCGTGCTGGACGTCAATCCGCGCGGCTGATCACGCCTGCCCGGGCCGCCCCGGGCCGAGCGGGAAGAGCTCGTCCTGATCCTCGGCGGGCTCGTCCTCACGCTCCCGGTGGGCCTCGAAGTTGAGTGAATCCGACGGTGGACGATGCTGGTAGCAGTAGGGGCTCCCCGGGCGGCGGCACTGGAGGCCTGACTGGGTGATCCCGCTGCACCGTTCGTCGTTCATTCCGCACAGGCTAGCGTCTCGTTGTCGGGATGTGCATCCCACATCGCGAGACGCGCCCTTGTGGCGTCGTGGGGTGACGGGTGACTATTCGTCGTCCGTTCGTCCACGTCCCGCAGGAGACCCACGTGTCCTCCCCAGCTTCCTCCCACGCCCCGCGCGAGCAGTGGCAGTCCCAGATGGGCTTCATCCTTGCCGCGGTCGGCTCGGCCATCGGCTTGGGCAATATCTGGCGCTTCCCCGGTGTCGCGTACACCAACGGCGGTGGCGCCTTTCTGATCCCGTACCTGGTGGCCCTGCTGACCGCTGGCGTGGTCTACCTGCTCTTCGACTGGGCGCTGGGTCACCGCTATCGCGGCTCGGCCCCGGCCATCTTCCGTCGGATCCACCCCAAGTTCGAGCCGCTGGGCTGGTTCCAGGTGGGCCTGTGCTTCGCGATCATCACCTACTACGCCGTGATCGTGGCGTGGTCGGTCCGCTATGTCGGCTACTCCTTGACCCGCGCGTGGGGTTCGGATCCGGCCGGCTTCTTCGTCAAGGACTTCCTGCGCCTGCTGCCAGAGTCCCAGGCCCACGTCACCGGCGACGTGGTGCCCTCGGTGATGTGGCCCCTGGTGCTGGTCTGGCTGTTCACCACCGCCATCATGGCGCTGGGCGTGGCCGGTGGCCTGGAGCGGATGAACAAGATCTTCCTGCCGCTGCTGGTGGTGATGTTCGTCGGCATGGTGGTGCGCGCCGTCACCCTGCCCGGCGCCGTCAACGGCCTGAACTCCTTCTTCACCCCCAAGTGGTCGGCCCTGGCCGATCCGCACGTCTGGGTGCAGGCCTATGCGCAGATCTTCTTCTCGCTGTCGGTGATGTTCGGCATCATGATCACCTACGCCTCCTACCTGCCGCGGCGCGCCAATCTGGCGCCGACCAGCTTCGTCGTGGCCTTCTCGAACTCGTCCTTCGAGCTCCTGGCCGGCATCGGCGTCTTCTCGACGCTGGGCTTCATGGCCGACCAGCAGGGCATCAAGGTCTCCGAGCTGGAGGGCATCACCGGCCCGATCCTGAGCTTCGTGACCTTCCCGCAGGTGATCTCGATGATGCCGGGCGGCCAGTTCTTCGGGGTGCTCTTCTTCGGCTCGCTGGCGTTGGCCGGCATCACGTCGCTGGTGTCGCTGATCCAGGTGGTGACCGCCGCCGTGCAGGAGAAGTTCGGAATGGGCCGCACCGCCAGCTCGGTCGTCGTCGGACTGCTCTCCGCGGCGTTGTCCATCGGCCTGTACAGCACCTCCAACGGCCTCAACACGCTCGACGTGGTGGACAACTTCGTCAACAACATCGGCATCGTGCTTTCCGCCGTCCTGACCGTCTTCCTGCTCACCTTCGTGGTGCGACGGCTGCCGGAACTGCACCACCACCTCAGCGAGCACTCCGCGAGCCCGCTGGGCGGCTGGTGGCGGGTCTTCGCGGGCTACGTCACCCCGATCATGCTCACCGTGATGCTGGTGCTGACCGGCGTCGATCTGGTCACCAATGGCTACGGCAAGTACCCGGAGAAGTTCACCCTGCTCTTCGGTTGGGGCTCGCTGGCGCTGATCACGATCGCGTCACTGGCGCTCAGCGCCCTGCCGTGGCGCACCTCGGTTGACCACTTCCGGCCCGCCCGGCTCGACGGGATGGAGCACCGTCCCTACCACCACCACAAGCACCACGACGACGCCGACCTGGCACTGGAGGAGACCCGATGACCCCGACCGCGCTGATCATGCTGATCCTCTCGCTCGCCCTGGTCTGGGGCGGTCTGGCCGCAGCCATCATCAACCTGCGTCGCCACCCCAGCCCCTACGAGGACTGAGCACCAAGCCACTGCACGAAGCCCACTGCACGAAGCGCCCGGCACCCCGATGAGGGGTGCCGGGCGCTTGGCGTGTCAGCAGTCCCTCACGCGATCCGTGCGCCTGCGACGGGGGCGCTGATCAGCACTGTCGCGGAGCCTCGAGATCGCTGACCTGGTCGATCACCCAGCGGCCCGGCTCGGAGCTGAGCAGCACCTTCTGCTTGTGCACCCGGCAGGTCTTGCCCGGCCCCTCCAACTGCACGGTCCAGATCAGGGTGTCGGTGAACTGGTCGCTGATCTCCAGGTTGTCCACATTGGCGGCGGTCGCCCGGGCACCCTTCAGCGATGCAATGAACTTCTCGGGGCTGCCGAAGGACTTCTGCCGCGCCGTCGAGAGACCGTGCCAGGCCACCTGGCTGCCCCGCTGACCGGACGGATCCGCGTCCTTGGGGTAGGACAGGCCCCACAGGTAGCGGTTGAGGGCGGTCTTGATCGCCGGGGCATCCGGATGGATGGAGGTCATCGACGGCGGGCCGTCCTCCTTGCACTTGGCCAGCTTGGTGGCCTTGCCGGCCGACTGCCACTGCTTGACCTTCGCGGAGACGGCCGACGCCGGGACGGCGTGATGGGTGCCTTTGCCGTCGGGGCTACTGGCCAGCTCGATCGCGGCCACCGTGCCCGCGGAATCCAGCAGCGGGGCGCCGGAGACACCCGGCTGGGCATTGGCGGTATGGCTGAGCAGCCCCGTGAGCGGGGCGCCGGCGACCGTTGCCTGCTGGTCGGCCTGCTGCACCTGCCCGGCCGCCTGGTGTGCGCCGAGCCCGGTGGGTAGGCCCAGCATGGTCAGCTTGGCCCCGGCCGCCGGGGCCGCGGAGGCGAGCGAGAGGCCCGGGCCGGTGAGCTTGCCGTTGTCCCGGGTGGGCAACAGTCGCACCAGGGCCACGCCGGTTGCGTCGTCCTTGCCGAGCAACTCGCCGCGGACCACGCCGGTGGTGTTGTGCACGCTGATCGACGAGGCATTGTCGAAGACGTGGCTGGCGGTGAGCACCACATCCGGGCCGACGTAGAAGGCCGCTGCCTGGGCCATGGCGGTGCAGTTGTTCACCTGGACCCGTACCAGCGACGCAGCCGGTCCGCCCGACAGCGGCGCGGCCGAGGCCGGCGGCGCGACCGGTTCGGCGGGCGGCATGGCCATCGGCCCCGACGGCCTGGCGGAACTTGGTGCGGCCGAACTGGCGTCGGGCGTGGCCGACGGCTGGGTCGCTGCGCTGCTGGCCGCCCCCGAGGGGTTGGGGGTCTGCTCCGGCGTGGAGCCTCCCCCCGAACAGCCGGCGGCTGCAGCGAGCCCCGTTGCGATCATGACGATGTAGAACTTCGATCCCCGAGAAGTCATGTCTCCCACCATGTCATGTCTTGCGGGCCATCCCCGGGAAAAGAAGCGGTGCCCGACCCCAAAGGGGCCGGGCACCACAGCTGTTGTTCAGCTCCAGCGGGTCCGCTGGCTCACTTCTGGACGTTGTCCTTGGCGCTCTTGGCCTGCTGCTTCACGTCCTGCTGGGCGCCCTTGGCCTGGTCGGCGACGTCCTGCTTCGCGGACTCGGCCTCGCCCTTGACGTTCGCGGCCGCCTGGGTGGCGGTCTCCTTCACGCTGGCGACGGCCTCCTGGGCGGGCTGCTGCAGCGAGTCGGCCGCGTCCTTGGCGATGTCCTTCGCCTGCTCCAGATAGGGCTGGGCCTGATCCTTGGCCTGCTCCACGTAGCGCTTCTCGGCCTTGCTGGCCGGCATCATGCTGCCAACCAGGGCACCGACGCCGAAGGCGATCAGACCAGCGGCCAGCGGGTTGCCCCGGGTGCTGCGCTTGACCTGGGTGGGCGCATCGGCCAGGTTCTGGCGGGCGTCATCGACGGCGCCAGCGGCGCGGTTGCGCACATCCTGCACCGTGCCGGAGGCCTGCCCGGCCAGGCCGTCGTCGGCGAAGTCGTCCTCGCTGCCGAAGACCTTCTCCTTCACCTGGGTGACCTTGTCGCTCACCTGCTCCTTGGCCTTGTCCACCTGGTTCTGCGCGATGTTCTTGGGGTTGGCATTCTCGGTGAGCGCGTTGACGTCCTCGCTCAGGTTGGCGCGGGTGCGCTCGATGTCGTGGCGGATCTCGTCGGGATTGCTCATCGGTTCTTCTCCTCATGGCCCTTCAGGGCATCCGGAATTTGCTTGGCGGTTTCGGTGGTCTGCGGCAGGCCGTCGACGTCCTGCAGGGCCTTCTTGCCCAGCATGGCGAGGACGCCGGCGATGATCGCCCACAGCACGGCCAGGATCAGGCCGGACCAGCCCAGAGCCGGGTGGTCGTGGTTGCCGATCAGGATGGCGATCGCCCACCACAGGCCCAGGGTGCCGAAGGTGAGGGCGAGATGGGCGGCGATTCCCGCGCCGCCGAGCATGCCCGCTCCCTTGCCGGCCCGGCCGGCATCCTGCTTCAGCTCGGCCTTGGCCAGCTCGAGCTCCTGGTGCACCAGGGTGCTGAAGTTGCGGCTCAGGTCACCGACGATCTCGCCGATCGACCGGTCGTCGTCCGCACCGGGGTGCGACGGCTGGATCAGGGGTGAACTCATCGAAGACCACCGTCGCGCAGATCCTGGGAGGCGAAGTGGGCGGCGTCGACGTCACGGACGTCGGTGGTCAGCCGGTCGGTGCTGCGCACGGGCTCGGTGACCTGGTACTGGCCGCGCGGGGCGGGAGCAACCGCGGGACGCTGCTGCTCGTCCTGCGACAGGTCGCGGGTGCCG
Source organism: Luteococcus sp. H91 (assembly GCF_038433135.1). Classification (NCBI taxonomy): domain Bacteria; kingdom Bacillati; phylum Actinomycetota; class Actinomycetes; order Propionibacteriales; family Propionibacteriaceae; genus Luteococcus; species Luteococcus sp. H91. Next base: position 112,452 of record NZ_JBCDMV010000008.1, on the reverse strand, counting down.
CGGGCCAAGCGCCCGGCGATCAGGCCGGCGCCGGCGGCCAGCGCCAGGAAGGTGGTGGGCTTGCGCGCGGCGAAGCGACGCACCTCGACGAGCACGTCGTCGGGTTCGTGGTTCTCCAGCCAGCTGGCCAGCTGCTCGCCCCGCGACGCGATGTCGCCGGCGAACTGGGCCACCGGACCGCTCGCGGAGGATTCGCGGGTGAGCTGCTGCAGCTCCTGACTGAGGCTGCCGACGGTGCCGGCCAAGGCGGTCTGGCCCTCGCTGGCGCGGCCGCGGACCTCGCCCAGGGTGGTGTCCACCAGCCCACGGATCTGGTCCTGCGCCTCGGTGGCCACCTGCTGGGCCTCCTGCTTGGCCTGGCCGGTCACCTTGGTGGTCGCCTCGGCGGCGGTGTCCTTGACCTCTGCGGCCTTCTGCTTGGCGTTCTGGCCGAGCTGCTCGGCCTCGACGCGGGCCTGCTCGGCCTTGGCCTTGGAGGAATCGGTCGGGGGCACGTTCTTGTTCTGCTGGGTCATGAACACTTTTCTACGGGGTGAACGGCGATTCGTCAGCACCGATTGGGCCAAACCCACCCCGAAGGGTGAGGCTTTTCCGCCGACGGCGCACAACGGGGGCCCGGGGCACGTCCCAGCGAGCCCGGGCACCGAACTAGGCTGGGCCATCGCTGGATCGCTGTTCTTCGACTTCACTTCCCTTGATCAGGCGCGCAAAGCCCTCACCGTCGCCAAGGAACGGGACGTCCAAGCTGAACTGCTGACCGGCACCGAGGCAGCGGCGACGATTGCGGTGCCGCAAGCCGAGCTGCTCCAGGCCGAGGTGCTGCTGCTGCGCCATCGCGGGCACCTGCGCGAGCAGACGGCCAGCACAGCGGGTGAGGAGGCTTCGGCCCGGACCGCCACCCTCGCGCCGCCGCCGGAGGCCTGAGCCGGTCGGCCGAGTCGGCGACCAGCCGCCAGGCCCAGGTCAGGCGGCGCCCAGATCGGTCAGGAAGTCATTGGCCCAGTCGTCGATCTGGTGGGCGAAGACGTGCTTGCGCAGGGCCCGCATCCGTCGCGAGCGGGACGCCTTGGTGTCGTTCACCGCCCGCATGATGGTCTGCTTCATGCCGTTCAGGTCGTGCGGATTGCACTGGTAGGCCTGCTTCATCTCCTTCGCCGCACCTGCGAACTCGCTGAGCACCAGCGCGCCGTTGTTGTCGGCGTGGCAGGCCACGTACTCCTTGGCCACCAGGTTCATGCCGTCGCGCAGGGGAGTGACCACCATCACGTCGGCGATCGAGTACATCGCGGCCATCGACGTGCGCGGGTAGGACTCGTGCCGGTAGACGATCGGCGGGTTGCCGATCTCGCCGATCTGCGAGTTGATCCGGCCCACCAGCAGATCAATGTCGTCGCGCAGCTTCTTGTACTCCTCGACGCGTTCCCTCGACGGCGTGGCCACCTGCAGGAAGGCGGTCTCGTTCGGGTCGAGCTGGCCATCGCGGAAGAGCTCACCCAGGGCACGGATCCGCTGGCGCAGGCCCTTGGTGTAGTCCAGCCGGTCGACGCCCAGGAAGATGGTCTTCGGGTTGCCCAGGTCCTCCCGGAGCTTCTCGGCCTCCTGGGTCACCTCCGGATCCTCGGCCAAGGCCTTGAAACCGTCGGCGTCGATGGAGATCGGGTAGGCCCGTGCCCGCACGATCCGGCCGTCGGGCATGGTGATGGTGTCCCGGCTGGCCTGCACCCCGGAGAGTTGCTTGGCCAGCCGAACATAGTTGGCCGCACCACCGGGCAGCTGGAAGCCGATCAGGTCCGCGCCCAACAGGCCCTCCACCAACTCCTTGCGCCAGGGCAGCTGTTGGAAGAGTTCCTTGGGCGGGAAGGGGATGTGGAGGAAGAAGCCGATCTTGAGGTCCGGACGCAGTTCGCGCAGCATGGTCGGCACCAGGTGCAGCTGGTAGTCCTGCACCCACACCGTCGCGCCCTCGGCAGCAACGTCGGCGGCGGCCTGGGCGAACCGACGGTTGACCTCGCGGTAGCAGTCCCACCATTCGCGGTGGTACTCCGGGGGAGCGACGACGTCGTGGTACAGCGGCCAAAGCGTCGCATTGCTGAAGCCCTCGTAGAAGTCCTCGACATCGTGCGTGCTCAGCGGGACGGGGACGATCTGGTACCCCTCATGGGTGAATCCGTCGATGGTCTCGTCGGGGGCGCCGTGCCAGCCGATCCAGGCACCGCCCTTGCGCTTCATCACCGGCTCCAGCGCCGTGACCAGCCCGCCGGGTGAGGTGCGCCAGATGGGTTCTCCGTCGGGCCCGGTCTTGCGATCCACGGGCAGGCGGTTGGCGACGACGACGAAGTCTGCGGTGTTCATCTGTTCCCTCACATCCCTGAGACGGTTCACCCCGACCCTATCGCCCCCAGAATTCATCACACCCCAGCCAAAGGGGTGGGATCGTGGCCATCCGTGGCAGGCTTGTCCCATGACTGCGATGTCCGAAAACAAGCCCTCGAGCAAGGTCAACGACGACGACTTCCCGGAGGCCGGCGCCTGGCGCGCCGTCACGCCCGAGGGGGAGGCCGCCATCCAGGCCATCGTCGCCAATCCGCAGGCGAGCCTGCTGGCCAGCGACTTCGACGGCACGCTTGCGCCGATCGTGCAGAACCCGGCCGAGGCACACATCCATCCCGGTGCCCGGGCCGCCTTCGCTGCACTGGGGGAGCGGCTGGGGCAGATCGCGATCGTCACGGGACGGCCGGTTGCCGCCGCCCGGGAGCTGGGCCAGCTGGACGACGACTCGGGCTTCGCCCGGTTGGTGCTGCTGGGCCAGTACGCCCAGGAGCAGTGGGATGCGGCCACCGACGAGTTGACCATGCCGCCGGTGCCCGAATCGGTCGCCCAGGCCCTTGAGGAGCTGGAAGCGCTGCTGGCCAGCCCCGACGCCCCGGTGGATCTGTCCGGCGTGGTGTTGGAGGACAAGGGCCGCGCGATCGGCGTGCACACCCGGCGCGCCACGGATCCGTCAGGAAGCCTGGCCTGGCTGGAACAGCCGGTGGCCAAGATCGCCGAGCATCACGGTTTGGTGGTGGAGCCCGGGCGCCACGTCATCGAGCTACGCAGTTCCAACATCACCAAGGGTGACGGGATCGACGCACTGGTCACCCGCTTCCAGCCCAAGGTGTTGGTGATGATGGGCGATGACCTGGGTGATCTGGCAGCCTTCGCCCGGATCAAGCAGCTGCGTGCCGAGGGAATGACGGGTGTCTGCGTGGTGTCTGCGTCGGTGGAGCAGCCGACGGTGGCCGAGCAGGCCGACGTGCTGTGCGGCGGCCCCGACGGGATCGCGGCCTGGCTTGAGGACCTGATCCGGGCCTTGGACAGCGCCTCCTGAACCGAGCGTCACTCGCTAGGGTCGGGCGCGTCAGGCGGCGCGGGCCGCGGCGAGGTCGACGAGGAGGTCGCGATGAGCGAGCAGTACAAGCCTGGTGAGCAGGTTCCCAGCACGGTCCCGACCCACTGGTACAACCTTGCCGCCGACTTCCCCGAGCCGATGGCGCCGGCCCTCAACCCCGCCACCCGCGAACCGCTGGGGCCCGAGGACCTGGCGCCGCTGTTCCCGATGGCGCTGATCGAGCAGGAGGTCTCCACCGAACGCTGGATCGAGATCCCGCAGCCGGTGCGGGAGGTCTACGCCAAGTGGCGTCCGTCGCCGCTGATCCGCGCCAACCGGCTGGAGCAGGCGCTGGGCACCGGTGCCCGGATCTACTACAAGTATGAGGGGGTCAGCCCGGCCGGCTCCCACAAGCCGAACACCGCCATTCCCCAGGCCTGGTACAACAAGCAGGAGGGGATCAACCGGCTCACCACCGAGACCGGCGCCGGGCAATGGGGCGCCTCGCTGAGCCTGGCCTGCGCCCTGTTCGACATGGTGTGCGAGGTCTGGCAGGTGCGTTCCTCCTACGACTCCAAGCCCTACCGGCGGGCGCAGATGGAGGTCTATGGATCCTCCTGCCACCCCTCGCCCAGCGAACTGACCGCGGCCGGCCGGGCCATGCTGGCCAAGGATCCCGACACCACCGGCAGCCTCGGGATGGCGATCAGCGAGGCCGTCGAGGTGGCCGCACAACACGACGACGTTCACTACGCGCTGGGCAGCGTGCTGAACCACGTGATGCTGCACCAGACGGTGATCGGGATCGAGGCGCTGGAGCAGCTCAAGGCAGCGGGGGAGCGGCAGGCCGACGTGGTCTTCGCCTGCGCCGGCGGCGGCTCCAATCTGGCCGGGCTCACCTTCCCGCTGATCGGGCAGAACCTGCGCGAGGGCACCACCAGTCGCTTCGTCGCCTGTGAGCCGGCGGCCTGCCCGTCGCTGACCCAGGGCGAATTCCGCTACGACTTCGGCGACGTGGCCGGGCTGACCCCGATGCTCAAGATGCACACCCTGGGCTCGGACTTCGTCCCGCCGGCCATCCACTCCGGCGGGCTGCGCTACCACGGCATGTCCCCGATGGTCTCGCACGCGGTGAACCTGGGCCTGATGGAGGCCGTCGCCGTCGAGCAGGACGATGCCTTCGCCGCCGGACTGCAGTTTGCCCGTACCGAGGGGATCATTCCAGCGCCCGAATCCACCCACGCCGTCGCGGAGGCGATCAGGCACGCCCGTTCGGCCCAGGACGGCGAGGTGATCTTGTTCGGGCTGTCCGGCAATGGCGTCCTGGACCTGGTGGCCTACGAGGACTACGTCTGAGACGCGCTAGGATCGGCCGTCGGCAAGGTGAGGGGCGTTAGCTCAGCCGGTCAGAGCAGGGGACTCATAATCCCTGGGTCGCGGGTTCGAGCCCCGCACGCCCCACCACATCGTGCTCAGCTCAGCGGAGCACGAGTTCCACTCCGAAGCGTTGGAAGTCTCGGTCGAAGCTGGCCAGCCGCGCATCGTGCTCTACAGCTATGGCGGCAATGTGCGCATCCGTTGACAGATTTCCAGCGGCTCCATCCTCCCGGAGCAGGCGCGACAGGATCTCGGCGTGACGTGGGCCCGGTTCGGCAACGGTGATTCGAGGATGCGCGAGCCAACCCCCCACGGCGTCCAGAGCCTCGTTGATCGTGAGCGGCGAAGTGAACAACCGACCATTCGTGGTGATGCGGATGAAGCCCAGGAGCGAGACCCACGGCATCCCCAGGAGTTCAGTCTGCTGCGCGGCCTGACTGAGCCAACCACGTGCTCGGTCATGCTGAGCACTGCCGGTATGAACCGCATGAATCAGGACATTGGTGTCAAGGACGATCATCGCCCAAGCTCCAGCGCGTGAGCGCGCTCCAAGGAGTCCAGTTCATCGGCCAACTGATTCGCATGTGTGAGGTCGACGGCACAGGGGCCGAGGTCACGCATCGGAAAGGCGAGAGGAACCTCATCATCTCCACCGCCCCCGAGTTGCTCCCGCAGTGCACCGTTCAGGACGTCCTTGAACTTCATCCGCCTCACCTCCATCTCCCGCTGCAAGAGCAGTACGACGTCTTCGTCCAGTGTCACCGTGGTACGCATGAGTGCTCATAGCATCACGGTTAATGATGCAGTGATGCATGGCGAGCTTCTTGACCTTCTTCACGGTGCGGTGTGAGCTGGGTGCATGGGTGACGAGCTCTACGAGAACGAGACCGAACAGACGATGACCCGGGAGCGGGCGGCGGCCCGGCTGCGGGAGATTGCCGACGACCTGTCGCGGCACAGCAGATCCGGATCAGCCATGGGGATCGCGACGTGGTGGTGCCGGTACCCAAGCAGGTGACGCTCGCGGTCGAGGTGGAGTCGGGCGAGGAGTCCGAGCTGGAGATCACCATCAGCTGGTGAGACCCCTCGACAGGCTCGGGGATCGTGGTTGGGTTGGCCTCTCGGCGGCGGCCGAGCTTGTCGAGGCCCCTCAGAGTGCGTCGAACAGGCCCTCGAGGGTTCGGCCGACCCCGGAGTCGTCGTGGCTTCCCGCGGTGCCGAATCCCGCGGCCAGCAGCAGCGGGTGGGCATCGGCCATCGCATAGCCATGCCCGACGGCGTGCAGCATCTCCAGGTCATTGGGCATGTCGCCAAAGGCCACCGCGTCCGCCAGATCCACCGAGAGCTCCTGGGCCAGCCGGGTCAGCGTCGAGGCCTTGCTGACACCCAGCGCAGACACCTCCAGCAGCCCCAGTGGCCCGCCCAGCGACCAGGTGCAGGTGAGTCGGTCGTCGCAGACGGGCATCAGCTGCTGCGCGAGCTCGTCGCTGTTGTGTCGTTCGCTGATCACCAGCATCTTCACGAAGGGTCGAGTGGCCACCAACTGGGAGATGTCACCGATGGCCTCCGCTTCCACATGGTCGGGGCGCAGCGGGAAGTGCTCCTCCCGAGCCCAACCCAGACCGTATTCCAGCCCGAAGACGATCTCCGGGCAGATGGCACGCATCTCGCGGGCCACGTCCAGACACAGGTCGGCGGGCACGGGGAAGGTCTCCACCAGCTCACCGGCGGCCAGGTCATAGACCGCGGCGCCATTGCTGCTCAACACATAGGGGTGGGCGGCGCGGATCGGGTCCAGTACGTCCAGCCATCGGGCCGGACGACCGGTGGCCACCACCACGGGTATCCCCAGGTCGGCGGCCCGCAGCATCGCGTCGACATTGCGTTGGCTGGCGCGGCCGTCGGCGCCCAAGAAGGTGCCGTCCAGATCGGTGGCAACCAGCGAGGGGTGCATCACAGCCTCTTGTTCGGCGTCGGGCTACCCGCCTCGCCGGAACTGGTGCCGGAGGGGTCGACGGATTCCATCGACGGCGAGTCGCTCGGCTTGGTCGGCTGGCCATCGCTCGGGCTGGGCGAGCCCGACGATGGCGAACCCGAACCGGACGAGGGGGATGGCGACGCCGAGGACGGCGAGGAGGATCCGCTGGACGGCGACGGGCTGCCCGAGGATGGGGAGGGGGAGCCGGAGGACGGTGAGGGGGAGCCGGACGAGGGCGACGGCGAACCGGATGACGGCGGGGGAGAACCCGACGGCGGCGGCGTCTGCGACGACGGGGGAGGCGTGGTGGGCAGCGGTGGCGGCGGTGGAACCGGCGGCTTGTTCTGGAAGAGCAGCACTGCGATCAGCAGTGCCAGCGCCGAGAGCAGGATCATCAACAGCCAACTGACCAGGATCGACATCCAGCCGGCCCGGTCGGTTCGGCCGGGCCACGGCAGTGGCCAGACCCGCCAGGTGCCGGGCTGGGAGTCGTCGATCCAGTGCAGCCGGTAGTCCGGGCCGGTCGGGCCACCCAGAAAGCTCGTGGAGGAAAGATCGACGCTGCGCAGCAGTCGTTCGGCCTCGGCGACGGCGGCGTCGGTGCCGTCATAGGCCAGCGCCACCCACGGTGCCAGCGGCTTGCCCTGCGGATCCACCGGGGAATCATCGTCGGGCACGAAACGGTGGCCAAGACGTCCGCCGTCCTGCCCCTGGCCACCGCGCGCGACGACGGTGTCGATGTGCAACTTGTTGACCTCGCCGGCCAGCCGCTCCCGGGAGGCGGCATCCTCGGCGGCGCCGTGCGCCAGCATGATGAGCATCACCTGACGGTGGGCGCCCTTGGAATCGACCCCATGGGCCAGGTAGCCGACGCCGGGCGGGCCGGCCAGCAGGCGGGCGTCCAGCCAGAAACCGCCGACGCGTGGTGGGTCCGACGGCAGCAGGGGTGCGGTGAACGGCCCGTGGGCTCCCGCGCTCGGCGGGGCGACGGGCGGCTGCGGCTCGGGGCCGGGCCCTAGCTGATCGGGGCCGGGCTGGGACAGGTCGTCGGACATCGGGTCCATCTCACCACATCCGGCCAAGTCACCGCGTCGGGGACGCCCGCGTGGCACGAAGCCCGGCAGCCGCACGCAGTTCTGGGCGCAAGGTATCGTGGCAACCACGTGCCCAGCCGAGCCCGCACAGTCCAGGAGATATCGCGTGAGCAGCACCCCCGACGCCGCCCCCGGCGGCCCGACGACCAAGCCCGCCAGCGGCCTGTCCAACAAGGAGGCCGCCCAGCTGCTGGGTGAAGCAATTGCCCAGGTGCAGCGGGTGATCGTCGGCCAGGAACACATGGTGGAGCAGCTGATGGTCGGCCTGCTGGCCAAGGGCCACATCCTGTTGGAAGGCGTCCCCGGCGTCGCCAAGACCTTGGCCGTGCGCAGCTTCGCCACCGTCGTCGGCGGGGAATTCGCCCGCGTGCAGTTCACGCCTGACCTGGTGCCCTCGGACATCGTCGGCACCCGGATCTACTCCGCCTCCAAGGAGTCCTTCGACATCGAGCTCGGCCCGGTCTTCGTGAACTTCGTGCTGGCCGACGAGATCAACCGCGCCCCCGCGAAGGTGCAGTCGGCGATGCTCGAGCTGATGGCGGAGAAGCAGGTCTCGATCGCCGGTGTCACCTACCCGGCCAAGAAGCCGTTCATCGTGATCGCCACCCAGAACCCGGTGGAGTCCGAGGGTGTCTATCCGCTGCCCGAGGCGCAGCGCGACCGCTTCCTGCTCAAGGTCGACGTGCCCTACCCTCGCGGCAACGAGGAATTCGAGATCCTGCGACGGATGTCGGTCAGCCCGCCGGAACCCACCAATGTGCTCGACCCGGAGAAGGTGCTGCAGCTGCAGGAGATGGCCAGCAATGTCTTCGTGCACAACCTGGTGGCCGAGTACATCGTCCGGCTGGTGCTGGCCACCCGCACCCCGGCCGACTTCGGCATGCCGGATCTGACCAGCGTGATCCAGATCGGTTGCTCGCCGCGTGCGACGCTGGGTCTGGTGGCCGCCGCCCGCGCCCTGGCCTTGATCCACGGCCGGGACTATGTGCTGCCCACCGACGTGCAGGCCGTCGCCCCCGACGTGATGGCCCACCGTCTGGTGCTGGGTTTCGACGCCGTCGCCGACAACATCGCGCCCGCACAGGTGGTGGAGCGGATCCTGGCAATGGTGCCGCCGCCCACGCCGGTGTGGAACGAGCAGACCCGCAAGCAGCAGCACGAGCAGCATTCGGTGCACCCGGAGCTGCCGCCGCAGGGGCCACAGCAGCCGGGCTCACAGTCCAGCGCCGTGCCCCCGTCCGGACCGGTGCCGCCGCCCGCCAACCCGTTCAACCCACAGAACTGATCCATGACCCCTGTTCCGCACTTCGCCCCGCCTGACGACTCGTCGGGGCGAAACCTGGACGTCGGAGCCGCCGGCAGCGTGCTGGCCGCACCGACGGGTGCCACCCTGCCGCTGAGCAAACTGGCGCCCGAGGCGGCCCTGCGACGGCTGGAACTGACCATCGTGCGACGGCTGGAGGGCTTCCTGCACGGCGACCACCTGGGCCTGCTGCCCGGGCCCGGCTCCGACGTGAACGACGCCCGGGTCTACCAGCCCGGTCAGGACGACGTCCGCAAGATGGACTGGGCCGTCACCGCCCGCACCACCGTCCCGCACGTCCGCGACACGATTGCCGACCGGGAACTGGAGGTCTGGGCGCTGCTGGATGTCACCCCCAGCATGAACTGGGGCACCGAGGGCGTCACCAAGCGCGATCTCGGCATCGCCTCGATTGCCACCATCGGTTTCCTCAGCCAACGGATGGGTGACCGCTTCGGCGGCATGATCATGCGGCAGGACTCGATCAAGCGACTGCCCGCCAGCAGCGGCCGCACCGCCCTCTACGGCCTGTTGCGCAAGATGCTCGACGAGCCGATCGTGCCCGACCACGCCCCGGGCTCGATGACCCTGGCGCAGGGCATCGAACAGATGGTGCGAACCCAGCGGCGCCGCGGCATGCGGGTGGTGGTCAGCGACTTCCTCACCCCCGGCGACTCGGAGCTGGACCCGAATGTGGAACCCGAATGGGAGCGGGCGCTGCGTCGACTCGCCGTGCGCAACCAGGTGCTGTGCATCGAGGTGGTGGACAGCCACGAGATCGATTTCCCCGACGTCGGTGAGATGTTGATCAAGGATCCCGAAACCGACTTCGCGCGGTACGTGAACACCTCCGATCCGGCCGCGCGGGAGCGGATGAATGCCGCCTCGGCCGCGCAGCGCGAGCGGATCAAGATCGCGATGCGCCGGGCAGGCGTCGGCCACATCCAGTTGCGCACCGATCGCGACTGGGTGGAGGACATCGCCCGCTTCGTGCTGGCCTACCGTCGCACGGCGTCGATGCTGCACCAGCCGCCACAGGGGGTGAGCAAGTGATCCAGATGCTGAACCTGCTGATCAGCTGGCCGGAGTTCAAGAACCCGGGACGGCTGTGGAGCCTGGCGATCCTGCCGCTGCTGGTGATCGCCTACCTGCTGGCGCTGCGGCTCAAGGGCCGCACCGGCATCCGCTACACCAATACCGGCGTGCTGGGCGCGATCCTGCCCAAGCAGTCCCAGTGGCGACGCCACCTGGCCGTCGCGATGAGCCTGTGCTCGCTGATCGCGCTCAGCCTGGCCTGGGCCCGGCCGATGGGCGTCGAGCGGGTGCCGCGGGAACGCGCCACCGTCGTCGTGGTGATCGACGCCTCCCAGTCGATGATGGCCAAGGACGTCAAGCCCAACCGGCTGGACGCCGCCAAGGCCGAGGCGAAGATGTTCATCACCACCCTGCCCGACGGCTTCAATGTCTCCGTGGTGGCGCTCAGCGGCAGCCCGTCGGTGCGGATGCCACCGAGCGTCGACCGGGCCGCCACCGAACGTGCGATCGACGGGATCCAGCTGCAGGACGGCACCGCGATCGGCGAATCGATCTCGACCAGTCTGAAGGCGATCAAGCAGGCCCCGCCCGGAGCGGACAAGAAGCCCGCCCCCGGGTTGGTGGTGCTGCTCAGCGACGGCACCAACACCACCGGTGGTGACCCGTCGGGTGCGGCGGCGCAGGCCCGTTCCGCCAAGGTGCCGGTCTACACCATCGCCTATGGCACTTCCACCGGCTATGTGGATCTGGACGGCAAGCGGGAGCGGGTGCCACCGGATCCGACGCTGCTGCAGCAGATCGCCAAGGCGACCGGCGGCAGGTCGTGGAGCGCCGGCAGCGCCAATGACCTGAAGAATGTCTACAAGGACGTGAAGAGCCAGGTGGGGTATGAGGAGGTGCGCAAGGAGCGCACCGCCCAGTACGCCCTCTACGCGCTGGCCTTCGCGACGATTGCCGCGCTCGGCGCGGTCTCGATGGCAGCGAGGTGGCCGTGATGCTCGACGTCCTGCTGATGACCCAGTTCATGCGGCCGCGTCGGTTGTGGTTCCTGCTGCTGATCCCGGCGATCGGGCTGCTCTACCTGCTGCTCAACGGGCGATTCCGGCCCAACCCCGCCAGGCGTCGCAGCCGGCTGGATCTGGTGATCCCCAAGGATGCGGCGTGGAAGCGGCACGGCGCGGTCGCCCTGGCGCTGGCTTCACTGGCATCTTTGGTGGTGGCTTGGGCGATGCCCAAGGCGCACACCAATGTGCCGCGGGACAGGGCAACCATCGTGATCGCCGTCGACGTCTCACGTTCGATGATCGCCACCGACGTCGAGCCCAACAGGCTGGCCGCGGCCCAGTCCGCTGCACAGGCCTTCAACCAGCAGTTGCCCGATCGGTTCAATGTCTCGCTGGTGACCTTCGCCGCGACGACCGAGATGGTGGTGCCGCCCACCACCGACCGGGGTGCGGTGGATCGCGCCATCCAGAACCTGGAGGTGGCGCCGTCGACGGCGATCGGTGACGGGATCTATGCGTCGCTGGACGCGTTGAAGCTGGTGCCGCCGGATCCGCAGCATCCCAAGGAGGTGGCCCCTGCAGCGATCGTGCTGCTCTCAGATGGCGCCACCAACATCGGTCGGTCGTCGCTGACCGCCGCGGAGCAGGCCAAGAAGCAGAATGTTCCAGTCTACACCATTGCCTACGGCACCGCGACGGGTTATGTGATGGAGGGCGGTCAGCGCCAGCCGGTGCCGGTCAACCACGCGGAGCTGGCGGCCGTCGCCCGTGCCTCGGGTGGCAAGAAGTTCTCCGCGGCCAGCAAGGACGAGCTGGAGGCGGTCTACAAGACGATCGCCCAGTCCGTCGGTTACGAGAAGGTCTACACCGAGGTGACCGACAAGTACGCCGGTCTGGCGCTGCTCTTCGCCGTCCTGGCGTCGTTGGGTGTGATCTCGCTGGGTGCCCGCTGGCCGTGATGCAGTTGTCACGGCGTTGTGTCGGTGATTGATTGGAGACATGTCAGCCGACTCCATTGCCCAGAACCTCTCCGCCGTCGAGGACCGGATCGCGCAGGCGTGTTCCGCGGCGGGCCGGGACGTGTCGTCGGTGCGGCTGCTGCCGGTCAGCAAGACCCACCCGATCGGGCTGATCAGGCAGGTCGCGACTCGCGGCTACCCGCTCTTCGGCGAGAACAAGGTGCAGGAGCTGGTGGCCAAGTCCGCCGAGCTGCGGCCCGACGACGACTTCGGTTTCTCGGTGATCGGTCACCTGCAGACCAACAAGGCGCGGCCGGTGGCGGAGCTCGCCGACGAATTCCAGGCGCTGGATTCGGTCAAGCTGGCTCGCGAACTGGACAAGCGGCTGGCCGCGGTGAACCGACGGCTGCCGGTGTTGCTGCAGGTCAACTCGTCACGGGAACCGCAGAAGTCCGGGATCCTGCCGGAGGACCTGCTCGACGTGGCGAAGGCGCTGGAGCCCTTCGACCGGCTCGACGTGCGGGGCCTGATGACGGTGGCCGTCAACGGTGCCCCCGACGAGGTGTCGGCCTGCTTCGAGGAGATGCTGCGGTTGCAGGAGTCGTTGCGTCGCGACGAGGTCTTGGGAGCCGACTGGAATGAGCTGAGCATGGGCATGTCCGGCGATCTGGAGCTGGCCATCAGGCATGGTTCCACCTGCGTGCGGGTGGGCACCGCGATCTTCGGCGCCCGCAGCTACCCGACGGCGGCCTGAGCCCCCACCTGGAAGACCCCTCGACAAGCTCGGGGAACTCCGACGCAGCCACGATGGCAAAGCCTGTCGAGACCCCCGAACCACGCGCTACAGGTTCTCGATCTCCAGCACCGGGACGTCGTCGGCCGGGGTGAAGCCGAAGAGCTGGCTGAAGAAGCTCAACTGCGCCTCGACGACCGAGCGGCGGGTGCTCTGCTTGCGGAAGCCGTGCCCCTCGCCCTCGAACATGATCAGCGCGACGGGCAGCTGCTTGGCGCGCACCGCATCGGCCATGGACTCGGCCTGGTTGGGCGGCACCACCTTGTCGTCCAGCCCCTGCAGGATCAGCATCGGGCTGCTCAGCCGACCGACGTGGTGGATGGGGGAGCGCTCGAGGTACAGCTCGCGCGCCTCCGGGTAGGGGCTGACCAGCCCCAGCGGGTAGCGCGACTCGAACTTGTGGGTGTCGGTGACCAGCGTCTCCAGGTCACCGATCCCGTAGCGGCTGACGCCGGCGGCGAAGACGTCGGAGCTGACCAGCGCCTGCAGGGTGGTGTAGCCGCCGGCGGAACCGCCCTGGATCACCACCCGCTTGGGGTCGGCCAGCCCACGCTCCACCACGGCCTTCACCGCATCGATGGCGTCGTTCACGTCCGCGACGCCCCACTGCCCCTGCAGGCGGTTGCGGTAGGCGCGGCCGAAGCCCGCCGAGCCGGAGTAGTTCACGTCCAGCACCGCGAAACCCCGGGAGGTCCAGAACTGGAAGCCGGTGTTGTAGCCCGCCGGGGCCATCCCCGTCGGGCCGCCGTGGGTGTTGACGATCACCGGCGGCAGTTCCCCGTGGACGGGCGAACAACCGGGATTGGTCGGCGGGTAGTACCAGGTCTGGCTGAGGCCGTGGCGGCCCTCGAACCACATCGATTCGGCGCGGGAGACCCACGCCGGGTCGGGTTCCTGTTCGGCGCCGGCGCGCACGGTGCTGAGCTGTCCGGTGGTGAGGTCGACCTGCGCCACCTCCGTCTCCCGGTCGGCATGCCGGACGACGGCGAAGGCCCCGGCCGCTCCGATGGCGACGGCATCGACATCGGCCATCCGGTCACCCAGCTCCCGATGCTTGCCTGTCCGAACATCCAGCACCGAGAGCTGCGCCGCGCCGTCGACGTAGCCGCGCAGCAGCAGCGTGTGGTCGTCCACCAGGGCGTACTCGTCGCTGCCCAGCACCCAGACCGGGCGGCAGAAGTCGCTCTCGGCGCTCAGCACCTGGCGCAGGCTGTCGCCATTCCAGCTCCACGGGTTCCAGAAACCGCTCTCATCGCTGAGGAAGTGCAGCGTGCCGTCGCCGGCCCACGACGGGTGGACCGTGGAGATCTGCTCGCCACCGGCCACCTGTTCGGCGTCCATCACGGCGTCGCCCTCCAGCCGTCCGACCATCAGTCGGCTGCCATCCCACGGCATGTTCGGGTGGCTCCATTCCACCCAGGCCAGCCGGTCGTCGGCGCCCAGGGTGGGGTGGACGTAGAAATCGGAGCCGCGCACCAGCACGGTGCCGAAGTCCTCATTCGGGTGGTCCATCTGCAGCACGACGATGCTGGTCTCCACCTCGCCGTGCGTGTCGACGGTCTCCTCGCGGTGGTCCTCGCGCACCGCGATCACCATGCGGTGTTGCGGCACCACCCGCAGGTCACCGAAGCAGACCCGCTTGTCACAGGGGGTGATTGCCCGGTCCTGGTCGTGCTCCACCAGGTGCACGGCGCGATCCTCGTCGTTGACCCAGGCGATGATCTGGTCGCGGGCCTGCCAGGTACCGCCGCCATATTCCTGCACCCGGCCGCGGACATTGGCCGGCGCCGGGGTGATCTCGCTGGTCTGGTCGCCACGACGCCGCACCAAGGTCGTGCGGCCATCCTCCTCGGGCCGGGACTCCAGCCAGTAGACGTCCTGACCGTCGACTCCCACGGCACCCAGGCCCACACCGGAGGCGAGCATCGCGTCGATGGAGATCGGGGAGGGCCAGCTGCCGCAGGGTGCATTCGTCGTCGAAGTCATGCATCGAGCCTAGCCACTGCACCAGACCACTTGGCAGCCGACGTCTGCTGAGGCAGAATCATGGGCAACATCACCGCCCGGCCAGTTCCGAGTCTGCAGGGGAAGGCACGACTGGGGCCTTGGCAGGAGGACTGTGATGCTCGGCAACACCCGTGGGCTGCTCTTCGTCCACTCGACGCCGTCGGCGCTGTGCCCGCACATTGAATGGGCCGTCGAGGGCGTCCTTGGCGCGCCCGCACACTTCGACTGGACCCGCCAGCCCGCCCAACCCGGCACGCTGCGCGCGGAGCTGGCCTGGGGAGGTCCGGCCGGCACCGGGGCCCGGCTCGCCAGCGCCTTCCTGGCCTGGCAGCGGGTCCGCTTCGAGGTGACCCAGGATGCCGACGCGACGGGAGAGGGCAGCCGGTGGAGCTACACCCCGTCGCTGGGGATCTTCCACGCCGCCACCACCGTCAGCGGTGACATCACCGTGCCGGAAGAGCGGATCAAGCTGGCCATCGCCGAGGACGCCACCGGCGCCAAGACGCTGCGCATTGCGCTCGACGACCTGCTGGGCACCCCGTGGGACGACGAGCTGGAGGTCTTCCGGCATGCCAGCGAGGATGCCCCGGTCCGTTGGTTGCACCGCGCCGGTTAGGACTCGTCAACAAACCCCTCGACAGCCTGGGGGATCGGGGTTGGGTTCCCGCGCGTCGAAACCACGATGGCCGATCCGGTCAAGGCCCGGGTCACCTGTCGTCGAGCGGTTGAGCTTCCCAGAGCCAAGTGTAGAAGGCCAGTCGCTCCTCGTCGACGGATAGCCCGTAGCCGGAGAGGAAGGCCTTGGCCCAGCCCTCGCCGAAGTTCCATCCCAGGCTGAGGATGGCCGGTGCCAGATCGGCATGCCGGTCAGAGACTCCCAAGTGCCCCAGATCCACGTAGCCGCAGCATTCCCCGGCCTCGTCCAGCAGGAAGTTCGGATTGCAGGCGTCGCCGTGGCAGACCACCAAATCCGCCCCGGGCGTCTGCACCAGTCGTCGATCCCCGAGGTCAGCCAGCCGCTCCGACACCGACCAGTCGAAGGGGCAGTCGGCCACCGGAAGAGCGTCGTGGAAACGGCGCAGCGCCCGCCCCAGCGCGGGCACCACCACCTCGGGCCGGGTCACATTGCGCGGGCTGACCGCAGATTCGCCCGGCAGGGCGGCTGTGGCCAGCAGCGATTCGTCGTCGGTGCTCGCATAGGCAAGGACGGTCGGCACCGGCAGCCAGCGCTTCGCCCATTCCAGCCGAGCGGCCTCCGCGACCACGTCGAAGTCCGGGTGGGTGGGGCCGTGCTTCACGTACTCGCGGTCTGCCCCCTCGCCGATCTCCCAGGTGACACCGCCGATCCCGTTCACCCACACGGCGCGTGCCTGGCCATTCCCAGCGCGCTCGCGCACGTCGTCGGGAATCCGATCCGGCTGGGTCTGCGGAATGCTCATCCCACCAACCTGCCACAGACACTGTCGGTCAGCGCTCGGAACAGCCCTCGACAGGCTCGGGGAACGGGGTTGGGTTCCAGAAAGCACCTAGGCCGCGCCCGGAGAGTATCCGGACGCGGCCTGGGCGGGGGTGGGTAGAAGCCGTCAGCGGCTCTGGTTCTGGTTGGTCACCGCGATGGCGACGTTGTGGCCGCCGAAGCCGAAGGAGTTGTTCAGCGCGGCCAGGTCACCCTGGGGCAGCTCGCGGACCGTGGTGGCGATCTCCACCGGCAGGCCCGGCTCCAGGTTCTCGATGTTGATGGTGCCCGGGATCTTGCGGGTGTTCAGCGCCATCACCGTCGCGAAGGTCTCGATCGCGCCGGCGCCACCCAGCAGGTGACCGGTCATCGACTTGGTGGAGGTGACGATCAGGTCGTCAGCGGCATCGCCCAGCGCGGTGCGGATCGAGTTGGCCTCGGTCACGTCGCCCTTGGGGGTGGAGGTGCCATGCGCGTTGACGTGCTTGATGTCGCTGGGCTGCAGGCCGGATTCCTTCAGTGCGCGGGTCATGGCGGAGGCCTGACCGCGGCCGTCGGGATCGGGCTCGACGATGTCGTGGTTGTCGGCGCTGATGCCGGCGCCGGCCAGGGTGCCGTAGATCTTGGCGCCGCGGGCCTGGGCATGCTCCAGGCTCTCCAGCACCATGCAGACCGAACCCTCACCCATCACGAAGCCGTCGCGGCCGGTGTCCCAGGGACGCGACGCGGTCTCCGGGGAGTCGTTGCGGCGGCTGAGCGCCTGCATCTGGGCGAAGGCATTGATCGGCAGCGGGTGGATGACGGCCTCGGTGCCGCCGGCCAGCACGATGTCGGCGCGACCCAGCCGGATCATGTCGATGGCCAGGCTGATCGCCTCGTTGGAGGAGGCGCAGGCGCTGACTGGGGTGTGGATGCCGGCGCGGGCGCCCACCTTCAGGCCCACATTGGCGGCCGGGGCGTTGCTGATCAGCATCGGGATGGTGAACGGGCTGACCCGGCGCAGGCCCTTGCCCTTCTGGATGTCCCACTGGCCCAGCAGGGAGTGCAGGCCGCCGATGCCACTGGCCAGGCTGACGCCGATCCGGTCCTCGTCCAGGTTCTCGTTGACCTCGCCGAACTTCAGGCCGGCATCCGTCCAGGCCTCCTCGCCGGCCACCAGGGCCAGCTGGGTGGAGCGGTCCAGACGTCGGGCCTGGACCCGATCCAGCTTGCTGGCCGGATCGTCGATGGCCTGCGCGGCAAAGGTGACGGGCAGCTCCGCGGCCCAGTCCAGGTCAATGGTGCGAGCGCCGCTGATGCCCTCGAGCATCGCGCTCCAGGTGGTGGGCGCATCAACACCCAGCGGGGTGAATGCGCCAAAACCGGTGACAACAACGGTGGTCATGAGAACAACTCCTGTGAGTGAAGGATTGTGAGGGAGTGGAGTCGGGTGCGGGCGACGCACTCAACGTCGGCCCGCACCCGGTGTCAGGCTCAGGCCTGGGCGCGCTCGATGAAGGCCACGGCGTCGCCGACGGTCTTCAGGTTCTTGGCATCCTCGTCGGGGATGGAGACGCCGAACTTCTCCTCGCAGGCGTAGATGATCTCGACCATGCTGAGGGAGTCGACGTCCAGGTCCTCGGTGAAGGACTTGTCCAGCTGGACGTCCTCGACGCCGACGCCGGCGACGTCGTTGACGATCTCGGCGAGGTCGGAGCGGATCTCTTCGGTGCTGGCCATGATGGCCTCCTGTTTCTGTGTTGGTGTTGCGGGTGCTGTTACGGAGCCGCCGGGTGGCGGACCCCGGGATCAGGGGAGGGTGACGACCTGGCCGGCGAAGGTCAGGCCGGCCCCGAAGCCGATCAGCAGCGCGGTCTGGCCGCTGTGGGCCTGGCCGGACTGCAGGACGGCGTCCAGGGCCAGCGGCACGGAGGCTGCTGACGAATTGCCCATCTGGGCGATGTCCCGGGCGACGATGATGTCGCCGGGCAGCTTGAGGTGGCGCAACATGGAATCGGTGATCCGGTTGTTGGCCTGGTGCGGGATGAAGACCTCCAGGTCTTCCGGCTCGAGCCCCGCGGCCGCCAGCGTCTCGCGGGTCCGGTCGGAGATGAAGGTGGTGGCCCAGCGGAAGACCTTGGTGCCATCCATCCGGATGAAGGGGTGCTTCTGGTCCTCCGGCAGGCTGCGCCAGTTCTCGATCGACAGCACGTTGGCCTGGCTGGGGTCGGAACCCCAGACAGTCGGGCCGATCGCCGGCACATCGGAGGGGCCCACCACCACGGCGCCGGCGCCGTCACTGAAAAGGAAGGCGGTACCACGGTCGTTGTGGTCCAGGTTCTCGCTGAGCTTCTCGACGCCGATCACCAGCACGTGTACCGATGAGCCGGTGCGGATCAGCGAATCCGCCAGGGTCAGGCCGTAGCAGAAGCCCGCGCACGCGGCGGAGATGTCGAACATGGCGGGGCTGGGACAGCCCAGATCCTGCGCGACGAAGGAGGCCAGCGAGGGCATCTGCTGGGAATTGCTGACCGTCGCCAGGATGACGGTGTCGATCTGGTCGGCGCTCAGCCCGGCCCGCTCGATCGCCTGCCGGGCCGCGGCGACGGCCATGCTGCGCGGTGTCTCGTCGTCGGTGGCCCAGTGCCGCTGGGTGATGCCGGTGCGCTGCTGGATCCACTCGTCAGAGGAATCGATCATGGTGCACATCTCGGCGTTGTCCACCACGCGTGAACCGCGGTGGGCGCCGGTGCTGAGCAGCCGCGCGTAGGGTGCACCCTGTCGTACCTGGATGATTGCCATCTCAGTTGCCGTTCTGCGCGTGGGTCTCGACGAAGGCCCGGGCCTCGTCCAGCTGGTCGGGGGTGTTCAGGTTGAACAGCTCGACGCCCTTGAGGTTGCGCTTGGCAATCCCGGTCAGGGTGCCGGCCGGGGTGAGCTCCAGCAGCCCGGTGATGCCCCGGGCGGCCATGGTCTCCATGCACAGGTCCCAGCGCACCGGGTTGGCCACCTGGGCGACCAGCCGGTCCAGGTAGTCCCGGCCGGAGGCGACGGCGGCGCCGTCGCGGTTGCTGAGCAGGGCGACCCGGGCATCGCCGGGCTGCACGTCGGCGACCAGCGCGCGCAGCGTCTCCACGGCGGGCTCCATGTGCACGGTGTGGAAGGCGCCGGCGACACTCAGCGGGAAGAGCCGCGCACGGGCGGGCGGGTTCTCGGCAAAGGCGGCAAGCTGCTCCACGGTCCCGGCGGCGACGATCTGCCCGGAGCCGTTGTTGTTGGCGGCGGTGAGCCCTGCGGCCTCGATCGCGGCCAGCACCTCGTCGGCCTTGCCCCCGATCACGGCGGTCATCGACGTCGGGCGCACGGCAGAGGCCTTGGCCATCCCGCGGCCACGCTCGCGGACCAGCAGCATCGCGTCGTCCTCGCTGAGCACGCCTGCGATCGCGGCGGCGGCCAGTTCACCGACGCTGTGGCCGGCCACCATGCCAACCCGCTGATCCGCACCGGCATCACCGAGCAGTTCGGCCGCGGTGGCGATGGCCGAGGCCACCAGCAGCGGCTGGGCCACGGCGGTGTCCTTGATGGTCTCGGCATTGGCGGTGGTGCCGTGGCCGGCCAGATCGAGCTCGCTCACCTGGCCCAGACGGGCAAGGCGCCCCGCGAAGCTGTCGAGCTCCAGCCAGGGGGCGAGGAATCCGGGGGTCTGGGCGCCTTGTCCCGGCGCAACGATTGCAAGCACGTAACCACTGTGCAGGCTTGCTGAGAAGTCTGCGGGAGCCGACACGACGAAATCTCAGGCCCCGTTGTTGTCAGATCCCCACAAGCCCCGCTGACATCCCCGCAGGGGAAAGGTCGTCGACTTGTAGGGGTTGCTGAGTTCCCCCGATGTGATCCTGGACGAACCTTGTACGCGTGGACCGCGCCGCGGGTCAACGGGCGGTGGCCGCCAAACGTCCCAGGGTGATTGCCAGCCGCAGGACATAGGCATCGCGGGCGTCGGTGGGGGAGTAGCCCGTCACGTCCTGGATGCGCTTGATCCGGTAGCGCACGGTGTTGGCGTGCACGAACAGGTCCCGCGCGGTCGCCTCCACCGAGCAGGCATGATCCAGGAAGCTGACACAGGTCTCCAGCAGGTCACCGCCGGCCGCGGCCAGGGGCTCGAAGACCTCCTTGGCCAGGGTGCGACGGGCATGCCCGTCGCCGGCCAGCACCCGCTCGGGCAGGAGCTCCGAGGCCGGCAGGGCGCGGGCGCCCTCCGGCCAGGCGTCGGAGGCACGCAGGCCGCTGATCGCGGCCCGGGCCGATCGGGGGGATTCCACCAGGTCGTCGACCAGTGGGCCGATCACCACATGACCGTCACCGAAGAAGTCGGTCAGGGCCTCCACCACGGTGATCGCGCTGGCCTCGTCGGTGATGCTCGGCCCGCTGGCCACCATCACCAGCCGGTCGCCCTGCACCGAGGTGAGCACGTCCAGCTTCATCTTGATCGCCTGGCGACGCAGGTCCGTGGTCGCGTCATCACCCTGTTGATGCACATGCCCGACGGCGACGAAGACCTTGCTGCCGGAGTGCCAACCCAGGGTGGAGGCGCGGGAGACCATCGACTCGTCGGCCTCGGCGCGGACGATGGCGTCGACCACCAGGGCCTCCATCCGAGCATCCCACGCGCCGCGCACCTCGGCGGCCCGGGCATAGACCTCAGCGGCGGCGAAGGCCACCTCCCGGGAGTAGTGCACGATCGCGGTCTGCAGGAGGGGCAGGTCACCCTTGGGCACCAGGTGGGGCAGTTGCTCCTCCACCACGGTGATCGTGGTCCGCATCAGGTCGACGGTCTGGTGCAGGGTGATGTTGCGGGTCAGGGCGCGCGGGGCCGCGGCAAAGACATTGGCCGGGTCGAAGGCGACGTCGGGGTCATCGGCCACCCACTGGGTGAATCCGTCGATGCCGCCCCGGGCCACCACGCTGATCCAGGAACGGTGCTCTGCATCTAGCTCCCCGAACCACGGATGACGCTCGTCCATGGCGCTCAGCACGATGGTGGTCATCTTGCTGGTGGAGGTGGACAGCCGGGAGACCAACGCCTTGCGGGCGCGATCCGAGGGCACCAGCGCCCGTCCAGAGCCGGGGGTGGGAGCAGGCGCGCCGGCCGGGCCGTCAGCATCGCGATTCTTGCGTGGGAGCATCCTCGTCCTTCCTGTGACCAGTGAGCCTACTGCGCCTTGTGCCGTACGGTGGGGCGGTGGCCAGCACCGCAGACACCGTGGAACCGACCGTACCCGCCCCCGCCGAGGCCTTGCGGGAGATCGGCTTCTGGCTGGAACGGGCCCGGGCCGACAACTACCGGGTGAAGGCCTATCGGGGGGCCGCCGACGCGCTGGATTCCCTGGACGCCGACGATCTGGCCGCGTTGCAGGAGGCCGACGCCTGGTCCGCGGTGCCCGGGCTGGGCCGCAGCACCGTCGCCGTGATCCGTGACTGCCTGGCCGGACGCCTGCCCGAGCGGCTGGCCGAACTGCGAGCCTCGGGGGCCGAGCCCCTGGCCCGTTCCGCGGTGCGTGCCCTGGTGCGGGGAGACCTGCACAGTCACACCACCTGGTCGGACGGTGGCTCGTCGCTGGCCGAGATGGCCAACACCGCCGCCCGGCTGGGGCATGAATACCTGGCGATCACCGACCATTCACCCCGGCTCCGCGTGGCCCATGGGCTCAGCGCCGGCCGGCTGCGGGCGCAATGGGGCGAGATCGCCCGGGTCCAGGCCACGCTGGTCGCCGACGGCAGCAGACTGCGGCTGTTGCGGGGGATCGAGGTGGACATCCTGGATGACGGCTCGCTGGACCAGTCGGACGAAGCGCTGGACGGCCTGGACGTGGTGGTGGCCTCGGTGCACTCCAGGCTGCGCTCCGACCGGCAGTCCATGACCCGACGGATGGTGGCCGCCGTCGCCAATCCGCACACCACGGTGCTGGGGCACTGCACCGGGCGGCTGGTCGAGGGTTCCCGGGGCACCCGACCGCCGTCGGACTTCGACGCGGAGGTGGTCTTCGAGGCCTGCCGCCAGTTCGGCGTCGCGGTGGAGATCAATTCCCGTCCCGAACGGCAGGATCCGCCCGACGAACTGCTGGCCCTGGCCAGCCAGATCGGTTGCCTGTTCAGCATCGACACCGACGCGCACGCCCCCGGACAGCTGGACTTCCTGGCGCTGGGCTGTGCCCGCGCGGAGGCGGCGGGGATCGCGCCGGAGCGGATCATCACCACCTGGCCGGTGGATCGGCTGCTGGACTTCGCCGCTGGCTGAGGTGGGTCAGCCCTGCTTGGGCGGGGTGGGCCCGCCGAACATGATCTCGTCCCAGCTGGGGATCGAGGCGCGCTTCTTGCGCGGACGGGGCTTGGGCCGCGGCTGCGACGTCGGCTGCTGAGGAGTCTCCACCAGGGCGTCCTGCTCGGGCACCTCGGGTGCGGGGGCCTCGGGTGCGGGGGCCTCGACAGGCTCGGCCGTCGGGGTCGGGTCGGGAGCATCGGAACCACGGCCCACGAGCTTGTCGAGCGGCTCCTCCTCGGCTGCCGCGTCACCGGCGGCTTCGACGGGCTCGGCCAACGGAGCGATATCGCTCTCGACGGCCTCATCCAGGGTCTCCTGCACCGGATCGGTGCTGGGCAGCTCCACCTCGATGGTGTTCTGGCCGGGTTCGGGCTGGCTGACCTCCACCACCACGGGCGCCGCGGGAACCGCGACGGGGGCCTGGGCAGGCAGCTCGATCAGGGCCGACGGTTCGGCATCCTCGTCCTCGACATCCTCGCCCTCGACCTCCCCGGGGACCTCGACGGGCTCGGCCGTCGGGCTGGGATCCTGCGGCTGGGCAGGGATCGTGCCACGGTCCCCGAGCTCGTCGAGGAGCTCCTGGTCGGACGGCTCGTCCACCGGCTCGGCCGTCGGGGTTTCCTCGTGCGCCAAGGTCTCCTCGCGGACAGCGGCCAGCGCGGGGTGCTCGGCCTCGGCCGGGGGCTCGTCCGCGATCACCGGTTCCACCGCCACCTGCGGCTCGGCCTCCGCAACGTCCTCCACCTCGGCGGCGTCCAGCACCGCCAGCGACGGATCAGCAAGGGCCGCCTCGGACTGGCCCTCGGTGGCGTCGTCGGCTTCGGCCGGCTCCTCGGTCAGGTCAGCGCTCGGCTCCTGCGTCACGGGATTGGCCAGCCCGGCGTAGATGTTCACCGAGTCCTCGGCAAAGGAGCTGAGCATCTCGTAGAGCACGTCCATGTCCGAGGTGTTCTGCGGGACGAAGTCGTAGACCCCGTCAACCTCTTCCAGCTCGGCGGGGGAGTAGTCCTGCACCTCCTCCTCGTCCTCGATGTCGGAGGCCCGGGCCGGTGCGGGCTCGGCTTCGGGGGCCGGAGCAGGCTGCTCTGCAACCGGCTGGGTCTCCGGAGCCGGCTGGGTCTCCGGAGTCGGACGGGGGCCAGTGCCTGCGGGAGGCATGGACGGCTGCTTGGGGGCGCTGACCGAAGGCACATCACCCTGCACCGCGCGGAGCACCGCCAGCTCGTCGTGCAGGTCAATGGTGGGCTCGGCATCGGCCGCGACCGCCGAGGGCACCGGGCGGGGAGCGGGGGCGGCGGTGACCTCACCGATCAGCTGACGGGCCGCGTCATTGGTGGCGACGCTGAACCGAGCGCGCTGGTCAAAGACGAACTGCGCCTCGTGGCCCTCACCGTCGTGCTGCCAACGCCCGACGACACTCCACCGGCGATCCTCGTTGCGCCACGCGTCCCACGTGACGTCGTCCATGTTCACCTGCTGCGCCGCCAGCTTCTCCTCGACGACCGCCCGCATGGCCCGCACCGAGCCGGTCTCGCCCCGGCGTCGCACCGGACACTGCAGCGCGGTGCCAGCCACGTGCTCACGCTCGGCCAGCACCGGCGCGGCAAAGGGCTCCACCTTCTCCATCGGCAGGCCACACTCGCGCACCAGATCCTCCAGCGACGCTCCCGACCGGATCCGGGTCTGGATGTCGCGGGGACTCAGGGCGCTTGTCATGTCATCTCCAGGGCTGGTGGAACGGCTGCCATAGGTTGAGCTGTCAGGTGAAGCTGGTGCAGTTCTCGGGGTTGCGGCGCGCCGGGGGCACAGGCTGCAGGGCACGCAACCACAATTCTGCGTTGCCCAACCTACCGTGCCGCAAGCGATGATGCCCCGCAAGCCCGCGGCGCACCCTGCGGAGAGACCCTGCGGAGAGGGGTATCGGGAGGCTCACCTGTGGTTCAGAACCGCCGTGCAGCGGCCCCACCTGCCCATCAATGAGGTCAGACCGCCAGGTTTGCGCCACAAACCACATTCTGAGTGGCACCCGATGTCATGGTGGCACCGGCCTCGAACCAGAATGCGGTTTGTGTCACAGACCGGAAGGACTCGGCCAGCAGAGGGGCTCGGCTGACGGGTCCGGTGGCTGGTTGGGCAACCGGTGGCGGGTCTGGAAGGATCAGCCCATGACCTCACGCACCACCGAAGCCCCGTCCCTGGCCCCCTACGACGCCATCCTGTTGGTGTCCTTCGGGGGGCCGGAGAAGCCCGACGAGGTGGTGGACTTTCTGGAGGTGGTCACCGCCGGCTCCGGCATCCCGCGCTCCCGGCTGGCGACGGTGGGGGAGCACTACTTCCTGTTTGGTGGCAAGAGCCCAATCAATGACCAGAACAAGGCGCTCATGGCGGCGCTGGAGCAGGAGTTGGTCACCCGCGGCGTGCAGCTGCCGATCTACTGGGGCAATCGCAATTGGCATCCCTTCATCGCCGAGGCCGTGCAGCAGCTGAAGGCCGACGGTCACCGTCGGGTCTTGATGCTCACCACCAGCGCCTTCCCCTCCTATGCCGGCTGCCGTTCCTACCGTGAGGCGCTGGCCCCCGCGCTGGCCGAGCACGGCGACGATCTTCGGGTGGAGCGGATCGGCAACTACGGCCTGGACGAGGGTTTCGTCCAGGCAAATGCCGAAGCGCTGCGCACCGCGCTGACCGAGCTGCCGGGCGCCCGGGTGGTCTTCGTCACCCATTCCATTCCGACCGACATGGATGCCAATTCCGGCGTCGACGGCGAGGGAACCGGTGGCCGGGGCGCCTACACCCGCTGGCATCGGGAGCTGGCGGAGCGGGTCTTCGCCGAGCAGGGGATCGACGGCGAACACGATCTGGTCTTCTGCTCCCGTTCCGGGCGTCCGGGCCAGCCCTGGCTGGAGCCCGACGTGAACGACCATCTGGAAGCGCTGCACGCCCAGGGAATCGATCGGGTCGTGCTGGCCCCGATCGGCTTCATCTCCGACCACATGGAGGTGATCTACGACCTGGACACCCAGGCTCGCGAGACCTGCGACAAGCTGGGAATCCAGATGGTGCGGGCCGCCACCGCGGGTGTCTCCCCGGCCTTCGTCGCGACACTGGCCGATCGGCTGCTGGACCGGGCCGCTCAAGCACGGGAAACCGCCGACGGCGACCTGCCGTGCGACCTGGGCTGTGGTGGTGCGGGATGTTGCCCCAACCTGGGCGCACCAAACACCCCAGCCATCGACTGATCCGGCTTCGGCGAATAGGTTGGGAACAGGCCCACGGCCAGTGGGTCCGACCAGCATCGGAGGACCCATCGTGACCAGTGATACCCAACCCGACGCCCAGCCGGAAGCCACCCCGGAGGCGTCGACCACGGCATCGCCATGGGAAGACCTGGAACGCTACGTGGAGCAACCCCGGCTGAACAGCCTGGAGGTGGCGCCCGATGGCAGTTGGCTGCTGGCCGGGATCCAGACCATCAACCCGGACCGCACCGGCTATGTCACCGCGCTGTGGCGGATCGACCCCCACGGTGAGCGGGCGCCGCACCGGTTGACCCGCGGGGTGGAGGGGGAATCGGCGGCGGCCATCCTGCCCGACGGCTCCGTCGTGTTCACCTCGGACCGTCAGCTGCCCAAACCCGGCTCGCAGGACGCCGACCAGCCCGGCGAACGGGACAAGGCGCTGTGGTGCCTGCCGGCGCTCGGGGGCGAGGCTCACGTGCTGGCCCGACGGGAGGGTGGCTGGCGACGGGTGCAGGCCGCCCGCCGCGGCCGCCGACTGGTCTGCACCGTCGGGATGCGGGCGGGCCTGGAAGCCGACGCCGATCGCGAACTGAGGGTGAGCCGCGGCAGGACCGAGGTGCACGCGATCCTGCACGAGGGCGGCGGGGTGCGCTACTGGGATCAGGACCTGACCAGCGACACCGTCCGTTTCCTGACCGCCGAGTTGCCCACCGGGAGCGATCTCGTACTGGGCTCGAAGGATCTGCGGGCGGTCGCGGGTGACCTTGGCCGGCAATTGGCCGACGACGCCGTCCTGTCCGCGGATGGCAGTTTCCTGGTGGGCAGCTGGACCGATCGGCTCCCGCGCGGCCAGCGACGAACCAAGCTGGTCCGGATCGACGTCGATTCGGGCGAGCTGACCGACGTCGTCGCCGCCGAGGGCGATGACTTCCACCAGCCCGTGATCAGCGATGACGGCAGCCTGCTGGCCTGTGTCCGCAGTGTGCCCGGCAGTCCGCAGGAGGCGCCGCACGTGCACCTGCACCTGGTGGACCTGACCACCGGCGAACACCACGACCTGGCCGCCGACTGGCCTCGTTGGGGCAGCCCGGTGGCCTTCAGCCCGGACAAGGCCACGCTCTATGTCACCGCCGACGAGGACGGCGCCGGCCCGGTTTTCGCCGTCGACCTGGCGACCGGGCAGGTCCGGCGACTCACCGGCCCCGGCGCGCACAGCGCCGTCCGGGTCGCCCCGGACGGCTCCGCGCTGTACGCGCTGCGCGCCGCCTGGAACGAGCCGCCCACCCTGGTCCGGATCGATCCGCGGAGCGGGGACAGCACCGTGCTGCACAGCACGGTGCCTGATCTGCGGTTGCCGGGACGACTGGAGCGGGTGGAGACCACCGCCGACGACGGCGCCCGGATCCCCGGCTGGCTGATCCTGCCCGACGGTGCCTGTGCCGAGCAGCCGGCGCCACTGGTGCTGTGGGTGCATGGCGGGCCGTTGAACTCGTGGAATGCCTGGAGCTGGCGCTGGTGCCCCTGGTTGCTGGTCAGCCGCGGTCGTGCCGTGCTGTTGCCCGATCCGGCCCTGAGCACCGGCTATGGCCGGGACTTCATCCAGCGTGGCTGGGGCCGGTGGGGCGCCGAGCCGTACACCGACAGCCTGGCGATCACCGACGCCGTCGAGGCGCGGGAGGACATCGACCAGAGCCGCACCGCCATGATGGGCGGTTCCTTCGGCGGCTACATGGCCAACTGGATGGCCGGGCACACCGACCGTTTCCGGTGCATCGTCAGCCACGCCAGCCTCTGGAACCTGGAGACCTTCGGCACCACCACCGACGCCCCGTGGTTCTGGGATCGGGAGATGTCGCCGGAGATGATGCGCGCCAACTCCCCACACCACGCCGCCGACCAGATCACCACCCCCATGTTGGTGATCCACGGTGACAAGGACTATCGAGTGCCGATCGGCGAGGGCCTCGCGCTGTGGTGGGCGCTGGTCAGCAACCACGACGGCCCGGAGGCGGAGCTCCCGCACAAATTCCTGTACTTCCCCGACGAGAACCACTGGGTGCTCACCCCGCAGCATGCGATGGTCTGGTACCAGACCGTGCGGGCCTTCCTGGCGCACCATCTGGATGGCACGCCCTGGCAACGCCCCGGTCGGCTCTGAACCCCCTGTCGGAGCGTCCACGGGCAAAGGAAACCGACCATCGGGTAGGACAGGGGCCACCCAATTGGCGCGCGACTTCGGCGGGTGTGATACACATGTGCCTGCCGTTGAGCACCCACGGCGCCCGGGCCGGGAACAAATCCGCGCCCCGGTGGCGTTCTGGGGGCACACCGGGGACAAGGCAAGACCCGTGAGGGTCCACCCGGAACGACCCGCGAGGGCCAAACCCGGAACGACAGGGAAGGAAGAGATGGCGACCGACTACGACGCTCCTCGCAAGACCGACGAGGAAATGAGCGAAGACTCCATCGAGGAGCTCAAGACCCGTCGCAATGACAAGAACTCCGGCAAGGTCGACGAGGACGAGGTGGAGGCCGCCGAAGCCTTCGAGCTGCCCGGCGCCGACCTGTCGCACGAGGAGCTGACCGTGCGCGTCCTGCCTCGCCAGGCCGACGAGTTCACCTGCGGCTCCTGCTTCCTGGTGAAGGCCGCCAGCCAGCGCGCGGAGACCCGCAAGGGGATCGACTACTGCGTCGACTGCGTCTGAGCGCACCTGAGGACACAGCGAAGGGGCCGCATCCGGATGGATGCGGCCCCTTCGTCGTGTCGTCAGATCTTGATCTTCACATTCTTGGAGGTGTCCAGGTGCTCGCCGGTGACTTCCTCGAAGCGACGGCCGACGAAGCGGTTCATCGCCAGCTGGCTGACGCCCAGCCCCAGGCCGCTGGCCAGGGCCCAGATCGCGGCCTGGGTCGGGGGGACGTCGGGATCATTGGGGTCGGGCGGGGTGTCGCCGGTGGCGATCTTCCACGCCGTGCTGACCAGCTTCTGGGCGACGATCGTGGTGACAGCGCCCAACACGCCGGCATAGATCTTGAAACCAATGTTCTGGCTCGTGGTGGCCATGGGGTCTCCTCACGGTGATGGGGCGGTGCACATCCGGGTGCACATGTGATGTGCTTCGACACCCATGGTAGGCAACCCGGGGAACAGATCGGCCCGGGTGGGACCAACTTTCGCCCTTGGCGCAGTGCGACGGTAGGTTGGGCGGCATGCCGAAGGCCGACCAGAACCCCTCCGCCAGTTTCCGCGAGCGGCTGACCATTCCGATCAGCTGGTGGCTGCTCACCGTCGGCTTCGCCAGCACGCTGGTGATCGCGGTCGGCGCCTACCTGAACCTGCAGTTCGGGGCCGCGGTGGCGGTCCTGTGCCTGGTGGCGATCGGTCTGGCCTTCTGGTCCCATGGTCACGTCGTGGTCGGCGCCGACGCGACCGGCCTGCGGGCTGGCCGCGCGCACGTCGAATGGCCATGGGTGGCCGACGTCGAGGTATTGGACGCCAAGCAGGTCAAGGAATCGCTGGGCCCGGGTTCCCTGGCCTCCGGCTGGTTCCTGACCCGCCCCTATGTCAAAGGTGCCGTCCGGGTGGTGCTGGACGATCCGGCCGATCCGCACCCCTTCTGGCTGGTCAGCGCCCGGCACCCGGAGCGGCTGGCTGCCGTCGCCCGTGAACACCTGGCCGCGGCATCGTGACCGAACCCACCGAACTGCGGGTCAAGCGGCTGGATCCGGATCTGCCGGTGCCCCGCCGTGCACACCCCGATGATGCGGGGATAGACCTGATGACCAGCACCGACCTCACGCTGCAACCGGGCGAGCGCGCCCTGGTAGGCACCGGGATCGCCGTCGCCATCCCCGCCGGGTACGTCGGGCTGGTGCACCCCCGCTCCGGTCTGGCCGCCCGCAGCGGCCTGACCATCGTCAACGCCCCCGGCACCATCGACGCCGGCTATCGGGGTGAAGTCAAGATCTGCCTGCTGAACACCGACGCCAGCACGCCGATCACACTGCGCCGGGGCGACCGGATCGCCCAGCTGCTGGTGCAGTCCGTCGCCCTGCCGAGGCTGGTGGAGGTGGACGGGCTGGACGCCACCGAGCGGGGTGAGGGCGGCCACGGTTCCAGCGGCGGTGTCGCTGACTGGCAGGCAGGATAGGATCGCAGACGTTGCCGCGACGAGAGCCGGCGCGGCCTGCTGGAGGGACATTTCACGTGAGTGAGAACGACGCGGTGAACCAGACCGAGCTGAACGTCGCGGCCACCGAGCCCGGAGCCGACGAACAGCTGGCCGACGAGCAGCTGGAGGTCGTCAATCCCGACGACCCGCGCTGGGCCGAACTGGACGAGAAGAAGGACTGGCGCGAGGACGGCCCCTTCGACTTCGACGAGGTGGATCTGGACGCCGACGAGGTCGAGCGACTGGACTTCGGCAGCCTGATCATGACCCCCTTCGACGAGATGAACCTGCAGCTGCAGGTCGACGAGGAGACCCAGCAGGTGCAGGCGGCGCTGGTCATGCACGGCGAATCGGCCCTTGAGGTCGCCGTCTTCGGTGCCCCCGCCGTCACCTCCATGGCCGCAGACATCCGTCGGGACATGGTTGAGGTCACCAGCCAGCAGGGTGGCGACGTCCAGCTGGCCGAGGGCCCCTTCGGCACCGAGATCCGTCGGGTGATCCCGCTGCAGAATGACGAGGGCGAGACGATGTACCACGTCTCCCGCACCTGGTTCGCGCAGGGCCCGCGGTGGCTGCTGCGCGGCGTCCTGATGGGCGAGGCGGGCATGACCGAGGGCGTCGACGGCCCCAGCGCCGTGCTGTACGAGTTCTTCTGCAACCTGGTGGTGCGTCGCGACGACAGCCCGCGGGTTCCCGGTGATCTGATCCCGATGACCATCCCCGCCGAGTTGCTGGCCGATGCTCCCGAGGAGATCCAGGAAGCGCAGCGGACTGTCGGCGAGGGTCAGCCGCCCGTCACCGAGTGATGACGCCCATCGTCACCCAGAGCCCGGCCGGACGCTCCCGTGGGGGAGTGCTCGGCCGGGTCTTGCGTCGGCTGACCACCTCCGAGACGGCATTGCGCGACGAGTCGATGCGCACCGAGTCGACCGCCGCCGGCTGTCAGGCGATCGGGGAGGCGGCGCTGCGCCGGCCGGTGAAGCTGCGCGGCACCGTGCACATGGTCACGCTCAACCCTCGCGGGGTGAACCGCTGGCTGGAGGCCGTGCTCTCCGATGGCAGCGGGGAGGTCACGCTGATCTGGATGGGTCGCCGCGTGGTGCGCGGCATCGAGGCGGGCCGACGGCTGGAGGTGCAGGGTGTGATCACCCTCTACGACGGGCGCCCGACGATCTACAACCCGAAGTACTCCCTGCTGCCCGACTGACATTGGGGGCGTGCCGCCCCCAAACCCCCTGCCAGGGTCGAGAGGGCGCCTGGCTCTCGGACATTGGGTGGTCGGGTTTCTTGTTATCTGGAGTCGCTTTGCTCCGCGCTGTCCGTTCCGGCCGGGCGCACCGGCTCCTTCGTCGCCTGCCCGGTCGGGCTACTCACGCTCGTTCCTCGCGCTCGTAGCGGGTTGGTGGGCGACGGATTCAGGAGCTGACGGAATCGTCGGCGACATGGCGGTCGCGGGGGGCCAGCAGCTGGGAGAGCTCCAGTTCGTGGTCGGTGGAGACGACGAAGAGCAGTTCGTCGCCACCCTCCAGCGCGCCGTCGGGGTGCGGGGCCATCGCCCGGCCGTCGCGGATGATCGCCACCAGGATCGCGTCGCCGGGGAAGGTGATGGTGCGCAGGGTCTCGCCCACCCGGGGGCTTTCGAGGGGCAGGGTCATCTCCACCAGGTTGGTGTTGCCCTTCTGGAAGGTGAAGATCCGCACCAGGTCGCCGACGCTGACCGCCTCCTCCACCAGGGCGGACATCAGCCGCGGGGTGGAGACGGCGACGTCGACGCCCCAGACCTCGTCGAACATCCACTCGTTGCCGGGGTGGTTGACCCGGCCGACGGTGCGCGGCACCCCGAACTCGGTCTTGGCCAGCAGCGAGTGCACCAGATTGGCCTTGTCATCACCGGTGGCGGCGATGCAGACATCGCAGGTGTCCAGCCGAGCCTCCTGCAGCGTGTCCAGCTCGCAGGCGTCGGCCAACAGCCACTCCGCCTGCGGCACCGAATCGGTCTTGATTGCCTTCGGGTCGCGGTCGATCAGCAGCACCTGGTGGCCGTTGACGATCAGTTCCCGGGCGATGGAGCGGCCCACATTGCCGGCTCCGGCGATCACGATGCGCATGGCTTCTCCTCAGTCCTCATCGGCCATTGTTCTGCGGGCCATTCAGTGCTTGACGGGCGGTTCGCCCAGGATCTGTTCGATCTCGTCGGTGCGCTCCAGCTCGATGGCGGCGTAGAGCAGGTCACCGTCCTGCAGGATCGTCTCCGGGGTGGGCACCATGCCGGTGCCGTAGCGCATGATGAAGGGCAGGGGAGTGCGCACCGCGTCGGTGATGGCTCCGACGGTGCTGCCGATCCACTCCTCGTGGGTGTGCACCTGCACCAGCCGGGCATTGCCCGACGGATCCCGCCAAACCGGCTCCGAACCCTCGGGCAGCAGGCCGCGCAGCACCTGGTTGGCGGCCCAGCGCACGGTGGCCACGGTGGGGATGCCGAGCCGTTCGTAGACCTCGGCGCGGCCTTGGTCGTAGATCCGGGCGACCACATTGTGCACGCCGAACTCCTCGCGCACCACGCGGGCCGCCAGGATGTTGGAGTTGTCACCGCTGGAGACGGCAGCAAAACCGTCGGCCTCCCGGATCCCGGCCTTCTCCAGCACGGCGCGGTCGAAGCCCACGCCCTTGATGGTGGTGCCCTTGAACTCCGGGCCCAGCCGCCGGAAGGATTCGGCATTGACGTCGATCACCGAGACGGTGTGCCCGCGCTTCTCCAGGCTGCGCGCCAGGCTCGACCCGACGCGGCCACAACCCATGATGACGATGTGCACGCTGACCTCCGTTGTGTGCTTCGACGACGCATGAACGCTACCGCACCGAATCGGAGACCATTGCTCGGTGGGTCTAGAGTCATGCCGTGAGTCCAACGCATGCGATCAAGCGACTTCTGGTGGGCCGGAAGCTGGCCAGTACCCAGTTGGGGGAGACCCTGCTCCCCAAGCGGATTGCGTTACCCGTCTTCGCCAGTGACGCGTTGAGTTCGGTGGCCTACGCCCCCGACGAGATCCTGCTCACCCTCAGCCTGGCCGGGATGGCCGGCTTCGCCTTCAGCTGGCAGGTGGGTCTGCTGGTCGCTCTGGTGATGGCCGTCGTCGTGCTCTCCTACCGGCAGACCGTGCACGCCTACCCCTCCGGCGGCGGCGACTATGAGGTGGCGACGGTCAACATCGGCCCCAATGCCGGCTTGACCGTGGCGAGCGCCCTGCTGGTGGACTACGTGCTCACCGTCGCCGTCTCCGTCTCCTCCGGCGTGCAGAATGCCGAAGCGATGCTGCCCTGGCTGGCGGGCCGAGAGGGCATCGTCGCTGCCGGGGTGATCGTGGTGCTGATGGCCCTGAACCTGCGCGGCGTGCGCGAATCGGGCACCATCTTCGCCATTCCCACCTACCTGTTCATGGCGGGAATCCTGGGGATGACAGCATGGGGATTCGCCCGGATCCACCTGTTGGGCGACGATCTGCGCGCCGAGACCGCCGACTGGACGGTGGCCAGCACCAGCGAGTACACCAACTTCACCGGAGTGCTGATGATCGCGCTGCTGGCCCGGGCCTTCAGCTCCGGTTGCGCCGCCCTGACCGGCGTCGAGGCGATCAGCAATGGCGTCCCCGCCTTCAAGAAGCCCAAGAGCAGGAATGCCGCCACCACGCTGGCGCTGCTGGGCACCATAGCCATCACCATGCTGCTGGGCATCATCTGGCTGGCAAATCGCACCGGAGTGAAGCTGATCGACCCCAAGGGAGGCTCCTACTATGTGACCGCCTCGGGCGAGCGGGTGACGGGTGAGGGCACCACGGTGGTCGGTCAGCTGGCCCGGGTGGTCTTCCTCGACAGCTTCCAGCCGGCCTTCTACTTCATCGTCACCGTGACCATGGTGATCCTCTTCCTGGCCGCCAACACCGCCTTCAACGGCTTCCCGACGCTGGGCTCCATCCTGGCCCGCGACGGCTACCTGCCGCGCCAGCTGCACACCCGCGGCGACCGGTTGGCCTATTCCAACGGCATCATGTCCCTGGCGCTGGCCGCGATCGCCCTGGTGCTGATCTTCAATGGTTCCGTCACGGCGCTGATCCAGCTCTACGTGGTGGGCGTGTTCGTCAGCTTCACCGTCAGCCAGTTCGGCATGCTGCGGCACTGGACCCGCCACCTGAAGACCGAGACCGATCCCGACGAACGCCGTCACATGCAGCGTTCCCGGATGATCAATGCGATCGGGCTGACCCTGACCGGCGTCGTCCTGGTGGTGGTGCTGCTCAGCAAGTTCCTGCACGGCGCCTACCTGGCGATCATCGCGATGATCGTGGTCTTCACCATGATGAAGGCCATTCGTCGGCACTACACCACGGTGGCCAAGGAGGTGGCGCTGGCCGGGGCCAGCGACCGTGCCCTGCCCAGTCGGGTGCGGGCCGTGGTCTTCGTCGGCGACGTGAACAAGCCGATGATGCGCGCCCTGAGTTTCGCCAAGGCCACCCGACCATCGCACCTGGACGCGGTGTCGGTCAGCGTCGACGACGAGGAGTCGCAGGAGTTGGTACAGGCCTGGGAGAGGGAGAACATCGACGTGCCGCTGAAGGTGATCGCCTCGCCCTTCCGCGAGGTCACGGGCCCCTTCATCGACCATGTGAAGCGGCTGCGCAGCGACAACCCGCGCGACGTGGTCTGCGTCTACATCCCGGAGGTGGTGGTCGGCCACTGGTGGGAGCAGTTGCTGCACAACCAGACCGCACTGGTGGTCCGCACCCGGCTGCACTTCATGCCCGGCGTGATGGTGACCAGCGTGCCCTACCAGCTGCGGTCCTCCGCGGACGCCGACGAGAAGTATGTGCACGATGATCCGACGGCTTGGCGGATGGTGGGCAAATGAGCACGGGCAATGAGCCAGAGGAGACGCCGATCGGCCCCATGCAGGTGGGGTCGGTTGCACACGGCGGGCACTGCGTGGCCCGCTTCGAAGGCCGGGTGATCTTCGTCCGACATGCGCTGCCGGGGGAGAGCGTGATGGTGCGGGTCACCGATGCCTCGCACAAGAACTTCTGGCGCGGCGACGCGGTGGAGATCCTGCAGGCCTCCCCGGAGCGGACGGAACCGCCCTGCCCGGTGGCGGTGCCCGCTGGGTGTGGGGGCTGTGACTTCCAGCACGTCACGGCGACGGGCCAGCGTCGACTGAAGGGCGGCGTGATCCGGGAGCAGCTGGCCCATCTGGCGGGGATCGTCTGGGAGGGCGAGGTGGAGGCCGTCGGGCCGCTGACCGGCTGGCGTACCCGCACCCGCTTCCTGGTCGATCGGCAGGGCAGCGCGCCGAAGGTGGGGATGCGCGCCCACCGGTCGCACGCGCTGATCCCGCTCCCCGCTCGGGGCTGCCTGATCGCCGACGAGAAGACGCCGTCGCCGGCCGAACTGGATCGGATCGCTGCCCAGACCGGAGCCGAGGAGATCCGGGTGGTGGTTCCCGTCGACGGTGAGCCGCGGGTCATCACCAGCCGGGAACAGGGCGCCGAGCTGGTGGTGGAGCACTGCGCAAGCCGCGACCACCTGGTGCGCGCCGATGGCTTCTGGCAGGTGCATCCCCAGGCGGCGTCGACGCTGACCGAGGCGGTGCTGCAGCTCTTGCAGCCGGCCCGGGGGGAGAGCGCGCTGGATCTCTACTGCGGCGTCGGACTCTTCGCGGGGGCACTGTCCGACCAGGGGTGCACGGTGGTGGGTGTGGAGCAGGTGTCCCGGTCCGTCCAGCTGGCCCGACGCAATGTGCCCAAGGGCCGCTTCATCGCGGCGCCCTTGGCCAGGGCACTGCGCCAGCTGCCGCCCCGGGTGGACCTGATCGTGCTGGATCCGCCGCGGACCGGAGCGGGTGCCCAGGTGGTCACCCATCTGGCGGGGCTCGGTGCCAGGGCCATCGCCTACGTCGCCTGTGATCCGGCTGCCCTGGCACGAGATCTGAAGACCTTTGCCCAGCAGGGCTACCGGGCCGAGCTGATCCGGGCCTTCGACCTCTTCCCGATGACCCACCACGTCGAGTGCGTGGCGCTGTTGGTGCGGGACTGAGCTGGGTGGAGCCCGAGATGGCCGACGAGACGGGCGGGGCGGTGGTCAACCAGCCGTCGCGCGGTGCAGGATGAACCTTGACGAGCCCCGCCTTCGGTCCGCTCGCCGGAGGTTCCAGGGAGGGGCGAGCAGGCAGGGAACCGAGAGCGCCCAGAACGCCCCCGCCGAGTACGCCACCGGCGCCATCCGGATGGTTGCCCTCGCAGTGGTCGGCGTGGTCTGCCTGGTGACCATTCCGTCGGTGGTGATGACCGTCAACGGGTCACGTCTGGGCGTGGTTGGCGCCGTCCTGGCGATCTCCCACCAGGTGGTGACCGCGGTGGGCATCGTCCGGGTTGCGTCCAGCCGGCGGCTGTTCTGGTGTGCCGGCGCGATGCTGGCCGCTTCCTTTGCACTGTTGATGACGCACTGGAACCTCAATCCGGGCACCGCGCCCTGGGCGCCGGGTTTCCTGGCCTTCGGCTGGGTGGCGTGGGCCACCTGGGTGCTGCACCTGCGCTCCCAGATCGGCCTGATGCTGGGCTTCTTCGCCGCCCTGGCCCTGCTCGATGCCGCGCTGGTCGGTCTGGCCCGGCAACCGGGGCACGAGTTGCTGGTCTCACTGTGGTATCTGGTGCCCCCACTGGTGATGGCGCTGTTCGGTCTCGCGCTGCGGCTGGTCTCCCACCAGGTGGAACAGGAGATGATGCGACGCCGCGCGATCCTGGAATCCACCGCCTGGCAGCGACGCGAGCTGTTCGCCCGGTCGGAGGCGGCGCGGCTCCTGCACGACCACATCCTGCACGCCTTGCATGCGGTGGCCCGCATCGGTGGTGAGATCACCCCGCAGATGGCGTCGGACGAGTGCGCGTCGGCGCTGCGAGAGCTGGAGCATCCCCGCTCGACGGACCCGACCCAATCACTGCGCGAGCGACTGTCGGCTGATCCCTTGGTCGACATCCTGGATCCCATCATCACGGGGGACACGGGCCAGCTCCCGACCGATGTCACCGAGGCAATGGCGGGTGCGGTCCATGCCGCTCTGGCCAATGTCCGCGAACATGCCCAAGCATCCCGGGTGAGCATCACCCTGGAGTCCCAGCCACGCCCGCGGGTTGAGGTGAGCGATGACGGACTGGGATTCGTCCCGGACCGACTGCCCCGGCAGGGGCTTGGGCTGCGGCACTCGATCGTGGCGCGGATGGAGGACGTCGGGGGAGCCGCCAAGGTGACCAGCGCGCCCCGCCGGGGGACGACGGTCACCCTGACCTGGCCACGGGAGGACGGCGCGCCGGATCCGTTGTGGGTGGGTTCCACCAAGCGGCAGGTCCGTCGCCTGCTGACCCTGACCGCGCTGCCGGGTCTCGCCGTCACCGTGGTGGCCGCGGTCCTGATGGCGATCGCCCATGGCGCATGGCTGGTGGCGCTGTGTTCCCTGGTGCCGGTGGCGGTCGGACTGGTCCATTGCCGCACCCTCTTCCATCGGCCGGGGACGTGCGCCGAAGAGGTCGTGTTGCTGGTGACCGGCCTGGCGAGCTGGTGGGGTCTGCTCGCGCTGGCGCCCACCACGTCCCCGGGCAAGGCGGTCCACGGGCTGTGGTTCCTGTGGGCCTGCTCGGCGCTGATGCACCTGGCCGT
This sequence comes from Luteococcus sp. H91, assembly GCF_038433135.1. NCBI lineage: Bacteria > Bacillati > Actinomycetota > Actinomycetes > Propionibacteriales > Propionibacteriaceae > Luteococcus > Luteococcus sp. H91. The sequence goes on along the minus strand of NZ_JBCDMV010000008.1, from coordinate 74,669 downwards.
CTTGCAGCAGCCGGTCAGGCGGGCCCTGCTGACGGTGCTGGGTTGGGTGGCTCTGGCGGGTCTGGGACTGGCCCTGTCCCGGTCCGCCTGGACCCTCGTGCAGGCCTGGCCGGTGGTCCTGGTGCCACTGGGCGAGGGCCTGGCCACCATCGCCGTCCAGGCCCGGGTGCGACTGCTGGAGCGGCTGCAGCTCGACGAACGCCGGCTGACGACCGAGTCCCAGCAGGAGGTGGCGGCCCGCCGGCGTGACTTGCAGCTCAAGGACTACTGGTCGCAGCAGGTGACCGGGGAGGCAATGCCGCTGATCCGGACGATCGCCGACGGGCTGGAGATCACGCCCGAGCGGATCCGGCATGCCGAGCTGCTCGAGGCCACCCTGCGCGACGAGCTGCTGCTGGGGCCCGAACAGACCACCATGCTGCAGGTGCTGAACACCCTGCGGCGCAAGGGCTGGCACGCCAACACCCCGTCGGTCACGCCCGACGAGCGGGTCTTCCTGGATGCGGTTGCCTACTGGCTGACTCGGATCGGTGAACCGGTGCGGCACCGGCAGGAGGTGAAGGTCAGCATCTCCCGGGGGATGGCGACGCTGGTGGTACTGGAACCCGCAGCGGAGCAGTTGGCCCTGTGGGGGCAGACGGCGGGCCAGTTGGGGGCCCAGCTGGATTCCGGGCCGGGTTTTGCCCGGCTGCGTGCTCCGCTGCCGGACCGGCCGTCGGGCCGGTATTGACGAGTGGGATGATTGGCGGGTGCCCAAGACCAGCGCCAAGTGTCCCATTCGCCCGGGGGATCCGTGCAGCCTGTGCCAGCCCGGCGCCGACGGCCCGCACAACTGCGGTCTGGTCTACCTGGTGATGGACGACCCGCAGTTGCGCGAACAATGGAACGCCAATCGGCTGGAGCTGCGCGCGAGGGCGGCCCGCACGGCCTTTGCCGCGTCCGCGCAGTAACTCCGCTGCGGGTCGGCCGCCGGACGGGAAATGCCTAGTCGCCGCCCAAGTCGACGAGATTTAGAGCATTATTTCCGCACGTTATTAGGCGGTCCGTTGGCTGGCAGCAAGGGGTCTGCTGTAGCAGACTGTGAGAGGAATTCCCGTTCGCCCGGGCACGTCCCGATGAACGTGATATCTTGATATCAAGAGACTTTGGCGCAGGCGCCAAGGCAGCCCGATCAGGAGTGATGCATGAGCGTCAACAGTTTTGGGGCCAAGAGCACCCTTGAGGTGAACGGCCAGTCCTACGAGATCTTCCGGCTCGACGCGGTTGAGGGCCACGAGAAGCTTCCCTACAGCCTCAAGGTGCTCCTTGAGAACCTGCTGCGCACCGAGGATGGTGCCAACATCACCGCTGAGGACATCAAGGCCCTCGCGGCCGGCGCTCCCACCGGTGAGCCCGACCAGGAGATCCAGTTCACCCCCGCCCGCGTGATCATGCAGGACTTCACCGGCGTCGCCTGCGTGGTTGACCTGGCCACCATGCGTCAGGCCGTCGCGGATCTGGGTGGCGACGCCGCCAAGGTGAACCCGCTGGCCCCGGCCGAGCTGGTCATCGACCACTCCGTGATCGCCGAGTACTTCGGCACCGCCGATGCCCTGCAGCTGAACACCGACGTCGAGTACCAGCGCAACCTGGAGCGTTACAAGCTGCTGCGTTGGGCGCAGGGCGCCTTCGACGAGTTCAAGGTCGTGCCCCCGGGCACCGGCATCGTCCACCAGGTCAACATCGAGAACCTGGCCCGGGTGATCTTCCCGCGCACCGTCGACGGCGTGCTGCAGGCCTACCCCGACAGCTGCGTCGGCACCGACTCGCACACCACCATGGTCAACGGCCTGGGCGTCGTGGGCTGGGGCGTCGGCGGCATCGAGGCCGAGGCTGCCATGCTCGGCCAGCCGATCAGCATGCTGATCCCCAAGGTCGTCGGCTTCAAGCTCTCCGGCAAGCTCAACGAGGGCGTCACCGCCACCGACATGGTGCTGACCATCACCGAGATGCTGCGTGAGCACAAGGTCGTCGGCAAGTTCGTCGAGTTCTACGGCCCCGGCGTCTCCGAGGTTCCGCTGGCCAACCGCGCCACGATCGGCAACATGAGCCCCGAGTACGGCTCCACCATCGCCATCTGGCCGATCGACGACAAGACCACCGACTACCTGCGTCTGACCGGCCGCGAGGAAGACCAGATCGCTCTGGTCGAGGCCTACGCCAAGGAGCAGGGCCTGTGGCACGACGCCGCCAACGAGCCGGTCTACTCCGAGTACATCGAGCTGGACCTGTCGACGGTCGTCCCGTCGATCGCCGGCCCGAAGCGCCCGCAGGACCGGATCGTGCTGGCCGAGTCCAAGCCCTCCTTCGCCGAATCGGTCAAGGCCTACACCGACGACCCGGCCAAGACCGTCTCGGTCACCCTGGCCGACGGCCGCAGCTTCGAGCTGGCCAACGGCGCCGTGACCGTCGCCTCCATCACCTCCTGCACCAACACCTCCAACCCGAGCGTGATGATCGGTGCGGCGCTGGTGGCCAAGAAGGCGATCGAGAAGGGCATGCAGCCCAAGCCGTGGGTCAAGACCACCGTCGCCCCCGGCTCCCAGGTCGTCACCGACTACTACGAGAAGTCCGGTCTGCAGAAGTACCTGGACGAGCTGCAGTTCAACACCGTCGGCTACGGCTGCGTCACCTGCATCGGCAACACCGGCCCGCTGATCCCCGAGGTCTCCAAGGCGATCAATGACAATGACCTGGCCGTCACCGCCGTTCTGTCGGGCAACCGCAACTTCGAGGGCCGGATCAGCCCCGACGTGAAGATGAACTACCTGGCCAGCCCGCCGCTGGTGATTGTCTACGCCCTGGCCGGCACCATGGACATCGACCTGGACAAGGATCCGATCGGCCAGGACTCCGATGGCAATGACGTCTTCATGAAGGATGTCTGGCCCACCCAGGCGGAGATCGACGAGGTGATCGGCAGCTCGATCAGCGCCGAGATGTACTCCAACCGTTACGCCGACGTCTTCGCCGGCGACGAGCGTTGGCAGAACCTGGAGACCCCGGACGGCAACCTGTTCGCCTGGGACGATGCCTCCACCTACATCCGTCGCGCCCCCTACTTCGACGGCATGCCGGCCGAGCCGACCGCCGTCGAGGACGTCACGGGTGCCAAGGTGCTGCTGAAGCTGGGCGATTCGGTCACTACCGACCACATCTCCCCGGCCGGCTCCATCAAGTCGGATTCCCCGGCGGGCAAGTACCTCACCGAGCGTGGCGTCGAGCGCGCCGACTACAACTCGCTGGGTAGCCGTCGTGGCAACCACGAGGTGATGATCCGCGGCACCTTCGCCAACATCCGGCTGCGCAACCAGATCGCGCCCGGCACCGAGGGTGGCTTCACCCGTGACTTCACCCAGCCCGACGGCCCGGTGACCACGGTCTACGACGCCGCCGAGGCCTACGCCAAGGCCGGCACCCCGCTGGTCGTCCTGGCCGGCAAGGAGTACGGCTCTGGTTCGTCGCGTGACTGGGCAGCCAAGGGCACCACGCTGCTGGGCGTCAAGGTGGTCATCGCCGAGAGCTACGAGCGGATCCACCGCTCCAACCTGATCGGCATGGGCGTCATCCCGCTGCAGTACCCGGAGGGCCAGAATGCCGAGTCGCTCGGCCTGGACGGCACCGAGACCTTCGATGTCTCCGGTGTCACCGAGCTGAACGAGGGCGTGACCCCCAAGACCCTGCACGTCGTCGCCACCAAGACCGACGGCAGCACGGTGGAGTTCGACGCCGTCCTGCGAATCGACACCCCCGGAGAGCGGGCGTACTACCTCAACGGCGGCATCCTGCAGTACGTGCTGCGCCAGTTGATGAAGTGATCTGCTGATCCCAGTCGATCGGCTGAGGGCCGCATTCCCCACCGGGAGTGCGGCCCTCTGGTGTGTCCGTCCGATTTCGCGGTGGACGAACGTGTACCGGTGCTGGCTCCGCGTGAACCCCATCCCCGCTACGGTCACTGGCAGAGTTTTCCACTGGCCCGTCGATCAGGAGGCCCCGCATGACCACCTCTCGCAGCACCACCATCCTCGCCCTGTCCACCGTCGCCCTGCTGTCGCTGAGCGCCTGCGGTGGCGACAAGAAGGAATCCGCCGCACCGGCATCCAGCAGCTCGACGGTGGCCGTCCCCGGCTCCGACGCCAGCTCTGCCGGGGCCACGGACCAGGCCAGCACCGAGGCCTCCGGTCAGTCATCCGATGCGGCCAGCGCCGATGCCAGTGCAGCTGCCAGCGAGGGGGGTGCGGCCTCAGGCGATGGCAAGAGCTACACCGACGCCCAGCTGCAGGCCATGCTGAAGGGCGTCAAGGTGAATGGGGTGGCGCTGCAGCCCGCTCCGGCCCAGCTCACCGCGCAGATCAAGAAGGTCAATGCCGCGGACATGATGGCGCAGAGCATGAAGACGGCAACGGTGACGCCGGATGCCTGCAAGACTGCCACCCTGGCCAATGCGAAGCTGATGCCCGCCTCCACGCCGCTGGCAGTCTCCGGGGCCAAGAGCCTGCCGCTGGTGATCGTGCGCACCCTGCCGAGCGGGGAGGACGCCAAGAAGCTGGTGGAGGCCGCGAACACCACCGCGGATGCCTGCAAGAACTTCTCGATGACGATGAGCCAGAGTGGTCAGAAGGTGACGGTCAAGGGCACCACCCAGACCATGGCACTGGATTCGGCCAGCTCGCAGACCGAATCCGGGCAGAAGACCAGCGTGAGCGTCGCCGGCCAGAGCCAGGTGACCACCAGTGCGCTGGGCCATGTGGACAATGTCTTCATCCAGATCACCGACATGAGTGGCGGGAAGATCACCCAGAGCCAGTTGAACACCGTGCTGGAGGACGTGGCCAAGGCGGTTGCCGCCAAGAAGTAGTTCCCTGACGAGGCGTTCGGCGCCCGTCCCGGTCTCCGGGGCGGGCGCTGTTGCACGTTCGGGGGACGCAGGAGTCCCTCGTCGAACAGGTTTGCGAAAAAATGTCAGAGGCGACTGGCAGTGTTCGAGGCGGTGGGGGAGGGCCACGGGCATTGCACCGGGCAACACCCCACACCTATCATCGAACACATATTCGAAGGAGTGCGACATGTCGGTGGCCTTCAGGCAGTACCAGGACCGTCCGCCGCGCGAGCAGGCCAGCGGTCGGCCGGGCCCGCAGGAATTCCACTCCGGCGGTTCACTGCGGATCGTGCCCGATTCGGGCGAGCGCCGAGCCGGGGCGGCCCCGGAGCGTATCTATGTGCCGCCGGGCTGGCCCACCGAGGTGTTGCCGCCGGGCGCCCCGGACTGGGAGGCCAGCGCCATCGGCTGGCTGTTGGACCAGTGCCCGGCCGACTACCGCGGCTACCCGGTGCTGCGGCGCCACCCCGTCGTGCTGGCCCGCTTTGCCGCGGAATTCGTGGAGGGGCAGATCCGCTCGTCGCGGCAGGCCCTGGCGACAACCCGGCCGAGCCTGGGGGAGTACGTCGACCATGCGGTGCTGGACCAGGCCGCGGAGGCGATCCAGACCGAGGGGGCACGGCTGGTACGAGTACGGCGAGCCGTGATGCTGGTGGAGGAGGCACTACGGGGGCGAATCTTCCTGCGCAAACTCTGACTTCCAGCCGGTTGAGGCCGTGAACTTGGCCAACGGCCCTAGGATGTTTCTCATGGCTTTGTTGGAACAAATCACCCGGCCCAGCGATCTCAGGGCACTCACCCGTGAACAGCTCGACGAGCTCGCGCGTGAGATCCGCGCCTTCCTGGTGACCAATGTGAGTCGTACCGGCGGGCATCTGGGGCCAAACCTGGGCGTCGTGGAGCTGACCATCGCGATGCACCGGGTTTTCGACTCGCCGCACGATCCGCTGATCTTCGACACGGGCCACCAGAGCTATGTGCACAAGATCCTCACCGGCCGGGCGGGGGACTTCGATGGCCTGCGTCAGAAGGGTGGGCTGTCCGGCTACCCGTCGCGGGAGGAGAGCGAGCACGACTGGGTGGAGAATTCGCACGCCTCCACCTCGCTCAGCTGGGGCGAGGGGCTGGCCAAGGCCTTCCGGCTGCGCGGTGAGGATCGCACGGTGGTGGTGCTGGTGGGTGACGGTGCCCTGACCGGCGGCATGTGCTGGGAGGCGTTGAACAGCATCGCCGTGCAGGACGACCTGAAGCTGGTGGTGGTGGTCAACGACAACGGCCGTTCCTACACCCCGACGGTGGGCGGCCTGGCCACCCACCTGGCCGGGATGCGCACCGATCGTCGCTATGAGCAGGCCCTGGGCGTGGCCAAGCGCAGCATCAACAAGACTCCCGTGGTGGGCAAGCCCGCCTATGACCTGCTGCACGGCATGAAGACCGGGCTGAAGGATGTGCTGGCGCCGCAGGGCATGTTCAGCGACCTGGGGATCAAGTACCTGGGCCCGATCGACGGCCACGACGAGGATGCGGTGGAGCGTGCCCTGGAGCAGGCCAAGGGCTTCGGGGGCCCGGTGCTGGTGCACACCATCACCCAGAAAGGCCGGGGCTTCAAGTTCGCCGAGGACAATGAGGAGGATCGCTTCCACGCCGTCGGCAAGATCAACGAGCTGACCGGGGAGCCGCTGTCCGCCAGCGTCCAGGCCACCTGGACCGATGCCTTCAGCGACCACATGGTGAAGCTGGGCGACAAGCACCCCGAGCTGGTGGCGATCACCGCGGCCATGCTGCACCCGGTGGGGCTGGCTCGGTTCAGCCAGGTCTTCCCGGATCGGGTCTTCGACGTCGGCATCGCCGAGCAGCACGCCATCACCTCCGCCGCAGGCCTGGCCGCGGGTGGTCTGCACCCGGTGGTTGCCGTCTACTCCACCTTCCTGAACCGCGGCTTCGACCAGATGCTGATGGACGTGGCACTGCACAAGCAGGGCGTCACCTTCTGCCTGGATCGGGCGGGCGTCACCGGCACCGACGGGGCCAGCCACAACGGCATGTGGGATGTCTCGATCTGCGGGCTGGTGCCCGGGCTGCGACTGGCCTCGCCCCGTGACCGGCAGCGGATGGAGGAGGCACTGGAGACCGCGATCGGGGTGGACGACGCCCCCACCGTGGTGCGCTGGTCCAAGGAGCGCCTGCCCGACCCGATCCCCGCGATCCGTTCCCTGGATGGGATGGACCTGCTGCGGATCAGTGAGGACAGCCAGGTGCTGGTGGTGGGTCATGGCCAGTTCATGGGCCTGGCGCTGGACGTCGCCGAGCGCTTGGGCCGGCAGGGGGTGCGTGCCAGCGTGATCGACCCGGTGTGGTCGCTGCCCGTCAACCCGTCGCTGGTGGATCTGGCCGCGCAGCACCGACTGGTCGTCAACATCGAGGACTCGATGGTGGTGGGTGGCACCGGCAGCCACCTCTCCGAAGAGATGCACCGGATGCGGGTGCAGACCCCGCTGATGTGCTTCGGCATCCCGCAGGAATTCCTGCCCCACGCCAGCCGCAACGAGGTGCTGGCCGACCACGGACTGACCGGGCAGGACATCGCCCGCGAGGTGCTGGGCTGCTACCTGGCCGGCAGCAGCGACGTGAGCCTCTCCGGCGACGCCACCCGAGCCGTGCCCAATTTCGAGCAACCCCGCTAGTCAGGCGCCCGCAGCACCCCTCGACGGGCTCGGGGACCGTGGTGACGTCCCCGCGCAACGACACCAAGGTGGCCGAGCCTGTCGAGGCCTCAGGCCGGTTCGGGGAAGAGTCGGCAGAGCACCGGAACCAGGAATTCCCGCTGCCAGGGACGGGCTCCCAGCTCGGTCAGGGCCGCGTCGACGGCCTGGGGGGTGAGCGGCGACGGCGGCTCGAAGGTGATCCGACGCAGGGTGTCGGGGCTGACCAGGTTCTCCGGCGGCAGCCCCAGGGTCACGGCCAGCTGCTGGGTGGCCGGACGCACCCGGTTCCAGCGGGCGTAGGCCTCGGGAAAGCGCCGGTCCCAGCTACGCGGCGGGGGAGGCCCGTCCGGAGCCACCCGCAGGCTGGGCAACTGCTTGGGCCCCAGCTGCGCCACCCGCTCCAACGCGATCAGCCAGTTGTTCTCGTACTGCCGGGCGGCGCGGCGCTTGAAGCCGTTGACCCGGCGCAGCTCGTCCTTGCTGGGCACATGCGCCGGCTTGGTGCTGGCGGCCAGGGCGGCCAGCTCGCAGATCGCGGCATCCTGCACCAGGCGGCCCGGTGCCTTGTCCAACTTGGCGGCAAGCTCGTCGCGCACCGTCCACAGTTCCCGCACCACGGCCAGTCCCAGCGCCGAACGCACCTGGTGCATGCCATTGGTGCGGCGCCAGCGATCCCCCCGCACGCGAGGCTCGTCGGTGCAGCGCTCCACCAGCCAGGCAAATTCCTGACGGGCCCATTCGTGCTTGCCAGCCCGCTGCAATTCCTCGGCCATCCGGTCACGCAGCTCCACCAGCAGTTCCACGTCGAGCGCGGCATAGTTGATCCACTCGTCGGGCAACGGGCGACGCGACCAGTCCGCCGCGGAATGCTCCTTGAGCAGCCGCAGCCCGAAGAACTGCTCGATCATCGCCCCCAGCCCCACCTTGGGCAGCCCTAGCAGGCGACCGGCCAGCTCGGTGTCGAATATGGTGCGCGGCACCAGGCCCGCCTCCACCAGACAGGGCAGGTCCTGGGTGGCGGCGTGGATGATCCACTCCGCGTCGGCCACTGCCTCGCCCAGCGCGGAGAGATCCGCGGTGCCGTCGTCACCCTCGAAGGCGGTGGGATCGACGATGTGGGTTCCGGCGCCGGCCCGGCGGAACTGGAAGAGATAGGACTTGTTGGAATAGCGGAAGCCCTGGGCCCGCTCCGCGTCCACGGCCAGGGGGCCGGTGCCGGCGGCGAGCGCAGCAATGCTGGCGGCCAGGGCGGCTGGGGTGTCCACCACGATGGGCAGCCCATCGGCCGGCTCGTCGAGCACGGGCAACTCGGCCGCAGGCTCGACGGACTCCTCGACGGGATCGGGAATCACGGATTCAGCAGTGAGGGTGGCGTCGGGGTGGGGCGTGGTCATCGAGTCCTTCCGGTGCGGGAGCCCAGCAGCACAATGCCTGCCGGCAGCGCGGGCAGGCCCGCGGTGGTGCACAACAAATCCTGCCACGCCGCCAGATGTGGGGTGATGCCATGCTGGTGGTCGATCAGCGGGGTCCAGGAGGCGCGGATCTCCACCTCGGCACGATCCGGGGTGTCCCGCATCTCACCGAAGCAGCGGCTGGAAACGGCGGTGACCGTGCCAGAGGCGGCGGCATAGGGTGCGCCGTGGGCCTCCAAGGCATCGGTCAGCCAGGACCAGCCCACCTCGGCCAGCAGGGGATCGGTGACCATCGAGAAGTCCACCTCGGCCCGGGCGAAGGTGACGCAGCGGTGGATGCCCTCCCAGGCCTCGACCCCTTGTGGGTCGTGCAGCAGCACCAACCTGCCATTGCCCAGCTCGGCACCATCGCTGACCACGTCGGCGGCGATCGCGGCGGAATAGGGGGCGATGCGTTGCGGGGAGGGGATGGACTCCACCTCCACCTCCTGTCGCCAGGGATATGAGGCCATCTCCTGGGTGAGCGCGGCAAAATCCAGCGCGTCGGCGTCGGGCGGAAGCTGGGCACTCACAGCGTTGACCCTATGCACATGGACGACGCCTCCGGCCGAGACTCGCCGGAGCAGCCCGCGCCCAATGTGCTGCCCCGCTCACCGCGATGTGTCTGTACCGGGCGACTGTGGTTGAATCCGGAAGGTGACCGACTCTGCCATGCCCGTCCTTGTCGCCGCCGCCCGCCGCCAGCAGGGAACCCAGCTGCCCGTCTGGTTCATGCGCCAGGCCGGCCGATCCCTGCCCGAGTACCGCGAGCTGCGGGTGGGCACCCGGATGCTCGACGCCTGTGCCGACCCGGAGATGATCCACGAGATCACCCTGCAGCCGGTGCGCCGGCACGCGGTGGACGCGGCAATCTTCTTCTCCGACATCGTGCTGCCGCTCAAGGCGATCGGGGTCGACCTGGACATCGTGGCGGGAACCGGACCGGTCATCGCCCACCCGGTGCGCACCCGGGCCGATCTGGACCAGCTGGTGCCGCTGGAGGCGGGGCACGTCGGATTCGTCACCCAGGCCATCCACAGCATCGTCGACGAGCTCGGCGCCACCCCGCTGATCGGCTTCGCCGGCGCCCCCTTCACCTTGGCCAGCTACCTGGTGGAGGGCGGCCCCAGCAAGGACCACGCCCTGACCAAGTCGATGATGGCCGGTGACCTCGAACTGTGGGACGAGCTCTGCCGGCGGCTCGGGCAGATCTCCGGCGCCTTCCTCCAGGTGCAGATCGACGCTGGCGCCCGTGCGGTGCAACTCTTCGACTCCTGGGCGGGGGCCCTCTCCGAGCGCGACTACCGGGAGCGGGTGCTGCCGCACAGCCGCGGGGTCCTGCAGTCACTGACCGGCGACGTGCCCACCATCCACTTCGGCGTCGGTACTGCCGAGCTGCTGGGCGCCATGAGCGAGGCCGGCAGCGACGTGGTCGGTGTCGACTGGCGCACCCCGTTGGACGTCGCCAGTACCCGGATCGGCTCTGCCAAGGCCGTCCAGGGCAATCTTGACCCGGCCCTGCTGCTGGCCCCATGGGAGGTGCTGGCCGAGCGGGTCCGCGAGGTGATCCGGGCCGGCGCCAAGGCACCGGGCCACATCTTCAACCTGGGCCACGGTGTGCCGCCCACGACCGACCCGGCGGTACTCACCCGGATCGTCGAACTCATCCACACCGAGGGCCCCGGGCTGCGCGCCGACGCCGGTTGCTGAGCCCGGCCCACCGACCGCCACAGACCTCCGTCAAGACAAGACAAGCCGCACGAGACAAGGACATCGATATGGCACGCCTGGACGTCGACAAGATCAACTCCGAACTGAACTACACCATGTGGTCGGTCTTCGCCCGCACCACCCCGGTGCGCCCCGAGGCAGTCGACGAGGCGCTGGCGGCGATCGAGCAGGCCGGAGCCGGCCAGGGCCTGGTGATCCGCGGCTTCTATGACGTCGCCGGCTTCCGCGCCGACGCCGACCTGATGGTCTGGTGGCATGCCCCCAGCTTCGAGACCCTGCAGGACGCCTACCACGCGCTGCGCGCCACGGAGCTGGGTGAGACCCTCATTCCCGTCTGGTCGCAGATGGCGCTGCATCGCCAGGCCGAGTTCAACCGGGCCCACATCCCCTCCTTCCTCTCCGGTGAGGCTCCCAAGAAGACCGTGGTGGTCTACCCCTTCGTGCGCAGCATCGACTGGTACCTGCTGCCCGAGGAGGAGCGCAAGACCATGCTGCGTGAGCACGGCCGGATGGCCGCCCCCTACCCGGGCGTGCGGGCCAACACCGTCTCCTCCTTCGCGCTGGGTGACTACGAGTGGATCCTGGCTTTCGAGAGCGACGCCCTGCACGAGACCGTCGACCTGATGCGGGATCTACGCGCCGCCGAGGCCCGCCGCCACATGAAGGAGGAGCAGCCCTTCTACACCGGTCGTCGACGTGAACTGGCCGAGATCGTGGCCAGCTGGGGCACCCCCCGCGAGGATGCCTGCGGTTGCTGCTGAAGCGTTGACTCGCGTGAGCGACCGGACCCGGGCCGTGGTGGCGCCGTTGGCGCTGGCGGTCGTCCTGATCGGGCTGTGGCAGGTGGTGGTGCTGGCCGCCCAGTGGCCGGCTTTCGTGCTGCCCAGCCCGTCAGCCGTCGTCCATCGTCTGGGGCAGGACCTGACCGTCCCGGCCACCTGGGGCTACCTCGGCACCACCCTGGCCGAGGCCCTGGGCGGGTGCCTGATCGGTGCGCTGGCGGGCCTGCCACTGGCAGTCGCCATCCACGAGTCGACGTGGTTCTCCGCAGCCGCCAACCCCTTCCTGGGCGCCACCCAGGCCATCCCGGCGATCGCCCTGGCGCCGCTGCTGGTGCTCTGGGTGGGCTATGGCCTGCTGGGGGTGATGGTGCTGTGCGCGTTGATGGTCTTCTTCCCGATCCTGGTGACCAGTCTGGTGGGGTTGCGGCATGTGGATCCCGACGTGGTGGACGCCGCCCGGATGGATGGCGCCGGCCGGTTGGCGCACCTGTGGTGGATCGAACTGCCGCTCGCCCTCCCCAGCGCCCTGGCCGGTCTGCGCAATGGTTTCACCCTGAGCATCACCGGCGCGGTGGTGGGTGAGATGGTGATGGGTGGTGAGGGGCTCGGCCAGGTGCTCACCGTGCAGCGTGACCAGGTGGACACCGCGGGAATGTTCTCCACCATCATCCTGTTGTGCACCGTCGCCTCCCTGATCTACACGGCGATCCGCACCCTGGAGCGCCGCTCCAAGCTCGTCGGCGCCCAGCTCCGCGACGCCTGACCTTGCGAAAGGAATCCCGATGGACACCCTGCTGACCCGACGCCTGATGCTCGGTCTGGGAGCCGGCGGCCTGCTGGCCGCCGCCGGCTGCAACGGGACGGCGGTGCAGCAGGCCCAGCAGCCCGCCCCGGATACCGGCGGCAGCGCTGCGCTGAAGGCGACCATTGGCCTGACCTACATCCCCAACATCCAGTTCGCCCCCTTCTACTGGGCCACCGACAAGGGCTTGTTCACCCAGCAGGGCGCAGCGGTGACGCTGCGGCACCACGGCGCCAGTGAAGGGCTGTTCACCGCGCTCGGTGCCGGGCAGGAAGAGTTCGTGATCGCGGGTGGCGATGAGGTGCTGCAGGCCAATGCGGAGGGAATGCAGCTGGTCACCGTCGCCGGCTACTACCAGCGCTACCCGGTGGTGCTGATCGTGCCGGAGAAGTCCGCCATCAAGACTCTGACCGATCTGTCCGGTCGCACCATCGGCATTCCGGGGGAGTACGGCGAATCCTGGTTCGGGCTGCAATTGGCGCTGCACAATGCCAGGCTCACCCGCAAACAGGTGACCATCACCTCGATCGGCTACACCCAACAGGCGGCGCTGGCCACCGGCAAGGTGGACGCGATCGTCGGTTTCAGCAACAACGACGTGGTGCAGTTTGCCCAGTCCGGCGTCGCGGTGCGACAGATCCCGTTGGGCGATGACATTCCCCTGGTCAGCAGCAGCATCGTCACGAGCCGGGACGTGCTGGAATCCTCCCCGGAGCTGGTGAAGGCGGTCTGCCGGGCCGTCGTCGGGGGAGTGCAGGGTGTGGTGGCCAATCCCGATGACGCGATCACCACCAGCGCCCCGCACATCCCTGGTCTGTCCGCCCCGGCGGCGCAGCGCAATGCCAAGGCGACGCTGGCCGCAACCCTGCCGCTGTGGCGCGGCGACCAGCAGGTGCCCGAGCTGACCCTGGACCCGGAGCGTTTCATCGCAATGGAGAAGTTCATGCGGACCGCGGGGATCATCACCAAGCCGGTCGATCCGGCCAAGGCCGTCGACGCGTCGGTGCTGGGCTGATCCGTCGCGGGCTGGTCCCACACCGGCCCTGACCTTGACGGTGCACGTGCAACCGCCCCGCGCACGTGTTGCGGCGCGTGCCCGGGGCAGGTCGACGTGCACCGTCGACCCGGGAGGTCAGCCGATCGGCTGGCAGCTGGTCCAGCCCGCTTCCACCCGGCAACCAGCGATCTCGGTGCCGCCCAGGGGCCGGTAGCTGATCACCACGCCGGTGGCATCCAGCTCGCTGTCGGTGATCATCCCCGGCACGGGCACGGTCTGCTTCGGGGTGCCGTCCAGGGAGAAGATCGCCACCGCGTCCGCCAGCTGGCGACCCTCGAGGGCGAAGGCGTGGGCGCTGGTGAATCCCAGGTTGCGCCCGGGGCGGGCGAAGAACATGTCGGTAACGACGTGCCGGGTCCCGGCCCAGTCATAGAGCCACTCCTCGCCACCGATGCCACCCTCGGTGCCGTTCAGTCGCAGCCAGAAGCCCGGCTTGCCCTGTCGGCTGACCTCGCCCGAGGCCAACTCCTGGGAGGTGGTCTTGCCGGTCGCGAGGTCCAGGTGCCAACCGCGCAGTTCGGCCCCGTCCTCGGTCCACACGTCCACCCGGGAACCGCTCATCCCGACGTGCCAGGCGGCGCCGTCGATCGACGCGTAGCGCACCGCCCGAGAGCCCTTGCCCACCCAGATCTCGTTGATGCCGTTGAGGCTGGAGGCGTAGACCGGCTTCCTTTTCCACGTGCCGATCTGCACCAGCGGACCGATGGGCTTCGGCGCGGCCGCTCGGCTGGCGGTCGAGGTGGCGGTGCGGGTCTGGCCGGCGAGCCGGACGGTGCCCTTGATGGTTGCGGCGGTGCGACGGGCAACCGCCGACCAGCCGGTGAGGGTCACCCGTGCCCCCGCCATGGCCGCCGTCGGGGTGATCTCGACCACCGCCCGCGTGGCGGTGCATGTGCGGGTGCGGATCGGGGCGGCCGTCCAGGTGCCGCCGCTCTGGTAGCCGGCGCCCAGATTGGCGCAGTCGATGGTGCGGGGGCTGGTGACCGTGAATCGGATCGGCTTCTGCAGGGCTGACTGGGTCAGTGCGGGGGTGGCGACATACCAGTGCACATTGTCCGCCTGGTTGACCCACCGGTCGGGGGCGGAGAAGGCGGCCCAGGCGCTGGCCTGGCCCAGATCGGTGCCGGCCGCCCGCGCTGGGGTGGCCGGGCTGAGGGGGAGTAGGAGGCTGCTCAGGCTGACGACGGTGATGGTGATGCGACGCATGTCGATACTTCTCCTGGGGTGATGCCGGCCCCGGCGACGCCAGTGCCCCCGCGGTCCGGCAGCCATCACGCTAGTGCCGCGTCAGCGCCTCTGATAAGGCGCATAAATTCATCACCCGCGACAGCCGCCCGGATCCGCCGGGTTCAGTCCTTTTCCTGCAGGGTAAGGCAAACGGAGTTGATGCAGTAGCGCAGGTCGGTGGGCGTGTCATAGCCCTCGCCCTTGAACACGTGCCCCAGGTGAGAATCGCACGCGGCGCAGCGCACCTCGGTGCGCGGGCGTCCCGGAATGGAGTCGTCATCCAGGTAGACCACCCGGTCCTCGGCCAGCGGCGCGAAGAAGCTCGGCCAGCCGCAGTGCGAGCCGAACTTCTCGTCGCTGCGGAAGAGTTCGGTGTTGCAGGCACGGCAGCGGTAGACGCCTTCGGTGGTGGTGTCGGTGTATTCGCCGGTGAAGGGCTGCTCGGTGCCGGCCTGGCGCAGTACCTGGTATTCCAGATCGTCCAGTTGCGCACGCCACTCGGCTTCGGTCTTGACGATCTTGCCGACGGGTGCCAGCTCGTTCTCGGGGGTGTCATTGCTCATGGCGACGAGGGTACCCGCCCCCAGCCAACGCTTCGCCTAGGCTGGGGCCATGCCCAAGAGTGACGCCGTGATGCTGGAGGTGGATGGCCGCGAGGTGCGCCTCTCCAGCCCCGACAAGGTCTATTTCCCGGAGCTGGGGCTGACCAAACTGGATCTGGCGCGCTATGTGATGGCCGTTGGGCCCGGCATGCTGGCGGCGCTCCATGGCCGTCCTACGACGATGGAGCGCTGGCCCGGCGGCGTGGTGGAGGGTGCTGTCCTGGCAACCCGGGCCGACGGCCGGGGCGACGCCTTCTACCAGAAGAAGGCACCCAAGGGCCTGCCAGAGGGGGTCCAGACCGCAACCGTGACCTACCCGTCAGGGCGGACCGCCCAGCAGGTGACCCCCACAAGCGTCGCGGATCTGGTGTGGATGCTGAACCTGGGCACGCTGCGCTTCCATCCCTGGCCGGTGACCGCGCCCGACACGGAACACGTGGACCAGTTGCGGATCGATCTTGATCCCCAACCCGGGACCGACGTCGGTGACGCCGCCCGGGCTGCCCTCGAACTGCGTGCGGTGCTCGGCGACGTCGGCCTGCAGGGCTGGTGCAAGACCTCCGGCGGGCGTGGCCTGCACGTCTTCTGCCGCGTGCAGCCAGCCGATTTCATCGATGCCCGACATGCCACCATCGCCATCGGACGCGAGCTGGCGCGCCGACTGCCGGAGCTGGTCACGGTGAACTGGTGGAAGGAGGAGCGCGGCGAGCGGATCTTCGTCGACTTCAACCAGATGGCCCGCGACCGGCTGATGGCCAGCGCCTATTCCATCCGGCCGGTGCCCAGCGCGCAGGTCTCCGCGCCGCTGGACTGGGATGAGGTTGCGACGGTCGATCCCGCCGCCTTCACCGTGCAGACCATGCCCGGGCGCTTCGCGGATCTCGGGGATCTGTGGGAGCCGCTGTACGCATCGCAGCGGGGCAGTCTGGCCACGGCGCTGGAGTGGTACCGCCGGGACGAGCAGGCGGGGGAGGGGGAGCTGCCCTACCCGCCGGAGTACCCGAAGATGGCGGGGGAGCCGCCCCGGGTGCAGCCCTCCCGGGCCAAGAAGGCGTCGGGCTGACCGGACATTCACAAGGGGTGATCCCGTCAATTTCTTGAGCGCGGACTGAACTTTTCCGAACCGATGGTGAACTTTTGGTGACGAGGGCGCCCGTTTGGGGCCAGAATGGCCCGCATGGCAAAGGCATCGAAGAAGAAGTCCGAGAGCGGCAAGTCCGCCAAGAAGTCCAGCTCCAAGAACGCGGTGGTCGGCAAGGACACCTCCCTGCGGGAACTGCTACGGATCCCGCAGGGGCCCGTGTCGATGGACTCCTTGGACGCCGACTCCGCCCCGGGCTACCCCGGCAAGGGCAAGGCCGATGCACCCGAGTACGCGGCAGAGATCGAGGCCCGGCTGAGCGACCTGCAGGAGCGGCTGTACGCCAATGGGCGCGAGGATCCCAAGGCACCCAAGGTGCTGGTGATCCTGCAGGGCATGGACACCTCCGGCAAGGGCGGCGTGATCCGGCACGCCATCGGCATGGTCGATCCGCAGGGCGTCGCGCTCAAGGCCTTCAAGTCCCCGACGGCCGAAGAGCGCAAGCACACCTTCCTGTGGCGGATCAAGCAGGCCCTGCCCGGCGCCGGCATGATCGGCATCTTCGACCGGTCCCAGTACGAGGATGTGCTGATCGTGCGCGTCGACGAGCTGGTCCCGGTGGAGGAGTGGGAGAAGCGCTACGACCAGATCAACAAGTTCGAGGCGGATCTGGTGGCCGACGGCGTCAAGGTGGTCAAGTGCTTCCTCAATGTCAGCCGCGACGAGCAGAAGGCCCGGCTGGTGGAACGCCTGGAGAACCCCGAGAAGTACTGGAAGTACAACCCGGGGGACGTGGATTCCCGCAGCAAGTGGCCGGCGTACATGCAGGCCTATGCGGATCTGCTGGAGCGGTGCAACACCGACGACGCTCCGTGGTATCACATCCCGGCGGACAAGAAGTGGTACCGCAACTGGGCTGTTGCCCAGATCCTGCTGGAGACCCTGGAAGAGATGGATCTGGCCTGGCCAGAGGCCGATTTTGACGTCGCCGAAGAGCTGGAGCGGGTCAACAAGAGCTGAGGCCCACCGCGACGCATGGACGACGGGGCGGCACCCATCGGTTGGGGTGCCGCCCCGTCGTCGTGTACGTGGGAGAGTGTGCGTAGACCCCACGCCGGTGCGATCTCAGATCGCGTGGTGCGCCTCGTCGTCCAGCTGCTGGTTCTGCGGCAGTTCGGCATCCAGCAACTCCATGGCGGCAAAGACGTAGCGTGCCATCACCAGATCCAGGATGAACTCGTGGTCACCCATCGGGGCAGAGACCGCCTCGACACCGGCCGCGAGGGCCGACTCACGCATGGCGTGGTAGTTCTCGTCGGCCGAGATGTAGAAGCTGCCGACGGCGACATGACGGCGACCCTGCGAGCGCAGCGCGGCCACCGCCTGGGCGACGTTGGCACCACTACCGTCATTGCAGGCGACGACGCAGGGGAGCTTGTGGTGCGCGGACCACTGCCGCGCCCGCCGGGCCAGCAGCGCATTGCCGCGGGTGTCGCCGGCCTCCGGAGCCGAGAGCACCAGGCCGTCGAGCTCCACGGCGTGGGTCTGGCGCAGCGCCTCCCGCAGGCGGGCGTCGAGCACATTCAGCAGGTCGGTGGCCGGGCCGAGCGGACGAGCCAGGGTCATCGCCACCTGGGGGTGCAGGGCGCGGACACGCTCCAGCATGCCGGTGGCCTGCTCACAGACCTCGACGGCGTGGGTCAGGTCGAGCGGAACAAAGACCATTTCCTTCACGCCCCGGGCGGCCAGGGCCGAGACGACCGCCGGCCCCGACGGGGGACACTTGTCCAGGAAGGCAAGGCCGATGTTGAGCTCGCGACGGCTCTGCTGCATCTGCATGCGCAGCTGATGGATCGTGCTGGTCATCTCCGGCTGTGCGGAGCCGTGGGCCAGGAGGATCAACGCCGGAGCAGTCATGTCAGAGCCTTCGTTCGGGGAATGGAATCTCGGGCGGCTCCATTGCCGTACCGCCACACTGACCTTCTGGAAGGCTCCACCGCAAGCAAATGCCCAAATAGTAAGACGCCGTTTCAGATTTCGGATGGTTTCGGCCCTTCAGGGGCCGTTCAGGAGGTGAAACAATTCCCGCGCACGGCCCCCTTGGGCCGAAGGATCGCGTCACCTTGAGCTGGGAGCATCCGCAGGATCACCGGCAAAGGCTGGAGAATGAGACGCAAATCCGCTGTTTACAGAAATTTTTCCAGACCGAGTGCCGGGCATCGGGCTGCGACAGGTCTTTTTGCGGCTCCAGTGGCGCCACGGCGTGAACTTCTCCTGCCGCATGCCACAAGGCTCAATGTCTGGGACTGGGGCCCACGAAATGGACAACCATACCGGGGAAACATGAGACGGGCCACCGGCCGTGCGCCGGTGGCCCGTCTGTGCGGTGGGCGATACTGGGTTCGAACCAGTGACCTCTTCGGTGTGAACGAAGCGCGCTACCACTGCGCCAATCGCCCTTGCGAGAAGAAACAGTAGCGGGTGTTTTCCCACTCCACAAATCGGCCTCGCGTCGGGCCGACCGACAGAGCGGGTGATGGACCGGAAAGCTCCAGGTGAACGGCCCGTGAAGCCCCGGTTGACCTGCCCGCTTCTTTCCCGCGTGGAACGGGCACCCAGCGCAAGCCCTCGTCGCCGGAGCCCGACCCCCGTGCCGCACTGTGAGCCTCGCGGTGTTGCGACGACCCCCGCCAGTCGGAGTCGAGGTGTCTCCGACGGGGTCAGAGTGCACCACGAGGGTCGGGGCGGTCCGTCGGACCCAAGATCGCCCCGCAGGGCCAGACGTCAGCCCGATGCCCGTCTGACGCCCCGGTGGCGTCGTGTCAGACAACCAGCCGGTGAACGACGGGTGAATCACGCCCATGTGACTCTCGATTTGCACTGCACGAAAACCCTCCGCTAATGTTCTCAACGCACCGCTTCGGGGGGCAGCTCACAGGAGCAGGAAGCCGAAACGAGGATTTGGCAGGGATCGCAAGATCCGATAGAGTTCTCTGGTGCACAGCGCGGGACGCAAGCCCCGGGCAACACATGCGGACGTGGCTCAGTTGGTAGAGCATCACCTTGCCAAGGTGAGGGTCGCGGGTTCGAATCCCGTCGTCCGCTCGGAGAGGCTCTCGCCCCATCCATCGGTGAGGACTCATCTTCACGGTGGAGTGGCCGAGAGGCGAGGCAACGGACTGCAAATCCGTGTACACGGGTTCAAATCCCGTCTCCACCTCGGGCGGCTGGCGCAGTGGTAGCGCGCTTCCCTGACACGGAAGAGGTCACTGGTTCAAACCCAGTGTCGCCCACCAGCACGAAATGGCTCCTGCCAAGTTGAGAGACTTGGCAGGAGCCATTTCGCATCACCCGCCGGGAGTCCAGGGCCGCCCGGCGGGGCTGCGACGAGCACTCGTCGGGATCGGGCAGAATGAGCACGTCCGAATTCCGGCGCCCGTCCCCAGTCTGGGCGTGCGTCACCGCTGAAAGGAAGTACCCCCCGTGTCAGTCACCATCACCGTCGAGCGAGCAGGTCAGCGAGCCGAGCAGGTGATCGAGACCACCACCACGGGGCTTGACCTGTTTGGTGAGGACCGCTCGATCGTCGCCATGCACGTCAATGGGGAGACCAAGGATCTGGCCGCCCAACTGAACGACGGCGACGTCGTCGAGCCGGTCGAGATGACCAGCGACGAGGGCCTGTCGATCGTGCGGCACTCCTGCGCCCACGTCGCCGCCCAGGCCGTGCAGAACCTCTTCGTCGACGCCAAGCTGGGCATCGGCCCGCCCATCACCGACGGCTTCTACTACGACTTCCAGTGCGATCCGCTCACCCCGGAAGATCTGAAGGCGATCGAGAAGCAGATGCAGCGGATCGTCAAGGAACGGCAGAAGTTCGTCCGTCGGGTGGTCACCGAGGACGAGGCCGTCGAGGCGGAGAAGCGCGAGCCCTTCAAGCTGGAACTGATCCAGGACAAGGGCGGCAGCAATGACGACGATGGCTCGTCGGTGGAGGTGGGCGGCGCCGAGCTGACCATCTACGACAACGTCCGACGCGACGGCAGCGTCGCCTGGTACGACCTGTGCCGTGGCCCGCACGTGCCGCACACCGGCTACATCAACGCCTTCTCGCTGACGAAGTCCAGCGCCGCCTACTGGCGCGGTGACCAGGCCAAGGCCCACCTGCAGCGCCTCTACGGCACCGCGTGGGCAAGCAAGGAAGATCTCAAGGCCTACCAGCACCGGATGGAGGAGGCCGCCAAACGGGACCACCGCAAGCTGGGCGCCGAACTGGACCTCTACTCCTTCCCGGAGACCTTGGGCGCCGGCCTGCCCGTCTTCCACCCCAAGGGTGGCGTGATCGTGCGGGAGATGGAGGACTACGTCCGCCAGGCGCACATCGAGAACGGCTTCCAGTACGTCAAGACGCCGCACATCACCAAGGAAGACCTCTTCTACACCTCCGGCCACCTGCCCTACTACGCCGAGGGCATGTTCCCGGCGATGGACGACGACGGCACCCAGTACCGCCTCAAGGCGATGAACTGCCCGATGCACAACGAGATCTTCCGCAGCCGCGGCCGGTCCTACCGTGAACTGCCGCTGCGCCTGTTCGAGTTCGGCACCGTCTACCGCAACGAGAAGTCCGGCGTGCTGCAGGGCCTGACCCGGGTGCGCTCCATCACCCAGGACGACTCGCACAGCTATGTGGCCGCCGAGCAGGCCCCCGACGAGATCAAGCACCTGCTGAACTTCGTGCTGAAGCTCCTGCGCGACTTCGGTCTGGACGACTTCTACCTGGAGTTGTCCACCCGCGACGAGGATGGCAAGAAGAAGGACAAGTTCATCGGCTCGGATGAGCAGTGGGCCACCGCCACCGAGATCCTGCGCCAGTGCGCCGAGGAGTCGGGTCTGGAGTGCGTGCCGGATCCGGGTGGCGCCGCCTTCTACGGCCCGAAGATCTCCATCCAGGCCAAGGATGCGATCGGCCGCACCTGGCAGATGTCCACCATCCAGTACGACTTCAACCAGCCGGAGCGCTTCGGCCTGCAGTACACCGCCAGCGACGGCAGCCACCAGCAGCCGGTGATGATCCACTCGGCCAAGTTCGGTTCGATCGAGCGCTTCCTGGGCGTGCTGGTGGAGCACTACGCCGGGGCCTTCCCGGTCTGGCTGAGCCCAGTGCAGGTGATCGGTATCCCCGTCGCCGCCGAGTTCAACGACTACCTCTCCGGTGTGCTCGCGGAGCTGGAGCAGCGCGGCGTGCGGGTGGAGATGGACGCCTCCGACGACCGTTTCCCGAAGAAGATCCGCAATGCGACCAAGCTGAAGGTGCCCTTCATGCTGATCGCCGGCGGGGAGGATCGCGACTCGAATGCGGTCAGCTTCCGCTTCCGTGACGGCTCACAGCGCAATGGCGTGCCGGTGGCCGAGGCCGCCGACGAGATCGTGGCGTGGATCTCCTCGCGTCGCAATGACAGCCCGACGGCTGCCGAACCGGCAACGGACGAGCAGGCCTGATCATGGCCGAGGATCCCCGGCTGACGGATGCCCGGCTCGAGTTCTCGGACTCGATGTCGGGCGTCCCCGACGCCTTCCAGCGGCTCTGGACGCCGCACCGGATGGCCTACATCAAGGGCGATTCCAAGCCGGCCGATGCCACCGAGAAGCAGTGCCCTTTTTGCGTGAAGCCGCAGGTGGGGGACAGCGACGGGTTGATCGTGCACCGCGGCGAGACCTGCTTCGTCGTGATGAACCTGTTCCCGTATTCGCCGGGACACCTGCTGGTCTGCCCCTACCGGCACATCAGTTGGTACACCGACGCCAACGAGGCCGAGGTGGCGGAGATGTCCGCGCTCACCCGGACCGCGATGGATGTGCTGATGCAGGTCTCCCACCCGGCGGGTTTCAACATCGGGATGAACCAGGGTGCGGTGGCCGGGGCCGGGATTGCCGCGCACCTGCACCAGCACGTGGTGCCCCGCTGGCAAGGAGACTCGAACTTCCTGCCGATCATCGCCCAGACCAAGGCCGTGCCGCAGTTGCTGGAGGACGCCCGCGTCGCCCTGGCCGAGGCCTGGCCCACCACGAAGGACTGATCCACCCATGGTTGAACGCCTGCGCAAGGGCTATGCCGCCGCCATGACCCCCGCCGCCCGGCTCTTCATGGCGCTGCGGATGACGCCGGACATGGTGACCTGGCTGGGCACCCTGCTGGTGGTCGTCGTCTCGCTGTGGCTGGTGCCAGCGGGCTACCTCTGGCAGGGCGCGCTGGCCATCACCTTCTGCGTGCTGACCGACGGCGTCGACGGGCAGATGGCCCGGATGATGAACCACAAGTCGGCCTACGGCGCCTTCCTGGATTCGACGCTGGACCGGGTGGCCGACGGCGCGATCTTCGGCGCGGTGGCGCTCTACTACGCCGGCCAGGGCGATTCGGTGCTGTGGAGCGGGCTGGCGCTCGGCGCCCTGGTGATGGGGCAGGTGACCAGCTATGCCAAGGCGCGTGGCCTGGCGCTGGGCTTCAAGGTGTGGGGCGGGCTGGCCGCCCGCGGCGACCGGCTGCTGGTGCTGCTGGTGGGCATGTTGCTGGCCGGTCTGGGCGTGCACCGGGCGATGCCGATCGCGCTGTGCTATCTGCTGTTCGCCAGCAGCTGGACGGTGCTGCAGCGGATGGGGCAGGTGAAGAAGCAGGCCCGGGAGGCGGAGGCCGCGGGGATCGAGATGGTGGATCCGCAGGCCACCGTCGCCGCGGAGCATGCCGACCAGCAGAGCCTGCACCTCAAGGAGCGCGCCGCCCGCCGGGAGCGTGGCTCGGCGTGAGCCGGATGAGTCTGGCGTTGGCGGTGGCGGGCCGGATTCCGTCCGCCGCCTGGCGCCCGACCACCCGGGCGGCCGCGGCCCTGGCGGCGCGACGCCCACCGAAGGCGCTGCGTCAGTGGCAACTGAATGCGCAGGCCGCGACCGGCATCTTCCCGAGCCGACGCGAGACCGCCGAGGCCGGCGCCTCCTGGGCCCGCAACCTGTTTGAGTCCGCCCAGTTGGAGCGCTGGAGCAACGACGACGTGCTGCGCACCGTGCTGATCTCCGACGCCGACCGTCAGCGGCTGGTGGGGGCGCACCGCAACGGCGGCGCGGTGATCGGGCTGCCGCACATGGGCTCCTGGGATCTGGCCGGCGCGTGGGCCTGCCTGAACGGGCTGCCGGTCTCCACCGTCGCGGAACAGATCCCCGAGTTCGACTACTTCGTGCGGGTGCGCGAGGTGCTGGGGATGAGGGTCTACGGCCACCGGGATCGGCAGGCCGTCGCCAAACTGGAGGCGGACCAGCGAGCCGGACGGATGGTCTGCCTGGTCACCGATCGTCGGGTCGGGCGTGGGGGAGTCCCGGTGCTGTGGCCGACGCCGTCCGGGCCGCTCGAGGTGCGGATGCCGGCCGGGGCCGCCCGGCTGGCGCTGGAGACCGGCTCCACCCTGCTGGGGATCGCCTGCCACTACCAGGGGGATCGGATGCGGCTGGTGGTCTCCGAACCGCTGGTGGGCGACGACGCGCAGGCCCTCACCCAGCAGCTGGCCGACTTCTTCGCCGGCCAGGTGCGGCAACGCGTCGTGGATTGGCATGTGCTGGTGCCCTTCTTCCCCGAGGTGGTCGCATCATGAACGTGTCACGATGAGCGACAGCCTGCGGGTGGGGCTGGTCTGTCCCTATTCCTTCGATCGGCCCGGCGGAGTGCAGAACCACATCATCGGGCTGGCCGGCTGGCTACGCGCCCACGGGCACAGCGTCGGGATCCTGGCCCCGGGACGGGCCGAGCCCGGTGTGCTGGAGCGGGCCGGGGTGCGCGCGGAGGACTTCACCTCGGCCGGGCCAGCCTTCCCCGTCGCCTACAACGGATCGGTGGCGCGGATCAACTTCGGCCCGTCGGTGGCGCTTCGGGTGCGCGAATGGCTGGCCGACGGTTATTTCGACCTGGTGCACCTGCACGAGCCGATGACCCCGTCGGTCTCCCTGCTGGTGCTGGGCCAGACCCGGTTGCCGGTGGTGGTCACCTTCCACACCGCCACCCCCGGCTCGCGCGCCATGGAGCTGGCCTACCAGGTGCTGCCGCAGGCCGCGAGCCGGATCGACGAGGCGATTGCGGTCTCCCCGGCCGCCGCGGAGGTGGCCGAACGCTATTCGGGCCTGCGCTGCACCGTGATCGGCAATGGGATCGACGTGGCCAGCCATCCCTGTGCCCCGTGCGACGGCCTGTGGCGTGGCGGGCAGCGGCCCCGGATCACCTTCATCGGTCGTTATGACGAGCCCCGCAAGGGGTTGCCGGTGCTGCTGGAGGCACTCCCGGCCATCCGACGCCTGCATCCGGATCTGGACGTCCTGGTGATCGGGCAGGGCACGCACCGCACCGTGCCCGGCGTCCGTTTCGTCGGCCCGCTGCCGGACGAGCAGCGCAATGCCGTCCTGGCCAGCAGCGACGTCTATGTCGCGCCCCAGACCGGCCGGGAAAGCTTCGGCATCGTGCTGCTGGAGGCCATGGCCTCCGGGGCGCCGGTCGTAGCCTCCGGGCTGGCCGCCTTCCGGGACGTGTTGACCGACGTGGATGGGCAGATCGGGGAGATTTTCGACGTCAATGACCCCGACGATTTGGCGAGGGCGGTACTGCGCAGCCTCGCCCGGCCCCGCGACGACCAGCTCCAGCGCGGGCGGCGACGGGCGGAGGCTTTCGGCTGGGATGCCCTGGCCCCCCAGATCCTGGAGGTCCACCACCGCGCCATCGCCGAGGCACCGCCCCGGGCCAGCACCCGCAGCCTGGTGCACCAGGCGCTGCGGGAGGGTGTGGCTCCCGCCCGGGTCAGCGTTGCCCGCACGCGTCAGCTGACCCACCGTCGTCGCTTGCACCGATCGCCTAGGCTGTGGCCGTGAGCAGCCCAAACCGCGTCCCCGACGACGTCACCACCGTCGGGCCCAGCTACGACACCGACCGGGTGCTCACCATCCCCAACCTGCTGAGCTTCCTGAGGCTGATCGGGGTACCGCTGTTCGTCTGGCTGATCCTGGGCCCGCACGCCGACGGCTGGGCGGTGGCGTTGTTGATGTTTGCCGGCTTCAGCGACTGGCTGGACGGCTACCTGGCGCGCGCCTGGCACCAGACGTCGCGGCTGGGGCAGATGCTGGACCCGGTGGCCGACCGGCTCTACATCGCCTCCACCCTGGTGGCCCTGGCCATTCGGGACATCATTCCGTGGTGGCTGGTGCTGCTGCTGGTCGCGCGGGACGTGCTGATGGTGGGTCTGGTGCCCTTGCTGCGCACCCGCGGCTACACCAGCCTGCCGGTGCACCTGATCGGCAAGGCCGCCACCTTCTGCCTTCTCTACGCCTTCCCGATGGTGCTGCTGGGGGAGGGCGACTCCCCGGTCAGCCTGGTCTGCAAGGTGCTCGGCTGGGCCTTCGCCATCTGGGGCACCGCACTGTACTGGTGGGCCGGGCTGCTCTACGTCCGCCAGACCTGGCACCTGATGCAGACGCCGCGCGCGCCCCGCCCGTCATGACCACGCCGACGGTGACCGGCCAGCCTCGCCGTCCGGACGCCAGCATGGACCTGCTGGCGGTGATCCAGCGCAATGCGGTGGATCCGGACTACCACCGCGCCGCCGCCAGCGGAAGATCCCCGGCCAGGCCGGGGCTCCGCGCCGTCGGGCTGGGCCTTGCCGCCGCACTGATTGCGATGGCAGCGGCCCAGACCCACAGCTCGTTGCCCGGAGCCCAGCAGGAACGCGCCGAACTGATCCAGCGGGTCCGCACCGCGGAGAGCAGCCAGGACGCGCTGCAGGAGACCGTCGCCCTGCAGGATGCCGAGGTGCGTGAGCTGCAGCGGTCTGCCCTGCCCCGCGGTGCGGAAGACGTCGGCCTGCAGGTGCGCTCGGGCTCGGTTCCGGTTTCGGGGCCGGGGATCAGCATCAGCATCGACGACGCGGAACCCGCCGGCCACGCCGAGCCCGCCCGGGTCACGGACCAGGACCTGCGACGTCTGGTCAATGGCCTGTGGCAGGCCGGCGCCGAGTCGATCAGCATCAACGACCACCGGATCACCTCGCGGACCGCGATCCGTTCGGCCGGCTCCGCGATCACCGTCGACTACCGTTCGCTCCAGCACCCCTACCGGGTGGAGGCGATCGGTGATCCGCGCAGTCTTGGCTCCGCGTTGGCCAACACGCCCGGCGGTCAGTGGTGGAGTTTCCTCAAGGACAACTATGGCCTGCGCTACCGGGTGAGCACCGCGGAGCGGCTGACGCTGCCGGCTGACCCCGGTCTGGCCGTGGAGCTGGCGCGCGTGGAACGGTGACATCCTTGGCGTGGACAATGTGGCAGACATGGTGAACGGAGAACAAGGATGATTGCGCTGTTGGGGCTGCTGGTGGGTGTGGCCTTGGGCCTGTGGCTGGAGCCCAGCCTGCCCGCGGCCCTCCAGCCCTACCTGCCGATCGCCATCGTCGCCTCGCTGGATGCCCTCTTCGGTGGTCTGCGGGCCTATCTGGACGACGTCTTCTCCGACCGGGTCTTCGTGGTCAGCTTCATCTCCAATGTGCTGATCGCCGCCCTGATCGTGTGGGTGGGTGACCTGATCGGCGTCGGATCCCAGCTGTCCACCGCCGTGGTCGTGGTGCTTGGGATCCGGATCTTCACCAATGCGGCCGCCATCCGACGGGCCCTGATCCATGCCTGAGCGTCCGCCGGGGCGGCAGGCCTCCGTCTGGCACCGGATCGGGCGAGACCTGTTGCGCCCCAGTCGCAGCCAGTTCCTGGTCGCCGGTGTGCTCTGCCTGAGCGGGCTGTTGGTGGTCACCCAGCTCACCGGGGTCGATGACCAGGACACGTACTCCAGCATGCGCCGGCAGGATCTGGTGCAGCTGCTCGACCAGCTCAATGCCGAACACGACCGGCTGACCGATGAATCCCAGCGCCTGGAGCGGACCAAGGAGAAGCTGGTCTCGGGCGCCGACGCGCGACGGGTGGCCGCCGCCGAGAACCAGAAGCGACTGGACCAGATGGGGATCCTGGCCGGAAGCCTGGCCGCCAAGGGGCCCGGCATCCGGATCACCATCGTCGACCCACAGCAGAAGGTGGGCCCCGACGTGCTGCTCGACGCCGTGGAGGAGATGCGTGACGCGGGGGCCGAGGCGATCGAGATCAATGACCAGGTGCGGGTGGTGGCCCAGACCTGGTTCTCCCGCAGCGGCCAGCAATTGGTGGCCGACGGTCAGCCGGTGAACAGCCCGATCACCATCGACGTGATCGGCGAGCCACATGCGCTCGAGGAGGGTGCGCGCTTTCGCGGCGGTCTGGTAAGCCAGGTCCAGGCCGAGACCGTGGGCGGCAAGGTGGCGATCTCCCGGCTCGACGAGGTGCAGATCGGCTCCTTGCGCCAGACCACCACGCCGCAATGGGCCAAGCCTGCCTGACCAGCCCGAATGGCTGGCCCAATGCTCGTGCCGACGGCCCGGGAGCGTTAGGCTAGGCCTCGCCACTCCCGGCCACAGCCGGGGAGACCTTGCGAAGGAGCGATCTCGATGTCCCGTTTTCCGGAGGATCTGAAGTACAGCGAAGACCACGAGTGGGTACGCGCAGGCAACGGCTCGACCGTGCGGATCGGCATCACCGAATACGCCGCCCAGGCCCTGGGCGACATCGTCTACGTCTCCCTGCCGAATGTGGGCGAGGAAGTGGCCGCGGGGGATTCCTGTGGTGAGCTGGAGAGCACCAAGAGCGTCTCCGACGTGTTCACCCCCGTCGCGGGCGTCGTCACCGCGACCAACGAGAGCCTCAGCGATGCTCCGGAGACCGTCAATGCCGATCCCTATGGCGACGGCTGGCTGTTCGAGATCGAACTCGTGGCCGATTCCGACACCGATTCCCTGATGGACTCGGACGCCTATCAGGAGTTGGTCGGCGAGTGATCCGGGGGAGTGTCCCCGCAACTGACACAATGACCCTGTGGCCTGCCGGTAGTCTTGGCACGCCCAGTAGAGCCCGACTTCCGTGACGCGCGTCGCGGACAGGCAGATGGAGAGCTGAGACATGGAATGCACCCGTTGCGGCCATCAGGTTGAGTCCGACGCAAATTTCTGTTCGAACTGTGGCGAGCGAGTCGTCACCCGCGACGGCGCACCGGCCGAGGTTCCCGGTGACAGCACCCGGATGATTCCCGTCGTGACCGAGGTCACCAGCACCTTGGAGCTGGGCCCCGACGATCTGGCGGCCGTCAGCGCGCTGCCCGTCGAGCACGCCCTGCTGATCGTGGAGCGTGGGCCGGGCGCCGGCGCCCGCTACCTGCTCGATGCCGACGAGGTCAGCGTCGGCCGGCACCCCGATTCGGACATCTTCCTGGACGACATCACCGTCTCCCGGCACCACGTCAAGTTCCTCAAGACCGATCAGGGCTGGTCGGTCGCCGACCAGAACAGCCTGAATGGCACCTATGTGAACCGGACGCTGGTGGACGGTCAGGCGCCGCTGCGTCAGGGCGACGAGGTGCAGATCGGCAAGTTCCGGATGATCTTCTTCGTGAGTGAGCCTGGTCTGCGCTGATGGCCCAGCCCCTGCGATCCATTGGTCAGGTGCTGGCCATCCTGAAGGTGGAGTTTCCCGACGTCTCGATCTCCAAGATCCGTTTCCTGGAGAGCGAGGGGCTGCTCGCACCCGAACGGGCACCATCCGGTTACCGTCGCTATGCCCAGAGCGACATCGACCGGTTGCACTACATCCTCACAGTGCAGCGTGACCACTACCTGCCGTTGAAGGTGATCCGGGAACACCTGGAGATGATGGATCGCGGAGAACAGCCCCCCAATCTGGAGGCCCCCGCCCCGGCGGCGCCGCCAGCACCCTTGTCCGACGTGCCGACCACCCGGCCCGAGGCAGTGGGCAACCGCCCCAAGGGGGGTCGCAAGCCCATCCGGCTGACTCGTCGGGAACTGATCGCCGCCTCCGGCATCAGCGAACAGATCCTGCTGGATCTGGAACGTCAGCAGCTGGTGCTGCCGCGCCGGCAGTCCAGCTTCTACGGCCGGGAGGCGCTCACCATCTGCGTGGTCGCCCGCAAGCTGCAGCTCTACGGCCTGGATTCGCGCCACCTGAGGGCCATCAAGCAGTCGGCGGAGCGGGAGGCTGGCCTGGTGGAACAGGCCGTGCAACCCTTCCTGCGTCGGCACAACAGCCAGGCGGCGGAAGCGGCGCGCGAGGTCACCCAGTTGGTGATCCACGCCCACGCCGCCATGATGCACTCCTTGATCGAACGCTGATCCGCCTCCACGACCGGCGAGCTAGGGTGAGGACCATGCGGGAACTTGACGTGATCGGCGTCCGGGTGGACGTCCCCTCCAATGCTCCGATCCTGCTGCTGCAGGAGGTGGGCGGCAGCCGGGTGATCCCGATCTGGATCGGCGCCTCGGAGGCGTCCGCCATCGCCAACGCCCTGGAGGGCGTGGTGCCACCGCGCCCGCTGACCCACGACCTGCTGGCGGAGATCCTCGCCGCGCTGGGGCACACTCGGATCAGTGCCCGGATCACCCAGATGGAGGAGGGCCCGGAGGACGGCGGCATCTTCCACGCCGAGTTGGAGATCGACGGCCATGTCATCTCCGCCCGGCCGTCGGACGTGGTCGCCCTGGCCGTGCGCAGCGGCATCGTGATCACCGCACCGGAGGAATTGTTGGAACGCGTGGGGGTGGAGCTGGAGCAGCCCGCGCAGGACGAGGTGGAACGTTTCCGGGAATTCCTCGATTCGGTCACCCCGGATGACTTCGAGGAGTCATAACCGCTGGCCACAGGCCACTCTCAAGCCCCACTTGAGCCCGCAGTCGGATCATCGCCCCTAGTCATCGGCCCTCCAGGGAAAGTCTCAACCCACTCTCAACCATTCGGCGTGTTCGTTGCCCCGCCCCCGCCCGGCGCATTAGCGTCGGGGCCACAGACGTGAAACTACAGCGCTGTCGGCAGCTCGGCATGGTCGGTGGTGAAAGGGCGGGACGTGATGAACCAGGCGGACGACAGTTCGGCGCTGCGGGATGCCGCGTTCGGCCAGGATGACCTGTTCGCACAGGAGGCGCTCTTCGACGGTGATTTCTCGCCCCTGCCGGAGGATCTCGGTTTCCGCGGACCCGTCGCCTGCAAGGCCGCCGGGATCACCTACCGCCAGTTGGACTACTGGGCGCGCACCGGCCTGGTTGCCCCGGAGATCCGGGGAGCGGAGGGATCCGGCACCCAGCGGCTCTACTCCTTCCGCGACATCCTGATGCTCAAGGTGATCAAGCGCCTGATCGACGCCGGGATCTCGCTGCAGCAGATCCGCGTCGCCATCGACCACCTGCGCCAGCGTGGGGTACAGGATCTGACCCAGGTCACGCTGATGAGCGACGGGATCAGCGTGTACGAGTGCACCAGCGACCACGAGGTGGTGGACCTGCTGCGCGGCGGGCAGGGCATGTTCGCCATCGCGCTTGGCGGAGTCTGGCGAGACATCGAGGGCAGCCTGAGCGAGCTGCCCACCGAGCGGGCCGAAGAGAACGCGTCGGCGTCCGCGCCCGATGAAGTGCCTCACCAGCGCCCTGTTCTGCGCGCCGTCTGAGCCTACGCACGGGTGCCGGGGCGGCCTGTTGGTGACCGGGGGCAGCCGCTAGTGTGAGGACATGGTCACCAACCCTTCGGCACACATCTTCAGCACCCGGCACATTGGCCCGAATGGCGAGGAACAGCAGCAGATGCTGGCCGCCTTGGGGCTCGAGAACCTGGAGGACCTGGCGCAGGCGCTGCCCGAACGGATCCGGCTCGACGCGGAGCTGGACCTGCCTCCGGCCTACACCGAGAGCGCGGTGCTCGACGAACTCAGGGCCCTGTCCGAGCTGAACAACCCCCGGCGCGCGATGATCGGCATGGGCTACCACGGCACCATCACCCCGCCCGTCGTCCGGCGCAATGTGCTGGAGAATCCGGGCTGGTACACCGCCTACACCCCCTATCAACCCGAGATCAGCCAGGGCCGGCTGGAGGCCCTGATCAACTTCCAGACCATGATCAGCGATCTCACCGGAATGGCCATCGCCGGCTCATCGCTTCTGGATGAGGGCACCGCGGTCGCGGAGGCCATCGGGGTGGCTCGTCGCGCTTCCCGCAAGGGCGGTGTGGTGCTGCTCGATGCCGACCTCCTGCCCCAGTCGGCGGCGGTGGTTCGCACCCGCGGATCGGCTCTGGGCTGGCAGGTGGAACAGGCCGACGACCTGGTGGCCGCTCTGCAACAGCACGAGGCCTTCGCCGTCGTCGTCCAGGTGCCCGGCACCAGCGGCCGGATCCGCACCCCGGAAGAACTGACAGCCATCGCCGACAAGGCGCACGAGAATGGCGTCACCGTGATCGCCGCCGCGGATCTGCTGGCCCTGACCCGGCTGGAGTCGCCCGGCCACTGGGGAGCGGACGTGGCCGTCGGCTCCAGCCAGCGCTTCGGCGTACCGCTCTTCTACGGCGGCCCGCACGCCGGTTACATCGCGGTGCGCGCCGGGCTGGAACGCTCCTTGCCCGGCCGGCTGGTCGGCGCCTCGGTGGATGCCGATGGCACCACCGCCTACCGGCTGGCCCTGCAGACCCGCGAGCAGCACATCCGTCGGGAGAAGGCCACCAGCAACATCTGCACCGCCCAGGTGCTGCTGGCCGTCACCGCCAGCATGTACGCCGTCTACCACGGCCCCCACGGGCTGCGTGGCATCGCCGACGCCATCCACGCCAACGCCCGCAGCCTGGCGGCCGGCCTGCGCCGGGCCGGCTTCGAGCTGGCCACCGAGCACTTCTTCGACACCCTCACCGTGAGCACGCCCGGCCGAGCCACCGAGCTGGTGGCCGCCGCGCGGGAGAAGTGGGTGCACCTGCGGCTGGTCGACGCCGACCACGTCGGGATCAGCGTGGGGGAGGACACCGACGAGGGCACCCTGACCGCCGTCGCGGAGGTCTTCGGGGCGACGCTGGCCGAGGAGGGGCTGGGGGACCTGGCCGGTCACCAGCGCGCCGAGGACTACCTGCTGCACCCGGTCTTCAACAACTACCACTCCGAAACCCTGATGCTGCGCTACCTACGCGCCCTCAGCGACCGGGACTTCGCGCTGGATCGCGGCATGATCCCGCTGGGCTCGTGCACCATGAAACTCAATGCCGTCGCCGAGATGGAGCCGATCAGCTACCCGGGTTTCGCCAACCTGCACCCCTTCGCCCCCGCCGAGGACGCCCGCGGCTATGCCGAGATGATCGGCCGACTGGGGCACTGGCTGGAGACCATCACCGGGTACGACCGCGTCAGCCTGCAGCCCAATTCCGGTGCGGCCGGCGAGTATGCCGGACTGATGGCGATCCGCGGTTACCACCTGTCCCGCGGCGACGAGCAGCGCACCGTCTGCTTGATCCCGTCCTCGGCGCACGGCACCAATGCCGCCTCCGCCGCCATGGCCGGGATGAAGGTCGTCGTGGTCAAGGCCCTGGCCGACGGATCGATCGACATGGCTGACCTGCGGGCCCAGGTGGACAAGCACCGCGACGAGTTGGCCGCGATCATGGTGACCTACCCGTCCACCCATGGCGTCTACGAGGACACCATCACCGAGCTGTCAGAACTGGTGCATCAGGCCGGCGGCCAGGTCTACGTCGACGGCGCCAACATGAATGCGTTGACCGGGCTGGCCCGTCCGGGAAAGTTCGGCGGCGACGTCAGCCACCTCAACCTGCACAAGACCTTCGCCATCCCGCACGGCGGCGGTGGCCCCGGCGTCGGCCCGATCGGTGTTCGGGAGCACCTAGCGCCCTTCCTGCCGAACCATCCCCTGGTTGCCGAGGCCGGGCCTGCCACCTCGATCGGTCCGGTGTCCTCCGCACCGTGGGGCTCGGCCGGCGTGATGCCGATCTCCTATGCCTACATCGCCATGATGGGTGCCCAGGGGCTGCGCGAGGCCACCCTCACTGCCATCCTGAACGCCAATTACATCGGCAAGCGCCTGGAGGGGCACTTCCCGGTGCTCTACGCCGGGGCCGACGGCCGGGTGGCGCACGAGTGCATCCTTGACCTGCGGCCGATCACCAAGACCAGCCACATCAGCGTCGACGACGTGGCCAAGCGCCTGGTCGACTACGGCTTCCACGCCCCGACCATGAGCTTCCCGGTGGCCGGCACCCTGATGGTGGAACCCACCGAGAGCGAGAGCAAGTACGAGCTGGATCGCTTCTGCGACGCGATGATCGCCATCCGCGACGAGATCGCCACGGTGGAGTCGGGGGAGTGGGATCTGGCCGACAACCCGCTGGTCAACGCCCCGCACACCCTGGCCCGGGTGACCGCCGACGAGTGGAACCACCCCTACAGCCGTACGGTGGCCGGCTATCCCGCCGGACGGCACACCGGGCCGCTGGCCGGCGTCGGGCAGGACAAGTACTGGCCCGCCGTCGCGCGGATCGACGGGGTGCAGGGTGACCGGAACCTGGTCTGTTCCTGCCCACCGATCGAGAGCTACCAGGACTGAGAAGCTGCGCCTGAACCTGCCAGGTCAGCCCTCTACAGGCTCGGGGAGCGCGGTTCGACAGGCTCGGGAACCGCGGTGACGCAACCACGATGGCCGAGCCTGTCGAGGCCCCTCTTTCCGGCTCGGTCGGCGCGTGGAAGATGAGCCGACGCCGCGGGCCCGCTACCCTCGTGGGGACGATGTCTTTGCAAACCCCGCCAGGGTGCGGGCGGTTGGTCGGCGTGAGGGGGCTCGATGGGGCTGTGGAGGTGGCTGAAGCGCACCGCGTGGTCGGCTCACCTGATCCGCGCCAATGACCGCTTCCAGAACCGCATGGGCAACCAGCTGGCCGGTGGCATCACCTACTTCTCGGTGCTGACCCTGGTACCGGCATTGATGTTCGCCTTCAGTTTCCTGGGCTGGACCCTGACCGTGTACCGCACCGACTGGCTGGTGAAGCTCACCAACCGGGCGGTGCAGGAGGTGGGTGCCATCGCCGGCGGCAAGCTGGCGATCAACCAGATCAACCGGGCCCTGAACAACTGGCCCAATGTGCTGTTGATCGCCGTCCCGGTGGCCGCCTATTCCGGGTCTGGTTGGATGGGCAACCTGCGCGGCGCCGTGCGAGCCCAGTGGCGCCCCGAGTTCGACATGAGCCCGCCCGGCCGCAACTGGTTGGCGGAACGCTTCGTGAACCTGATCTACTTCCTGGCGCTGATCGGGGCTCTGGCGGTCTCCTTCACCATCGTCACGCTGGCCGGCAATTTCGCGGATCGGGTGCTGGTGTGGCTCGACGTGGAACAGTCCTCGCAGGTGGCCACCGGACTGAAGCTCGGCGCCATGGCCCTGACCGTCGTGCTTTCCACCCTGCTCTTCTGGTTCCTCTTCCACGTCCTGCCGCAGTACCAGGCCCCGCTGAAGGACCTGCTCAAAGGCTCGCTGATGTCCGGCGTCGCCATGACGGTGCTGCTCTACGGCACCACCCAACTGATCGGCTGGTTCAGCCAGAGCCTGTCCACGGTGGTCTTCGGCAACATCATCATCGTGATGCTCTTCTTCAACCTGTTCGCCCGGCTGATCCTGTTCGCGGCGGCGTGGATCGCCACGAGCTACCAGCCCGCCATTCCGCGCAAGTACTCGGAAGTGGACCTGCCGCTGCGTCGTCGCTCCGACGTCATGACCGTTCCCGGCCATTGGGAGGCCGCGGAGGCCGCCCGGCTGAGCGACGAGAAGATCAAGCAGCGGGAGAAGCTGGCCCGGGAAGAGGCCAAGCGGCTGGAGAGCGAGCACAAGCGGCACCGCAAGATCTTCAAGGTCTGAATCCGGGGCCTCGACAGGTTCGGCCACCGTGCTGGCGTCCCTGCTCAGCTCACGCCGCCCCAAGTACCGATCCGATTCGGTGAGGAACGAACCGTGAGCTTCCCGGGCAAGCAGGCGACGAAGGAGCCGGTGCGCTTGCCCGGAAAAGGCAGGAACGGAGCGAAGCGACTCCAGAAAAAAGAGAACCCGGCCACCGGAGAACCGGCAGCCGGGCACTCTCACCACCATGACTCAGGGGGTTGGGGGCGGAACGCCCCCAATGTCAGTGCTCGGGCAGGTGCTGCACCGGCTTGGGCTCGCCCTGACCGATGGTCGTCAGCATCTCGACGAACCAGGGCTGGGTGATGTCGAAGGCCTTGCCACCCTTGATCCGCTTGAAGTCGATGGCGCTCAGCACGTCACCGGCCTCCTCGTCCTGGCCGATCACGCCGGGCTTGCCAGCCAGGGCGGAATCGACGGCCAGATCGGTGCACTGCTTGATCAGGGTCAGATCGGCGTCGTTGGCGGCGGCGGCGCGGCTGTAGTAGCCGGACTTCTGCACCATGACCTTCTCGGCCTTGAGCAGCTTGGCGAACTGGTCACCGAACCACTTGCCGGGGTTCACCTTGTCCAGCTTGACGTGGCCGAAGGGGTCACGCGGCACCTCTTCGCCGGCCTTCTCCATCTCGGCAATGATCGATTCCAGACCGGCCCCCTCGGAGAGGAAGATGGTCACATTGCCCACCTCGTCCATCACCTTGTTCAGCCGCTCCGCTTCCGCGGTCAGATCGATCTCGGCCTCCGGCACGTACACGGCGTGCACATCCCAGGCTTCCTTGGACAGGCCGATCTCCGGCACCCAGGTCTCGACCGAGTCGAGCCACTCGCGGTACTTCTGGGCGGTGGCGGCGGTCAGCCAGCCACAGTTACGCCCCATCACCTCGTGCACGATCAGCATCCGGGAGCCGGAGTTGTGCTCGCCGATGATGTTGCGGGCGAAGCCGGCGCCCTGCTCGGCGGCGGTCCAGGCACCCAGCGACTGCTTGATCGGGATGACGTCGTTGTCAATGGTCTTGGGCAGGCCGACGACGGTCAGCTCGTAATTGTTCTCGTGCAGGAAGGCGGCCAGGTCGGCGGCGGTGGTGTTGGTGTCGTCGCCACCGATCGTGTGCAGCACGTCGACGCCGTCTGCGACCAGCCGGTCGGCGGCAACCTTCAGCGGGTCCTCGCCCTCCTTGACCAGGCCGCGCTTGACCAGGTCCGCGGCATTGGTCAGCTTGACCCGGGAGTTGCCGATCGGCGAGCCACCGTACTGGTGCAGGATGGCGGCGTTCTCACGAACGGCGGGGGTCACGGTGAAGTAGTCACCCTTCAGCAGGCCCTGGTAGCCGTGCTTGTAGGCGATGATCTCGACGTCGGGGGCAACCTCGGTGTAGCGCTCGATGAGACCGCCGACGGCAGACGACAGACACGGGGCGAAACCGCCCGCGGTGAGCAGCGCAACCTTCTTGACCATGTTGGTCCAGACCTTTCGTAGAAGACTTGTGCCCTCAGCCTAGCCGCCGCCGGCCGCACGCACAGGCGCAGGGCCGGTCCGCCTGACACCCCTGAGACTCGTCATAGCGCACCGGACGCTGCCAGACTCCGCGCATGGACAGGACTCGCCGACGACACGACGATCGGGGCGTCAGCATCTCGGTGCTGACCACCGCCGTGATGATGGCCGTCTTCCTGGTGGCCGGGCTCGTGGTGGACGGCACGGCGCAGGTGCGGGCGCATCGACAGGCCGAGGTGGTTGCGGCTCGGGCCGCGCGTTCCGGAAGTGACGCCGGCGCGGCCTATCGGCTGGTCGGCCAGGCCGGTACCGCCGAGGCCGTGACGGCGGCGCGAGCGGTGCTGGCCGCCGAGGGAATCGAGGGTGACGTGTCCGCCCACGAGGGCCGGATCGTCGTCGATACCAGGGTGAGAACCGCCACCACTTTCCTGTCCCTGCTGGGCATCGGCAGCCTCTCCGCCGAGGGCAGCGCCAGCGGCGAGCTCAAGCGGGTCTGAGCGTCGGTCCATTGCCCGGAAGGCCCGGTAGGTTGCGCGGCCGGGCGGTGAGAGGATGAAGTCATGCCCGCACGGCCCCGAAGGAGCGATTCCGATGAGCGCGACAAGCGATTTTCCGCCGCACTCGGGGCAGCCATCGCCCGGCAGACGCTGACCCTGGAGCAGATCACCTCCCAGCTGCAGACCCAGGGCACCCCGGTCTCGCAGGCCACCCTCAGCTACTGGCAGCGGGGCAGGTCCTTGCCCACCAAGGAGAGCTCCCTGGAGGCGATCGCCAATCTGGAGCAGATCCTGCGGGTTCCCGTCGGGCATCTGCGCAGTGCGCTGCCCCATGACGCCTTCAGTCGGTGGGATTTCATCGACGCCCTGCCCTTCTCCGACCGGGCGCGCGCAATGGTGGACAGCATGGGGATCGACCCGCTCTATGACTTCGACACCCTCTACGTCCAGGATGACGTGCGGGTGCTGGCCGACGACCGGACTCGCGTGGAGACCACCCACGAACTGGTCCGCGCCAACCGCGACGGGTTGGAGCGCACTGCCCTGCTCTTCCTGCGCACCGATGGCGATCCCGAGCTTCCCCTGATCGAACCGGGGATCGGGTGTGAGCTGGGGCGGGTGGTTGATCTGGACCGTTCGGGGATCCTGCTGGTGGAACTCCTGCTGTCGCACCGGCTGGACGAGGGAGACCACTTCATGCGCAGCTCCACCGTGCACTGGGCCCTCGCGCAGCCCCGAATGGGTGCCGATGTGCAGCGAGTCCTGGCCAGCAGCGTCCCCTTCGTCGTGCTGGAGGCCAGCTTCGAGGGCACGGCGCCGGTCACGGCCCACTACGAGACCACCCCCTATGAGTTCGCGCCTGACCAGGAGAACAATCGATTGCGGCAGGCGCTGCGCTCCGGCCCGCACCTGCAGGTCTGTCTCTCCGACCCACCGCCGGGGTGGCACCTGCTCACCTGGGACTTCGGTGAGGCCGATGACTGACCGGCCCCAGCAGCCCACCACCCACACCAGTTTCGCCCAGGTGCTGTCGGAGAGCCTTGCGGCGCACGACTTCACCCTTGACCAGCTCAGCCGGGAGCTCGGCAGGTTGGGGACGCCGCTGTCCACCGCCACGCTCAGCTACTGGTGCACCGGCCGTTCGGTTCCGGCCCGACCCAAGTCCAAACTGGCCGTGGCCCACCTGGAGCGGCTGCTGGATCTGCCGCCGGGGCGGCTGGTGAGCGCGCTGCCCAGCGAGCTCAATGCCCGGTGGAGCCCGACCGTCGGCGTGGACGATCTCGGCCCGGCACAACGGGTGGCGGCAGGTTGGGGGCTGGATCTGGGCCGTCACGTCGCGGTGAAGGTGACCACCGACCATGCCCTCGTATCGGCCGACCGGCGACGTTTGCGGGAGGAGTCCCTCCAGCTGCAACGGGGCGAGGACGCGGTGGTCGAACGAATGCCGATCGGGCTCCGCCGCCCCGCTCCCGGCGCCGAGCCCGTCGAAATCATGGCGGACCACGGCTGCCGGGTCGGCCGGACGACCCTGTTGGCGGACCTGTTGATGGTGGAGATCCTGCTGGACGTGCCGCTCCTGCGGGCAGACCTGCGCCAGATCCGCTACGGGGTGGACTGGCGCTCGGAAACCCCGATCAGCTCGCACGTGCGCCGAGTGCCGCTGGTGATGAACCAGCTGGCCCTGGCGGTCACCTTCGAGGGGACCCCACCTCGAACGGCGCAGTACCGGCTGACCCAGGCGCGCGGGGCTGAACCGACAATCGTCGATCTCCAGCCGGGCGCCCACCTGCAACGCGTCATGATCAACGCACCCGTCGGCGTCCACCAGTTGACCTGGCAGGATTCCTGACAGCGACTAGGCTCGATCCATGGCTCGCTATCTGGATGTTCATCCCGCCAACCCGCAGCCCCGTGCCCTGGCCCGGGCCGTCCAGGTGATCCGCGACGGTGGCTTGGTGGCCTATCCCACCGACTCCGGCTTCGCGCTGGGTTGCCAGATGGGGCACCGCGACGCCCTGGAGCGGATCAAACGGCTGCGCAAGCTGGACGACAAGCACCACTTCACCCTGGTGGTCAGCGAGTTCGCCCAGTTGGGGGAGTGGGTGGAGATGGACAATTGGGAGTTCCGGGCGATCAAGGCCGCCACTCCCGGGCCCTACACCTTCATCCTGAAGGCCACTCGCGAGCTGCCGAAGGCGATGCTGCACCCGAAGAAGAAGACCGTCGGGGTGCGCATCCCGAACCATGTCACCGCCCGGGCGCTGCTCGACGAGTTGGGCGCGCCGCTCACCTCGTCGTCGCTGATCCTTCCCGGCGCCGACGAGCCGCTGACCGAGGGCTGGGCGATCGCCGACGAGTTGGCGCACGAGGTGGATTTGGTGCTGGATTCCGGCGACGTCGGGACTGGACCGACCACCGTGGTGGACTTCACCGGCGACGACGTCGAGGTGGTCCGGGTGGGCTCCGGGGACCCGGCTCCCTTCGAGGCCTGAACCCCGCCGACTAGCATTCGGGGCATGGTCAACCCGATTCTTGTGCCCAGTGACCGCGCCTACGGCCTGCCCGACTTCTGTTCGATCACCACCGAACACCTTCGGGAGGGCTTCGAGGTGGGTCTGACCGAACAGTGCAGCGAGGTGGAAGCCATCGCCGGTTGCGCCGATGCCCCGACCTTCGACAACACCGTGCTTGCGCTGGAGGCCTCGGGCAGGACGTTGCGGCGGGTCGGCCGGGTCTTCTTCACCCGGGTCAGTTCCGCCTCCGACGAATCGGTGCGCAGCCTGCAGACGGAGATGGCACCCCGGCTGGCCGCGCACCAGGACCGGATCCTGCTGGACTCCACCCTGTTCGGCCGGGTCCAGGCGATTCGCGACGCGCTGCCGGGCTCGGCCCCGGATGAGGAGTCGGCCCAGCTGGTACGGCGCACCTGGCGACGCATGCAGTTGGCCGGCGCCGGGCTCGCGGAGGACGACAAGCAGCGCCTACGGCAGGTCAACCAGGAATTGTCGTCCCTGACCACCCGCTACCAGGAGAACCTGCTGGCGGAGACGAATGACAGCGCGGTGCTGTTCGATGACGCGGCCGAGCTGGACGGGCTGAGCGAGGGGCAGCTCTCGGCCTGTGCCGCGGCCGCCGAGGAGCGGGGAGAGTCGGGCAGCTATCTGGTCACCCAGATGCTGTTCACCGACCATCCCTTGCTGTCGCAGCTGACCCGGCGGGAGAGTCGGGAGCGGATCTACCGGGCCTCGGTGGAACGCGGCAACCGTGGCAATGAGCACGACAACAACGATCTGGTGCGCCGGATCACCGCCCTGCGCGCGGAACGCGCCGGACTCTTGGGCTTCGAGCACCACGCGGCCCTGGTGGCCAGCGACGGCACGGTGGGCAGCACCGACGTGATCGACCAGGTCATCTACCCGCTCGCCGCACCCGCACTGGCGAACCTCCGGCGGGAGGCCGCGGCCCTGCAGGAGATGATCGACGCCCACCAACGCGATCTGGGCGAAGCCAGCTACCAGCTGCAGCCGTGGGACTGGTCCTTCTGGGCGGAGCGGCTGCGCAGCAGGCTGCACGAGGTGGACACGGCGGCGCTGCGACCCTGGTTCGAGTACGAGCGGGTGCTGGTGGACGGCGTCTTCTGGGCGGCCACCCAGCTCTACGGGATCAGCTTCGTCGAACGGCCGGAGCTGGTCGCACAGCACGCCGATGCCCGAGTCTTCGAGGTCTTCGACGAGGACGGGTCACCCCTGGCGCTGTTCGTCCATGATGTCTTTGCCCGCGACAGCAAGCGTCGGGGCGCGTGGATGCACAACCTGGTGGAGCAGAGTCGGCTCTTCGATGAGCGTCCGGTGATCTCCAACACCCTCAACGTGCCCAAGCCAGCGCCGGGTGAGCCCGTCCTGCTGAGCTTGGACGAGGTCTCCACCATGTTCCACGAGTTCGGTCATGCGCTGCACGGCATCTTCAGCGACGCCACCCATCCGAGCCTGTCCGGCACCAGTGTGCCGCGCGACTTCGTCGAATTCCCCAGCCAGGTGAACGAGATGTGGATCACCTGGCCGGAGGTGGTCGCCCACTTCGCCCGGCACCACCTGACGGGGGAGCCGCTCGATCCCGAGGTGGTGGATCGGTTGAGCGCCAGCGGGAGCTTCAACCAGGGCTTCGAGACCACGGAATACCTGGCCTCGGCACTGCTGGACCAGGAATGGCATCGGCTGGCTCCCGGCACGGTGGTGGAGGATGTGCAGGCCTTCGAGGACGACGCCGTTCAGCGGATCGGCCTGGCCAATCCCTTCGTGGCACCCCGCTACCGCAGCACCTACTTCTCGCATGTTTTCGCGGGTGACTACGACGCCGGCTACTACTCCTACCTCTTCTCCGAGATCCTGGACGCCGACACCGTCGAGTGGTTCCGGGAGAACGACGGCCTGACCAGGCAGAACGGCCAGCGTTTCCGCGACGAGGTGCTGTCGCGTGGCTTCACGCGAGACCCGCTGGCCGGCTTCCGCGCCCTGCGCGGCCGTGACGCGGACATCACCCCGCTACTGAAACGCCGTGGTCTGGCTGGTTGAGGGTCTCGGTCAGCACCAACCAAACCGCGGTCCTTGAGCCCGTCGGGGGGCCACATCCGACCCGAAGGCCGGGCAGGATCCCAACCCCACCGGGAGGCGCGGGGGACGAAGCCCCCCGATGGATGTCAGCAGTGGTAGGTGTCGCTGGGGGCGGGGAAGTGGTGGTAGCCGTCCGGCGGGGTCATCCCGAAGCTCTTGGCCAGCGAGAGGATCTTGTTGGCACGGGCCAGCCGCGGGAGGTCGGAGCCATTACGGATCTCGCCGCCGGCCTCGTTGAACTCCTTGAGGAAGTCCAGCGCCCAGGACATGTCATTGATGCTGGGGGAAAGGATCTCGTTGACGATCGGGGTCTGCTCGGGCATCAGGCAGATCTTGCCGGTCATGCCGAACTGGCTGGTG
The DNA here is from genome assembly GCF_038433135.1 of Luteococcus sp. H91. Classification (NCBI taxonomy): domain Bacteria; kingdom Bacillati; phylum Actinomycetota; class Actinomycetes; order Propionibacteriales; family Propionibacteriaceae; genus Luteococcus; species Luteococcus sp. H91. The sequence continues at coordinate 32,485 of NZ_JBCDMV010000008.1, read as the reverse complement.
ACTCCGGCCGAATCGGCCAGTTGCACGCCGGTGGCGCCGACGGCGGGGCCGTCAATCGGGCCGGGCAGTCCGGCTGCCTTGGCGGCGATGGTGAACTGGCTGCGGGTGTAGGCCAGGGTCGTGGGGTCGTCCGCGAAGCCGGTGTCGCGACGGTAGTCGCCCAGCCCGAAGGCGAGGCGGAAGGTGTTGCGGCTGGCGGCGATCATCGGCAGGTGGGTGATGCCGCGGGCGGTGTCCACCAGCGCGACGATCGGCTTGCCGTCGGGCAGCAGCGCCGCGGTCCGGATCACGTGTTCGGGGCCCTCCACCATGGCCAGGAAGATGCCGTCCAGCCCGGGCAGGTTGGCCAGGGCCTTCAGGTCGCCCTCCCACCATTCGGTGCCGAAGCCGTTGACGCGCACCCAGGCGTGGTTCTGCCCGCTGCTCAGGTATTCGACGACATTGTCCCGGGCCTGGACCTTGTTGGCGGGCGCCACCGCGTCCTCGATGTCCAGCACCACCACATCGGCCTGACCGACGTGTCTGTACCGGTCGGTGTGCAGGGCGTTGACGAGCAGCCACGATCGGGCGAGCTCGGGGCCAATGGCGGGGGCGTCGGTCACGGTGGTGCCTTTCTGCGCTGAACGGGCGGCTAGCGCAGAGGCTATCGCCGGTTCGTGGCGCCCAGCGGACAACGTTTCATCTTGCGAGACAATCCGTCTCAGTCATCGTCGATGTCTTCCCCGGCCAGTGCCCGGGCGGCCAGGCTCTCACTCTCGGCGACCTCCCAGACCTCGCGCGCCGCGGTGACGTTGAGCGCGACGATGATCAATCCCAGCGCAATGTCCGGCCAGCCGGAGCGGGTGGCCCAGGTCAGAGCGCCCATCGCGATGATGGCCAGGTTGGCGACGACGTCATTGCGCGCGGCCAGGAAGGCGGCGGCGGTCATCGAACCGCCGTGGTGGCGCCAGCGGGCCAGCAGCCAGGTGCAGGCGATGTTCACCACGATGGCACCACCCGCGGTCAGCACCAGGGAGAGCACCTCCGGCGGTTCCGGGTTGCGGAACTTGCTGATCGCCTGCCAGACGGCCGCCAGGGCCGGCAGCAGGATGATCCCAGCCATCACCTTGCCGGCCACCGCCCGTCGGGACAGGCTCCAGCCCAGGGCGAGCGCGATCAGGCTGTTGACGGCGAAGTCCTCGAAGAAGTCCACCGAATCGGCGAACAGGCTGACCGAGCCGATGGCCAGCGCCACCACGCCCTCGATGAAGAAGTAGGCCAGGTTCAAACCGGCCACCAGCAGAACGGTGCGGCGCAGGCTGGAACGCAGGGCGGGGGAGTCGTCGAGTCGCGGGGAGTCTTCGGTCACTCGGTGAAGTGTAGAGCCAGTACTGTGGCGGTATGCATCATGCAGAGCCGGCGCCGCACCGGGTGTCCATTCGGCGGGTCGGCGCCGACGGTGAGGCGCGCGACCTGGTGGGTGACCTGGTCAGGGCCGACGAACAGGCCCTGGTGTTGCTGCCCGCCGGGCGCGGGCCGGTGACGGTGCCCCGCGAGGAGATCCGGGCGCTGCGAAAGGTGCCGCCACGGGTGGTGCGCCCCAGTTCCGGCGTCGACGACCTGCAGCGCTTGATGGCGCTGGGCTGGCCGGGCGTCCAGGTGGTCCGGATGGGCGGCTGGAGCCTGCACGTGGGCGACGGGCTCTCCCGGCGCGCCAATTCCTGCCTTCCGACGGGGAACCCGGAGCGCGAGCTGGGCCGGGCGGTGGACGATGTCGCCGGTTTCTACCGTGATCGCGGCCTGCGGCCCTGCTTCCAGCTGGCCGCACGTTCCTGGGCGGTCGACGAACCGGGCACGGCGCTGGACGACGCCCTGGCCGAACGTGGCTGGACGGTTGCCGAGCCATCGCAGGCCTTGGTGCGCGATCTGCGCTCCGCGCAGCCCGAGTCTCCGAACACGCTGGAGGGCCTGCAATGGGCTGGCCATCCCAGTAAGGACTGGCTGGCCGTGGAGCCGTCGTCGGCCGCTCGGGAGCGGGTGGCCACCGTCGTGCCAGCGCACTACGCGACCCTTCGGCGCGCCGGCGCGGTGATCGCCGCAGGGCGACTCGTGCTCACCCAGGACTGGGCCGGGTTGAGCTGTCTGGCCGTGACCCCGCACCTGCGTGGACGGGGACATGGCCGTGCCCTGACCATCGGCTTGATGGCCAGGGCACGTGAGCTGGGCGCCAGGTTCTGCTACCTGCAGGTGGCCGACCACAACGATTCAGCCCGGGGGCTGTACCAGTCGTTGGGTTTTGTCGAACACCATCGCTACCACTACCGGGAACGCGTCAGCTGAGGATCCGGGTCTGGAAGGGGTAGCGGTAGTCGCTGCCATTGAGCGACTTCAGGGTTGCCCGGAGGTGGCACCAGACCTGCATGACGGTGGTGACCAGGAAGATGAAGGCGGCAACCGGGATGCCGATCACGGTGAAGATCAGGATCCACGCGACGATGTTGGCCAGGGTCAGCCAGATGTTGAAGTTGAAGGCGCTGGCCGCGGCGCGCCGCACGTACTGCGAACGGTCCTTGTACAGCAGCCACATCACCAGCGGCCCAAGGAAGGGCAGGGAACCGACGCTGAAGACCAGCGCGATCAGGGTGGAGCCGTGTGCGAGCGCGGCCGCGGTGCGGTCCTCGGTGGGGATCAGGTAGGTGTCCTGGTTCTGGTAGCCATAGGGGTAGTTGTTGCTCATGACTCCATGGTGGCCTACTCCCGGTCCGGGTGGGCGGGAAGACAGGGCGCGTCCGGGGTGGGCTCAGGGTCGGTTCCGGGCCGCCCGCGCGTCGTTGCCCGCCCCATGAACTGTGCGCTGGTTAGGGTGTTCCGCATGACAGGAATGCTGGTCTTCGAGCTCGCCGCCATCTTCCTGCTTGCCCTGCCGCTGATGGTGCTGCTGGTGTGGGCCGTGGCCCGCGAATCCCGGCTGCGGTCGGAACAGCGCGACCGAGCCCTGGATGCGGCGCAGCGACTGGTCGACGTGGAGATCCGCAAGGACCTGACCTGAGTCAGAGCTTGTTGCGGAGCCGGTGGCGCACCTCGTCATCGATTCCCAGACCGTCGCGCAGGTAGCCGTCCAGGCCACCAAACCTGGTCTCCACCTCATCCAGCCCGGCCTGCAGGAAGGCCACGTCGACCATGTTCATCGGGCGGTTGCGCAAGGCCAGGTTTCGGCCCCCGCGCAGCAGGTCGGTGCGCCAGCGAAGACGCAGCATGTGATCCACCAGCGGCTGGCTGGCCAGGTAGTCGGCGCGGATCTGCGCCATCGAGTCGCCGTGGATGAACTGCAGCAGCACCGCGATCCAGCCGGTGCGGTCCTTGCCGTCGGTGCAGTGGAAGAGAACGGCGCCCGGCTCGTCGGCGATGGCGCGCAGGGTCTGGCCGATCCGCTCGCGCTGGCCCTCGTCGGTGACCATCCGACGGTAGCGGGCCCTCATCGCCTCGATCGTGTCGGCCTCGGTCACTCGCTGCCCCGGAGTGGAATGCCCGGTGCCGTGCAGGTCGATCAGCCGGTAGCGGATGCCCTCGATCCTCGGGTCGGGGAAGTTGGCGGCCACCTTCTGGGTGCGCAGGTCGATCACCAGCCGGATGCCCAGCTCGTGCAGTCGTCGACGGTCAGCGGCGTTCGCGCCCCACAACAGCGACGACCGGTAGACCCCGGTACCGGGCTTGGTGGTGGCCGTCACGGGACGCAGGTTGTAGACGCCGAAGGGGACATTGGCTCGCTGGGTGACGGCACGCAGCACGGGCAGGGCGGATGGCATGGCACGAGCCTATGGCTTGGCCACCAGCTGCAGAACGACGACACGTCCCCGGCCCGCGGCGGGGCACAGGGACGTGTCGGCGATCAGGGCAGTCAGCGGGCCTTGACCCAGTAGACCTTCTTCACGGTGCTCTTGCCCTTGGTGCCGCAGTAGTAACCGGTGACCGTGACCTTGTACTTGCCCGGCTTGGCGTAGCGGTGCTTCTGGTTGGCGGTGCGGGTCTTGAACTTCGCGACTTGGCCGGAGGGCAGGCAGGTGGAGCCACCCGTGCCATTGCCGCCGTCGCTGTGGCCGTCGCCGAAGTCGATGAAGTAGCCGGCGGAGCTGTGGTTGGACCAGACGCGCTTGGCTGCCCACCCCGGAGCCAGCTTCAGCTCACCTTCAGGAAATGGGCAGGTGGGCCAGTTCGTCGGCAATGTTGCGCCGGGCGGCCTGCTCGAACCGGGCCTGGCCGTGCCGAGTGGCATAGAGGCGCTGTGTGGCCAGGAAACCGCGCAACACCTGGCCGCGCCCGGCGGACCAACGCTCGTCGTCCAGCACGTCGTACTCGACGCGGATGTCTCGCACCGAGACGTGGTAACGGCCCGGTGCGCTGCCCAGGATCGCCATGTCGGCATCGCCCAGCCGTGCTCCCGGCTCGTCGCTCGGATCGGCCGCGTGCTGGATGGTCAGCAGCACCAGCCGCTCCACCTCGGCGATCTCGGCGGAGGGCAGGCCGACGATAGTCAGGTCCTGCACCGCCAGCGCGGCCGAATCCCGTTCATCCTGCCCAGGGACACCCCGATAGACGGCGTCATGCCAAGCGGCCGCGAAGACCTCGGTCCGGTGCGGGGCGGGCAGGCCCGCCTGCTCAGCCAGGGACTGCTGGGTGGCGAGCATCTCGTCGAGATGTCGGATGTCGTGGTAGCGGCGTTCCTTGGCCAGGTAGCGATCCAACAGGCGATCGACGATGTCGTCGTGGCCGCCCAGCGCCGCCAGCAGGCGTTGCCGCACCCGACGGTGTGCCGCCGGGCGTCGGGGTGCGCGTTGAGCGGGCAGGATCCGCAGCCCGCTGGTGCGCAGCCTTTCCACCAGCTCACGTTCGTGCACCTGGTGGGCCCCGGCCGCGATCGCATCCGGCACCCGGTCGGCCCGCAGGTCGTAGTGGTCGTGGTCGAAGGCCAGTGGACTGAGCCCCATGGCTCGGGCGGCGTCGTGCAGTTCCCACAGACTGGCGTCGCTGACCATGTGGCCGTAGATCTCACCATGGGCGGGCCAGCGTGGTTCGTCGATCAGGATCATCAGAACAGTCCGTTCACCCAGTGCTCCAGGCCCGCGCAGGCACAGGCCCACAGGACGCTGACGAAGGTGCCGATGATGAAGCGTTCGGCCGCGCCGCTGGTGGTGGCCTTCAACTCGGGGTAGCGGGCCAACCCCTTCACGGCCAGACAGATCGCAATGGCCTCCGGGTAGTGCGCCACCAGACCGGCGTAGATCGCCAGCCGTTCCAACCGACCGATCCACGAGCCGCCTTTCAACTGGCTGGCCGCGGCAACCACACCCGTGGTGGGAACGCCAGCGGTCGGGGGGCGTCTGCGCTGCGCCTGCCGATCGACGCGCTTGAACAGGGCCTGCACCAGCGGACCACCGGCCAGCACCGCGACCAGGGCGAAGACCAGCACCACCAGGGCTCGCAGGGCATCGTGCAGGATCGGATTCATGGAGCCGCCCCCTCGGTGGCACGGGCGGTCTGCAACTCGGCGAGCAGGCCGACACACAGCTCGCTTGCCCTTGTCCCGAGCTCGCGGCCGGCCCGCTGGTGACGTTGGCTGGCGGCCGAGGCGCTGATCCCCAGTCGGGCGGCGGCCTCGCCCACCCCGAGCCCCTGGTCCAACAGGTCCACGATCTGCCATCCTTCCTCGCTGCGTCGTGCGAGCACCTCCTGCAACAGCCACAGGCCGGTCTCCGCCCGTCGGGCAAGCAGCTTGCACCGACTGCCTTCAGCGTAGGGCGCGGCTCCGACAGTTTTGGGCTGCTGGGTGGCTGCCAGTTCCAGGGCCAGGCCGAGCGGCGCGCCATGGGCACGCTCCACCGCGCTGCGGGCGGCAAAGTAGGCGGGGCCGCGAGCCTCGCGGGTGGATTGCGGGAGGGGGTGGTCCACCGCGCCGACGCCGATCCCGATCCACCACTGACCCTGGCGGGTGAGGGCGGTCACGGCATCGACCACGGCAGCCGGATCGTCCAGCAGGCACTGGACCTCGTCACCGGCCGTCCGCTCCGGGGGCAACAGCATGCGCCCGGCCAGGGCCACGTCCAGCGCCGCCAGGCCCTCGGGTACACGATCCGTGCCGGATCGGGAGCGCTGCTGATCCATCGTAAGGGCAAAGATGAAGTCGCTGTCCTTCATTGCTCAATGGTAAGCCAAATGCCTTAATTGCGGGAATGTTAGGTCTCAAGCTTCAAGCGAACGAGGGGCGCGACCATTTCCGAATACCGCACGCTGTGCTAGACAGTGGGCATGGCTACTACCGCTTTCAAGGGCACCCCTGTCACCACCTCCGGCAATCTTCCCGGCGTCGGCACCGCCGCACCGGCCTTCTCGCTGGTGGGCAAGGATCTCTCCGACGTCACCTCCGACCAGTTCAGCGGCAAGCGCGTCGTGCTGAACATCTTCCCCAGCGTCGACACCGGCGTGTGCGCCGCCAGTGTGCGCAAGTTCAACGAGCTCGCCTCCGGCCTGGAGAACACCGCCGTGGTCTGCGTCAGCAAGGACCTCCCCTTCGCCCAGGCCCGGTTCTGCGGCGCCGAGGGTCTGGACAATGTCCAGGTCGGCTCCGACTTCCGTGGCACCTTCGGCGAGGACTTCGGCCTGGTGCAGACGGAGGGCCTGCTGCAGGGTCTCCTGGCCCGCGCCGTTGTCGTGCTCGACGAGCAGGGTGCCGTGAAGTACACCCAGCTGGTCGACGAGATCACCAGCGAGCCCGACTACGACGCCGCCGTCGCCGCGCTCAGCTGATCCGGTTCGCCGCCGTTCCATCGTGGCCCGCTCCAGTTTGGGGTGGGCCGCGCCCTTCCCGGGGCCAGTTGACGGTCAGTCAGGAACCCGGATCAGACCCTCCTGGCTGCAAGAGGCCACCAGGGTGCCGTCCTGCAGCAAGCGGCCGGTGGCAAAGCCCAGACCCTCGCTGGCGGCGGGGGAGACCATGTCGTAGAGCAGCCATTCATCCACCCGGACCGGCCGGTGGAACCACATCGCGTGATCCATGCTGGCGGCGACCACGTCGTCGCGCTTGAAGGTGCGCTCGTGCGGGATCGTGATGGCGCTGAGCAGTGTCATGTCGCTCAGGTAGGCCAGCACCGCCTGGTGCAAGGCGGGATCATCGGGCATGGCCTGGGCGGTGCGGACCCAGACCCGGGTGTGCGACGAATGCACCTGCGCCGCGATGCTGCCGTCCGGCCCGGAATCGCCGGCGAAACGCACGTCGAGCGCCTCCCATGTCTTCCAGAGCGGCGAAAGCTCACCGAAGCGCTCCGCCATCACCTCCGAGAGTGGGCGGCAGGTCTTCGGAGCGGGGACGCCGGTGGGCGGCAGATCGGAATGCTCCAGCCCGGCCTCGGAGACGTGGAAACTGGCATTCATCGCAAAGCTGACCTTGCCGCCCTGGCGTGCCACGATCCGACGGGTGCTGAAACTGCGACCTTCCCGCAGGCTCTCCACGTCGTAGATGATCGGCCTGAGCGGGTCGCCGGGGCGCAGGAAGTAGGCGTTCAGCGAATGGCAGCGCCGATCGTCCGCGACGGTGCGCTGCGCGGCCACCAGTGCCTGTGCCAGCACCTGACCGCCGAAGGTGCGCTGCATGTGCGTGTCCGGCTGCGCACCCCGGAAGAGCCCCACCTCGATCTCTTCCAGATCCAGCAGGTCCACCAGTTCGGCTGTGGTGTTCGGCACGGCGACAGCCTTTCACTCGCTGGGACGCCCCCGCCAGAGGGGTGCCAGCATGCGACCGGTGGCGCGTCAGTTCAGGCTGTTCGCCAGACTGAAACCGCTGTCCAGATCCGTGATCCGCACCGTGATGATCCCGTGCGGATCAATCGTGTACGTCTCCTCGACCAGGGGGCCATGGTCCAACCGGTCGACGGGCACCTCCGCCAGCTCGGCACCCGATTGCAGGGCCCGATCGAAGGGGAAGACCACCTCGCCCCGCGGCGAGAGCTCACCGACGGGCTGGCCCTGCTCGTCAAGCCGGCCGTACTCCACGAAGCGGAACCAGCCGATGTTGTGGGCTGCCCGGTAGCGACGGGTGACCACCACCTCGTCGGTCAGGCTGACCCGGTGATCGGGCGCCAGGATCGCGTCCAGCCGCACCTCCCGGCCCCCCTCGGCTTCACGGAAGACACCGAAGCCGCGGGAGAGTTGGTCGGCCAGGGTGTAGCCGGCGTCGGGATCGGCGGCGATCGCCAGGCCGATGGCGGTGGAGGCGCCGGGGTAGGGGGAGCGGTGCACCCGTCGCCCGAAGCGTTCCCGCAGAACGCGGGGGACCAGCGGCAGACTGGACGAGCCGCCCACCAGGTAGATGCCGGCGATGTCGGAGCCACTGCCCTCCAGCCCGTCGACCAGCGGCTCCATCGCGGCCAGGCTCTGCTCCACCAGGGGAGTGGCGGCGGTGTAGTAGTCGGCCACGTCCAGCGCCACCATGGCGCCGTCCAGCTCGACGGCCAGCCGGCGGGTTTGCGGGGTGAGCCCCTCCTTGGCGCCGCGGCACTGCTCCACCAGCTCGTCCAGCGCCCGCTCCGGCAGCGACTCCTCGGCGACGCCGGCCCTGGCCAACACGCATTCGGTCAGCAGCAGGTCGAAGTCGTCGCCGCCCAACCGGTTGATGCCAACCGAGCCCAGCACCTCATGGTCGGCGTTCTCCACGCTCACCAACGACGCATCAAAGGTGCCGCCGCCCAGGTCATAGACCAGCACCCGGTTGCGCCGGGACGTGACGGTGCGACGCTGGCGATGGGTGTACTCGAAGCCGGCCGCGCTGGGTTCGTTGACCATGGCGGCGACGGTGAAGCCGGCCCGGCGGAAGGCCTCCAACGTGAGCAGCCGCTGCGCCGTGTGGGCATGGGCGGGGACGCCGATCACCACCGGATCGGAGAGCTCGTCCTCACCCAGCGTCGACGCGCCCAGCAGCGCCTCGCGCAGGGCACCAAGAAAGCCGGCGACCAGATCCAGCAGCACCATTCGCTGACCGGCCACCTCGATGCTCGATTCCAACGTCAGGTCGGGGGCGGCCAGATGCCGCTTGACCGAGCGGATCAGCGGGGCATCGTCGCGGGCGGCCGCCTGGGCGGCGAAGCCGTGCACCATCCTGCCGTCCACCAGCGCGCTCACGGTGGGGAAGTGGTCGTGGAAGTCCCCGTCGACGTCCAGGAAGTCGATCACGGGGTAGTTGCCGCGATCCGCGAGGGCGACGACGGTGCGGGTGGTGCCAAAGTCAATGCCAAGATGCATGCGCCAAGCCAATCACGCCCGCGCGGGCCGTGCCCACTTCGCCTTGTCCGCGGACGATGCAGGGCGCGCCCACCGGCTTGTGCCTCGGCATCGCCCCGCCAGGACGCTGACCACTGACCCCGACACTCCTGGAGCCGTCGTGAGGGGACGGTGCACGTCGCAGTGCCCTGGGCACGTGTTGCAGCAGCTGCCCGAGGCAGTCCGACGTGCACCGTGTGGGGCGGGGAGTGCCGGCCTGCCGGGGACACCACGCAGGTGGGCGCCCAAGAGCTGACAGAATGGGGCGCATGGCAGACAACCAGCCCCGCGATGACCACGCCAAGCAGCTCAAGCAGAGCATCTCGAAGGTGAAGCAGTTGCGGGGTTGGGTTTCCAGCGATCCGACGCGCACCGAGGAATTCGTCGACGCCCTGAACGAAGCCACCGGCTTGCGACTGCTCTCCCGGGCGTGGGGCGAGGCCGCCCCGGAGGCGACGGAGGCGGTCGCTGCCGCCCACAAGCTGGTGGCTTCCCGCGGGCCGATCGGCCCCTATACGCCGCTGGTGGATGCCGGGCGCTATTTCACCGCCCTCACCCACGTCGCCACGCTCCAGTTGGGAATGAACCTGCCCGAGCCGGCCGCCAACACCATCGGCGCCGCCTTCGGCTGGAAGGATCAGCTCACCCGCGATGGACTGGCCGATGAATTGCTCGCCCGTACCGCCGTCTGGGCGTTGCTGGCCACCGCCCGGGGCGCCCTGATCCGGGGCGATCTGGCCCAGGCCAATGCCCAGGCTGACGCCACCCTCAATCGGGCGCGCGAGGCCAACCTGGTTGCCGACGAGACCCCGGTGCTGCTGGATGCCCTGCGGAACTGCGCGGATGCCCGCTTCGCCGTCGGGCTCACCGATCAGTCGATTGACCTGCTGCGGGAAGCCGTGCAGCTCTGGAAGGGCTGGACCGCGGCGGATCTGGCGCAGTTCCCGCGGATGGCCAAGCCGCATCTGGAACGCCTGGTCTCCCCGGCCAGCGGCCTGATGCGTGACCTGGCCGACCGGCTGGCGACGGCCGGGCGGGTGGACGAGGCCCTGCAGGTGCGCGACGAGCTGGCCACCCTGCTGCACCGCACCGCCGGACGCCGCGGTGAACCGGGACGGGTGGAGCTCGCCCTGGCCCGGGCCGACCAGGTCTGGACGTTGACCGACGCCGGACGGGCCTCCGAGGCGCTGCGAGCCGGCGAGGACGCCACCCAGGCGCTGCAGGCCCTGTACAAGAGCGAGAAGCCGGTGGGCGCGCATCTGCCGACGCAACTGTTGGTGGCACCTGCCCTGGCCCGCGCCGAGCTGGCCGCCGGACGCGGCGAACAGGCCGGGCGATTGCTGGACCAGGTCTTCAACCGGATGCAGGCGCACCGGAGCATCACCGTGGCCCCGGCGGCCAAGGGGCTCGCCCTGCTGGTGCGTGCCCAGGTGCAGGAGGCGGCGGGCGATGCGGCGTCGGCTGCCTCCCGGGCGGAGGCGGACCAGATCCTGGCCGAGCTGCGATCCGGCCAGGCCGATCAGGCGCACCATTCCCAGGCCGATCCGCTGACCTATCTGCACGCCCGGGCCAGGGGAGCCGTCCTGACCAGTCAGCAGCCGACGCCGCACTGGGAGGTGCCCGACGCCCGCGCGACGCTGCTCCCCGGTACCGCGCGTCAGCTGGCCGAGCATCAGGTCAGCGACGAGGAGGCCATGCGCCGGATCGACGAGGTGCGCGAGCAGGAGGCCCGGGAGCGTGCCGTGGCCGAGCTGCGCGAGTCTGCCCAGCGAGCCGAGCGGGAACGCGAGCAAGCCGAGCGACGCGCTGCGGCTCGCGCCCAGTTCGAGCGCCAGGAGGCCGAACGTCGGGCCGCCGAGGAGGCCGAGCGCGCCGAGGCCGAGCGGGCGGCCGCTGAGCAGGCGGAACAGGAGCGGCTGGCTGGCGAGCGGGCCGAACGAGAGCGTCAGGATCGCGAGGCGGCGGAGCAGGCCGAGCGGCTGCGACGGGAAGCCCAGCAGCAGGAGAGTGCTCGTCTGGAGCGGGAGCGTCTCGTGCAAGAGCGTGCCGCACAGGAACTGCTGGCCACCGAACAGGTCGAACGCGAAGCTGCGGAGCGGGCCGAGCAGGCCGAGCGGGAGCGTCAGGAACGCGAGGCGCGGGAGCGGGGGAATGCCCGGCTGGAGGCGGAGCGCGTGGCAGCCGAGCAGGAACGAGAGCAGCGGGCAGCCGCCGAACGCGCCCAGGCCGAGCGAGTCGAGCGGGAACGCTTGGAACGCGAGGCGGCCGAGTTCGCTGCCGCTGAGCAGGCAGCCCGTCAGGAGGCCGAGCGGCTGGCCCGGGAGGAAGCGGAGCGTGCCGCCGCGCAGCAGGCGATCGACCCGCTGGAGGGCCTGCGCGATGCGGCGCGGGATGCTGTCGCCTCCGGCAACAAGGAGCGGATCATCGCCAGCCACGAGGCCCTGGTTGCTGCGCTCGAGCCCCGGGCCCACGCCGAGCCGCAGGCTCTGGGCCGCGAACTCGTCGCGACACTGCAGCAGCTCTCCGAGGCACAGGGCTGGTGGGGTGGCCGGGCCGCCGGCAAGCAGGCCAAGCAACTGGCCAAGCAGTGGGGCTTGTAGGCGATCAGGTAAGCGCCTGATCGACGGCGACGCCCAGCACCTGGCCCAGCGAATCGTGCACGACCAGCGACGCCACCCCGTCGAAGGGGGTGGCGTCGCGGTTGACCAGCACCAGGTGCTTGCCGCGGAAGAAGCGCACCAGCCCCGCTGCGGGGTACACATTCAGCGAGGTACCGCCGACCAGCAGGACGTCGCAGCCCATGATCGCCTCGATCGCCTCGTCCATCAGGTTGTTGTCCAGGACCTCGCCGTAGAGCACCACGTCCGGGCGCACCATTTCTCCACAGTCGGGGCAATTCGGCACGCCGGTGGTGCCCAGCATCCACATCATGTCCTGCCGGGCACCGCAGCCGACGCAGCTGTTGCGCTGCGCTGAACCGTGGATCTCCAGCACCCGACGCGAACCAGCGGCCTGGTGCAGCCCGTCTATGTTCTGGGTGATCACCGCGCTGAGCTTGCCCGCCTCCTCCAACCGGGCCAGCGCCAGATGTGCCCGGTTGGGTTCCGCGCCCGGGTGCAGCAGGGCGGTCCGGTGGAAGTCGAAAAAGGCCTCCGGGTCCTGCACCAGGCAGTCATGGCTCAGCAGGTATTCCGGGCGGGGTGCGTCGGGGGTGGCCTGCGCATACAGCCCGGCCGATGAGCGGAAGTCCGGGATCCCGCTCTCGGTGGAGATCCCCGCCCCGCCGAAGAAGACGATGTTTTCAGCTTCGCGCAGGATGGTGGCCAAGGTGTCCATGTGACCAGTCTTTCACCGCCCGGCCCGTTGTCGTTGTCATCCAATTCACAGACCGTCTGATAGAATTCATCACGAGTGGCCGGGCCCGGCTCCCGCTCAATTCTCGTCCTCACGACGAACGACCCCCTTGGTCTCGTCTGGGTGCCGTGCCTAGACACACCTCCTGGTGGCGCCTCGGGCGCCCATGGGACATCAGCGAAAAGTCTGGAGTAGCCCTGTGCAATTGACCCTGCCCGCCCCCATCCGCCCGCTGCTGGACTGGCACAACAGCGCACCGCTGCTGGCCCTGACCCTGATGCTGGCCACCTGGGGCTCCAAACCCGGGCTCGCCCTGGATGCCCTGTTGGTGGTGGCGCTGGTTGGCGCCATCCTGGCCGCCGTCCACCACGCCGAGTTGATTGCCGAGAAGATCGGTGAACCCTTCGGATCACTGTTGCTGGCCGTCGCGGTGACCGTGATCGAGGTGGGACTGATCGTGATGCTGATGGCTGGCGGGGGCGCGCCGACGCTGGCCCGGGACACGGTCTTTGCCGCCGTGATGATCACCTGCAACCTGATCGTCGGGCTGGCAATCATGGGTGGCGTCGACGCCAATCGCAAGCGCACCGGCAAGGCCGGCTCGGCCTGGTTCAACCCGGAAGGTGCCGGGGGAGCGCTGGCAACCGTGCTGACGGTGACCGTGCTCTGCCTGGTGCTGCCGTCGGTGACCACCTCCGAGCCCGGCCCGGTCTTCACCGAACCCCAGCTGGCCTTTGCTGGCTTCTTCTCCCTGATCGCCTACGGCCTGTTCGTTGTCACCCAGACCGTCAAGCACCGCGACTTCTTCCTGCCGGTGGATCGCAATGGGGACAACATTCCCGACGAGGAACACCACACTCCGCCGAGCAGCCGCGCCGCGCTGGCCAGTCTGGGGCTGTTGTTGGCTGCACTGGTCAGCGTCGTGGGCCTGGCGAAGTTGATCTCCCCGGCACTGGAGAAGGGGGTGGCGTCCGTGGGGCTGCCGCATGCCTTCGTCGGTGTCGTGATCTGCCTGGTGGTGCTGGCGCCCGAGACGCTGGCGGCCGTGCGCAATGCCCGCAGTGGGCGGCTGCAGATCAGCCTCAACCTGGCCTACGGCTCCGCTATGGCCAGCGTGGGGCTGACCATCCCGGTGCTCGCCGTGCTGTCGGTCTTCGGCGGGCTGGAGCTCACCCTTGGTCTGAGCTCCCTGCACATGGTGCTGCTGGCGCTGACCGCGGTGGTCAGCATCCTCACCGTGATGCGGGGCCGGGTGGTGCGACTGCACGGCGGCCTGCACCTGGTGATCGCCGCCGCCTTCATCTTCCTCTCGGCGATGCCCTGATCCGGCCTCGGACGCCCTCCCTATTGACCGGGCTCAGCCCAAGGTCTCCTTGCCGCGGGTGACGATCAGGGGATCCGCTTCGTGCACGACGGAGGTGTCCTTGCCCTCGTAGTCGAACTGGTTCAGGAAGAAGCGCATCGCATTGATCCGGGCGCGCTTCTTGTCATTGCTCTTGATGCTCCACCAGGGCGCTGTGTCGGTGTCCGTCGCGGCGAACATGGCGTCCTTGGCGGCACCGTACTCGTCCCACTTGTCCAGGCTCTCGATGTCCATCGGGGAGAGCTTCCACTGCCGCACCGGATCCAGCTGGCGGATCGCGAAGCGGGTGCGCTGCTCGCCCTGGGTGACGGAGAACCAGAACTTGGTGAGCGAAGTGCCGGAGTCGGTGATCATGGTCTCCAGCAGGGGAGTCTGGCGCAGAAACTGCTGGTACTCGGCCTCGGTGCAGAAGTCCATCACCCGCTCGACCCCGGCCCGGTTGTACCAGGAGCGGTCAAACAGCGTGATGTCGCCGGCGGTGGGGAAGTGCTGCACATAGCGCTGGAAGTACCACTGGCCCTGCTCGGTGGTGGTCGGCTTGTTCAGCGCGACGGTGTGCAGGTGCCGCGGGTTGAGGTGCTCCTCGAAACGCTTGATGGTGCCGCCCTTGCCCGCGGCGTCGCGCCCCTCGAACAGGATGATGTGCCGGGCGCCGGTCTCCTGCGTCCAGTACTGGAACTTCAACAGCTCCACCTGCAGGGCGTACTTCTCCTGCTCGTACTCCTCGCGGTCCATCCGCTCTTCGTAGGGGTAGTCATCGCGCCAGGTCTCGACGGCGGAGCCGCCCGGGTCGATCAGGTCGGGATCGCTGCCGGCAGTGTCGGGCAGGACGGAGTAGCCCTCGCCGCGCAGCCGGTCGATGTACTCGCGGAAGTCCCCGATGATCTTGAGCATGAACATTCCTTCAGGTGGGTCGACATCTGCCTCTCGATCCTAGGGATCGGGGTCAAGTCATGATCGCCGAGGAGTGGTCCTGCACCGAGAGTTGTCCGAACGGCCACGTTCGCGTCACCGTGAGGCATCAGCCCTTTTGTCACGGGATATTCCAGTTCAAATGCTAGATTCGCTGTGCGGGTCACGCGTCCCTATCCCCGCGGAACGAGGAAACCATGATCTTCACTCCCGAGCAGCTCACCGACGAGCATGCCGACACCATCCGCGCCACCCTGCCTCTGGTGGGCTCCAAGATCGATGAGATCGCGCCCAACTTCTACCGACGGATGTTCGCCGCCCACCCTGACCTGTTGCGCGACACCTTCAACCGCGGCAACCAGGCCCAAGGAGCCCAGCAGAAGGCCCTTGCCGCCTCCGTCGCCACCTTTGCCGCCATCCTGGTGGACCCCGAGGCTCCCAGCCCCGACGATCTGCTGAGCCGTATCGGTCACAAGCACATCAGCCTGGGCATCACCGAGGACCAGTACCAGATCGTCCACGACAACCTCTTCGCCGCCATCGTCGAGGTGCTCGGCGCCGACGTGGTCACCGCCCCGGTAGCCGAGGCCTGGGACGAGGTCTACTGGATCATGGCCCGCTGCCTGATCCGCTTCGAGCATGAGGGTTACCGGGCTGTCGGCGTCGAGCCCGGCAAGGTCTTCCTCACTGCCACCGTCACCCGCCGGATCGAGCAGGGCGACGGCGTCGCCACCTTCGAGCTGGTGGCCCGCGACGGCGAACCGGCGCTGCGCAGCTTCCTGCCCGGCCAGTACATCTCCGTGCGTCGGACCATGGCCGACGGCGCCGGCCAGCTGCGCCAGTACAGCCTGTGCAATGCCCCCACCGAGGGTCGCTGGCAGTTCACCGTCAAGAAGGTGGCCGGCAATGGCGCGCCCGATGGCGAGGTCTCCAGCTCCATCATCGACGGCCTGAAGGAGGGCGACGAGCTGGAGGTCACCCTGCCCACCGGTGACCTGGTGCTGGACCAGGCCAGCGACGCCCCCGTGGTGCTGGTCAGCGCCGGGATCGGCGCCACCCCGATCCTGGGCATGGCCCGCGCCCTGGCCGAGGAGAAGTCCGAGCGCACCGTCCTGGTGCTGCACGCCGACCAGGACGCCGCCGGCGCGGCCCTGGTGGACGAGCTGACCGAGGCCGTCGAGCAGCTGCCGAATGGCCAGCTCAAGCTGTGGTTCGAGCAGGGCGAGCACGAGTTGGCCACCGCCGGACTGATGAACTTGGACGCTGTTGAGCTCCCGGAGGGCGCCAGCTACTACCTGTGCGGCTCCAACGGCTTCCTGCAGGCGGTGCGCGCCCAGCTGCTGGCCAAGGGCGTCGCCGAGGATTCGGTGCACTTCGAACTGTTCTCCCCGAACGACTGGCTGCTGCCCAAGTGAGCGTGGCCGATCATCGGCCTGCCGACGGGCGCGAGCCGCAGCCCCGAAGGCTGCAAGCACAAGCGGCCGCGACCCCAGCCCGGGGTCGCGGCCGCTTGGGCATTCTCAGACCAGTTGGCTGACGGCGTGGATCACCAGACCGGCCAGGCAACCCACCACCGTGCCGTTGATCCGGATGAACTGCAGGTCACGCCCGACGAACAGTTCGATCCGCTCCGAGGCCTCGTCGGCATCCCAGCGGTCGACGGTGACGGAGATGACGGTGGCGAGTTCCTCTCCGTAGGTGTCCACCAGGAAGCCGACGATGTCCACCACCCGGTCATCCAGCCGGTCACGCATCGCCTGATCTCCGGCCAGGTGGGTGGCGGCGTCGGCCAGCCACTGGTCGGCGCGGCGCCACAGGGTCGAGTCGTCGTCGTCCAGCGCGGTCGCGATGGAGTCGCGTACGCTGCCCCACAGCTCCACCACGGCCGGGCCCACCGACGGGTTGTCCAGCAGCCGTTCCTTGAGGTGCTCGGCCTTCGCCATGATCGCCGGGTCGTGGCGCAGGTCCTCGGCCAGCTTGGCCAGGTAGGTGTCGACGGCCTTGCGGAAGGGGTGGTTGGGCTGCATCCGCACCGCCATGGACCATTCCAGCGCCTGCTGGTAGCCGAAGCCGGAGACCTGCTTGTCGATCCAGCGCGGGCTCCAACTGGGCGCGCGTTCACCGATCACGTGCCGAGCCGCATCGGGGTTGCGCTCCAGCCAGGCATGCAATTCCTTGGCCAGCACGTCGACCACCTGCTGGTGGGAGCCATCCTTGACCACGTCGGCCAGCAGGTTGCCGGCCAGGGGGCTCATCTGCTGCTGGCGCAGGCGGGGGAGCACGGTGTCGGTGAGCATCCCCTCGACGTCCTCGTCGCGCACCCGGTTGAGAAGTTCCCGCAGGCCGCGGACCAGTTGGGCCAGCGCCCGACGCCGGTTCTCGGGGCGTTGCAGCCAGTCGGCGATCCGTTGCGCCACCTGTGCGTCGCGGACCCGCTCCCGGAAGATGTCGGCGGTCAGGAAGTTATTGGTGACGAACTGCTGCAGGCTACGGCCCAGTTCGTTCTTGCGCTTCTTCACCAGTGCGGTATGCGGGACGGGGATGCCCATCGGGTGCCGGAAGATCGCGGTGACGGCAAACCAGTCGGCCAGCGCGCCCACCATGGCGGCCTCGCTGCCGGCATTGACCCAGCCGATCCAGCCGACCCGGGCGTCGCGCAGGGTCAGCAGGTAGAGCACGGCGGCCAGCACCAACAGGCTGGTGGCCAGCAGGCGCATCTTCTTGAGATCCGCCCGGCGCTCGGCATCACCGGGGGCATCGATCATCAGACTCACCGCTCCAGTGTGGCCCATCCGGCCAAGCCGGGCCGCACCCTGGCGGGGTGTTCGCCCCGGGATGATCCCGGAGATCTGGGTGGGCGTGGCCAGGTTGCGCTCGCTTCCCTCCGTGAGCAGCGTGGTGGCCGGGGTGTCGGCCAGTGCCACCAGCCGGCCCCGCCGCTAGGGGTCAACCTGGCGGGGCGGCACCACCCGCGATGCCTTGAGGGCCTCCCGCCGACGAGCCCGCTTCCTGCACCGACTAGTCTCAATTCATCGGACAGCCAATGGAGGCACACCATGTACTACAGCAATGGCAATTACGAGGCATTCGCCCGGCCGCGCAAGCCGGAGGGCGTGGATGACAAGTCCGCCTGGATCGTGGGCGCTGGCCTGGCGTCGCTGGCCGCGGCCGTCTTCCTGGTGCGCGACGGCCAGCTGGACCCGCACAAGATCACCATTCTGGAGGCCATGCCGATTGCCGGCGGAGCCTGCGACGGGATCGAGGACCCGTCGAAGGGCTTCCTGATCCGCGGAGGCCGGGAGATGGAGAACCACTTCGAGTGCCTGTGGGACCTGTTCCGCTCCATCCCGTCGCTGGAGACCCCCGGCGCCAGCGTGCTGGACGAGTTCTACTGGCTGAACAAGGACGACCCCAACTACTCGCTGATGCGCGCCACCGTGGACCGCGGGCAGGATGCCCACACCGACGGCAGGTTCACGCTGAGCAACAAGGCGATGGCCAGCATCATGAAGCTCTTCTTCACCAGGAACGAGCACCTGCAGGACAAGAAGATCACCGACATCCTGCATCCCAGCTTCTTCGAGTCCAACTTCTGGCTCTACTGGCGCACCATGTTCGCCTTCGAGGACTGGCACTCGGCGCTGGAGATGAAGCTCTACTTCCAGCGCTTCATCCACCACATCGGCGGGCTGCCGGACTTCAGCGCCCTGAAATTCACCAAGTACAACCAGTACGAGTCGCTGATCCTGCCGATGGTGACCTGGCTGCAACAGCAGGGCGTGGTCTTCCAGTACAACACCCGGGTCACCAATGTGGTCTTCGACATCACCGCGCAGCGCAAGGTGGCCCGTCGGATCGAATGGATCCGCGACGGCCAAGCCGGGGGAGTGGACATCGACGCCAACCAGCTGGTCTTCGTCACCAACGGCTCCTGCGTGGAGAACTCGGTGTGGGGTGACCAGCACACCGCCCCCGCCTTCGACGCCGAGATCAAGCAGGGTGGCATCTGGAGCCTGTGGCGCAACATCGCCCGGCAAGATCCGTCCTTCGGCCGGCCGGACAAGTTCTGTTCCACCCCGGAGCTGTCCAACTGGGAATCGGCGTCGCTGACCACCCTGGACGAGCGCATCACGCCCTATCTGGAGAAGATCTGCCAGCGCGACCCGCACAGTGGCCGGGTGGTGACAGGCGGCATCGTGACCGCCAAGGACTCGTCGTGGCTGCTGAGCTGGACCATCAATCGCCAGCCGCACTTCAAGAGCCAGCCCGACGACAAGCTGGTGATCTGGATCTACGCCCTGTTCACCGATCGTCCCGGTGACTACGTCACCAAGCCGATGCGGGAGTGCACGGGCGAAGAGATCACCCAGGAGTGGCTGTACCACTTGGGCGTGCCCACGGACCAGATTGCCGACCTGGCGGCCACCTCGGCCGTCTGCCTGCCGTGCATGATGCCCTTCATCACCAGCTTCTTCCTGCCGCGCACCGCGGGGGACCGGCCGGATGTAGTTCCCGAGGGCTGCGTGAACTTCGCCTTCCTGGGCCAGTTCGCGGAGACGGTGCGCGACACCATCTTCACCACCGAGTACTCGGTGCGGACCGGAATGGAGGCCGTGTACCGGCTGCTCGACGTCGACCGGGGAGTGCCGGAGGTGTGGGGATCGGTCTATGACGTGCGCTGCCTGCTGGATGCCACCATCAAGATGCGCGACGGCAAGCCGCTGCCCGTCCCCAAGCCGCTGGTGAAGAAGCTGGACAAGACCATCGTCGGGCCGTTGCTGCGCCGCTACGGCGCCATCTGACATCCTTGACAGCGTGAAGTCATCCACCCTCGCCGGCCTGGTCGGCCTCGTCCTGGCACTCGTCCTGCTCTGGCTTGCCATGCAGGGCTTCCATGTGGTCCGTTGGCGGATCCGGTACATGATGCCGGCCTTCGTCTCCGGACTGCTGGTGGGCGTGCTCGGGACGCTGGCGCTGACCGGCGGCCGACGGGGGTAACCTGTCCGTCATGTCTTCGCCTGCCGCTCCCGCCGCTGACGCTCCCGAGGGTACCTGGGCGGTGGTGGTCTCCGCCTTCGCCGTGATCACGACGACGCTGGCCTCCGGCGTGCTGTTCAAGGGTTACCTGGATCTGGCCAAGATCCCCGGGCCGACACCGGCCATGGACCAGATCCCCGACACCCCGGCCGCCCAGTCGGCCCTGCAGTGGATGCAGATCGGCGGCGGCATCTACATCGTGGCCGCACTGCTGGCCATCATCGGGCTGGCCGCCGGCATCCACTTCGCCCGTCGCCCCCTCGGCTTCGGCAGGGGAGTCTGGGCGATCGCCCTGGCCGCCTGCACCCCCGTGCTGGCCATCATGCTGCTCACCGGGATGGGCGCGACGTGAGCCTGGCGGCCGGTTCTGTTCCCGAATGGGAGCCGATGCTGGCCACCCTGGGCAGCGTCGACGCTGTCTCGGCGCGGCCAACCGACTACCACTACGAGGTGAAGTGGGACGGCTACCGCGCCCTGGCCCACTGCGATCCAACCGGTGTTCGGTTGCGCAGCCGCGGTGGGCTGGAACTGGCGGTCAGCTACCCCGAGCTGCGCGAACTGGACGATCTGCTGAGCGGCCACCGAGCCGTGCTGGATGGGGAGATCGTCGCCCTCACCGATGATGGCCGCTCCGACTTCGAGGCCCTGCAGAACCACGGCCAGCCGGGCGCCCGGGCCGCTCACTACATGCTGTTCGACCTGCTGCACCTGGATGGCCATGACCTGCTGCAGGTGCCCTACCTGCAGCGTCGCGATCTGCTGGAAAGCCTGGTCGGGGCCGGCACCGGGCACGTCCACCTGCCGTCCACCTTCGGCGATGACCTGGAGGTCGCGCTGGGTGCGAGCGCTCAGCTCAGGCTGGAGGGGCTGATCGCCAAGCGCACCACCAGCGCCTACCATCCGGGCCGACGCAGCGAGGTCTGGCTCAAGATCAAGAACTTCTACACCCAGGACGTCGTGGTGGTCGGCTGGAGCCGGGGGAGTGGCAACCGTTCGGGCAGCCTGGGTTCACTGCTGCTGGCGGTGCCCGACGACGACGGCCAACTGGTCTGCGTCGGCGCGGCGGGCAGCGGTTTCACCGCCGCGGCGCTCGACGAGGCGATGACCCGCCTCGCGCCCCGACAGCTTGCCAGCAATCCGGGCGTGGTCGGCCTGAAACCGGCGGAGCTCCGGGCAACCACGTGGGTGCGCCCGGAGCTCTGCGGTGAGGTCTCCTATGGGATGTGGACGGCATCGGGCCGGCTGCGCCACCCGGTCTGGCGGGGGTGGCGCGACGACCTTGACCCCGGCCAGATCCGGCGCGACGAGGGCTGACCCCGTCGGCTGGGCTGTCCAGGCCGTCGGCTGGGCTGTCCAGGCCGTCGGCTGGGCTGTTCAGGCCGTCGGCGTGGTGGGTTCGCGCACGATCATCGCCAGGCCGCCGAAGGGCGGCAGCGTGACGCTGAAGCCGCCCAGGTCGTCCACATTGTCCACCTTGCGACGAGTGGACAGGTCGAAGACCCGTCCGGCCGGGATGTGATCGGACTGCACCCGCGCGACGATCTTCTCCGGCCCGAAGTTCAGGGCGGTGATCTGCACCGCGCCGATCTCCAGCTTGTTGACCAGCACCAGCAGTGCCTTGTTCGCCACCTCGGGAATGTCGAGCAGCTCGCCGGAGGCGATCCCGTTGCGCTTGCGCACCTTGAGGACCTGGGCCAGTCGCGACGCGAAGGAGTTGGTGCTGGCCAACTGCTCGGGCAGCGGGCCGTAGAGCGCCGTCGCCTTGGGCATGCCCGAGGCGGATCCCTTGGCGTCGGGGTTGGAGCCCAGCAGGTCGTAGGCACCGCGTTCGATCCAGCGGGTATCGCCGGATTCGATCAGCTTGCTCACCTGCTCGCGGGGCAGGGGGAGTGCTCCCACCAGGTCCCATCCGGACAGGGCGAAGACGCCCGGCTGCCAGGCGTTGTACATGCACAGCAGCAGGTGGGCATTGGTGATCCGCTTGACGTCGGCCTCGGTGATCTCGTCCAGGTCGGTGATCCCCAGGCTCGCCGCGATCACCGACGCGGTGGTGCAGGCGATGCCGTTCTGGGTGAAGACCGAGTTGTACGGCCCGGCCTCGCCGGTGAGCTTCTGCCGCATGGTCTCGCGGATGTGCTCGCTCATCTCCGCCCCGGTCCAGTCGCGACCGGCCAGGTGGTAGATGTCGTCGCGATGGTTGTTGGCAAAGTGCACCAGCTCATAGGTGAGCTCGTCGTGGTTCTGCAGGGCGTGCACCAGCGAGGCCTGGTCGATGCCGATGGCGGCGGCCTCCCGCAGCGCGAGGCGCAGGAACTCGGTGTCGCCGGTGGCCATGGCGTACTGGTAGGCCGGGCGGGTGACGAAGTCGTAGCTCAGGTCCGGGCCGACGCTGCCGGTGTTCTTGATGTCGTCCATGCCCAGGTTGAGCTCCTGGAAGGTGAAGCCGCCCACCTTGCGCACCATCGAGCCGATCAGCTGGTTGGCGGCCTGGCTCAGCGGGTGCCCCTCTGACCAGGCCGGGGTGGCGTCGACGGTCTTCTCCACGCCCAGGAAGCCGTTGGCGTCCAGTCGCAGACCGCCGGAACCCAGGTCCAGCAGAGAGTGCAGCGCGTCGCCCATCACCAGCCGCATGCCGGCGAAGGTCGGATCGAGCCAGTTGATGGAGGGCTGGCCCTCCTTGAAGTAGTGCAGGTAGACCCAGCGACGCTTGGTGCCCTGGTAGTCGTAGATCTCCGGGGTGCAGGACCAGTTGGTCTCCTTCACGCCGGGCTCGTAGAAGATCACTCGCTGCAGCTCACCGATGATGTAGCCGGCCTCGGCCAGCGCCCGTTCGGCCTCGGGAGTGAGGTTGACGGCGTCGCGACCCGGGGGGACGTCGGGCAGCAGGTGCCAGGCCTCCTCGGGGATGTCGATCATGTGGTAGATGCCGGGGTAGTCGTGGTAGTTGAGCTCCGCCAGCCGGAAGTCGGCGCCCTTGCCGGTGTGACCGGGGATGATGTCGTCGATGATGGTGCCGCCGTGGCGCGACGCGTTCTCGCACATCGTGCGGAACTCCGCCTCGGTGCCGAAGACCGGGTCCATCGCCATGCTGATCCGGTCGAAATGGCCGTCGATGCTGGGGGTGGGCTGCCAGCCGGAAAGGCCACCGGCCAGCTTCACCGGGCCGGTGTGGACGGCGTCGATGCCCACCGTGGAGAAGGCCTCCCAGAGCTGTTCGGAGCCCAGCGCGCCCAGGAAGGACTGCCCGTTCTCGTTGATCATGCTCAGCGGGTAGGCGGTGAACCAGACCGACGCGGTCTGCAGGGCCGCGCGCGGGTCGGGGTGCGCAAAGGGGTTCTGCCACATCTTGTGTTCACCGGCCAGCTGCCGGGCGACGACGGTGGCATCGTGCAGCATCGACTGGCTCTCCAGCCAGTCGACGTAGGCACGGTTGCGGCCGTCGGCCTCGAAGGGGGGCGTCAGCGGGCTGGACTGCTTGCCGGCGCGATGCCGGCTGGCGCGAGGGCGCACCAGGTGCGGGCGGGCCGCGAAGCGCTGCTGCTCGAAGCTGATCTCGGGAAGGATGTCCTCCAGGGGCACGCCATCCGCGGTGACCTCCTCGGGGTCCAGCGCGGGCGCCTCGGCCGGAGTCTTCGACTTCGTCTTGTCTGCCTTGCTGCCGGACTTCTCGGGGCGCGGGCTCTTGGATTCGGGATTGCTCACGCAGACAATCTAGTGGTAGCCGCCCAAGGATCGTGCACTTTCGCAGAGAGCCGACCGAGTGCTCAGCGCCGGTTGCGCAGCTTCATCAGTTCGCGACGTTGGGAGGCGCTCAGCGAGTCCATTCCCTTGGCGCTGATCTGGTCGAGCAGCTCGTTGAGCCGGTCGTCGTCCTTGGCCCGGGCGGCCTGCCGCTTGGCCTGTTCACGGGCGGCCTTGGTGGGCTTGCCCGGCTTGGGTGCGGCCTCCCGGCCCGGGATCCAGGCGAAGTCACGCAGCAGGCCGAGGCGTCGGGCGAAGATGGCGACGAGTGCGAAGGCCAGCAGCATCGACAGCAGGGCGACCAGGTTGCGTGCGGCCAGCAGCTGCAGGGCCTGGACGGCAACGAGCACTGCCCCGATGATCCATGCGGGGATGCTGAAGAAGAAGGGGCGGTGCGGGTTCTCGGCAATCCACAGCAGCAGGACGACGAACTGCACCAGGCCGATGCCCATCAGGCCGGCCCACTGGCTCAGCAGCAGCCCCAGCACGGCCGAGGACAGGGTGAGGCTGGCCCAGATGCCCACCAGCAGCTGCGCCATCTTGTTCTTGCCCAGCTGCTGTTCCAGTTCGGTGCCGAAGATCCAGAAGAAGAACAACGACAGCACGCCCCACAGGCTGATGCTCTCGGCGAGCGGCCAGGTGAGGGCACGCCAGACCTCTCCGGCCAGCAGGTGCCCGCTGGTGAAGTAGAGCAGCGCGGGCAGGTTGGGGGCGATCACCGAGGCGATCCAGGACAGCACGACAGCCCCGACGACCAGCAGGGTGCTGCCCACCTCGACCCGCCCGATCTTGAACCAGTGGTCGCGCAGGTCGTTTCCCATGGAGAAGTATCCGCTCACCCCACCAACGCTACCGTGACGCGGAAGGCCCACCGCGCATGAAACGGGCTCGATCTGCCGGGTCGTGCTTCTCCAGCGCGTAGCGCAGCGCCGTGCGCGGCATGGTGGCGGCGTGCCGGTTGAGGAAGACGTCCAGCGCCGCCCGGTCGACAGCTCCGACTTCCCGCAGCATCCAGCCGACGGCCTTGTGGATCAGGTCATGCTCGTCGTCGAGCAGTTGTTCCGCCACCCACAAGGGCAGATCGACGTCCCCGGCCCTGATCACGGCCAGCATGGAGACCATGGCAATCCGACGTCGCCAGAGCAGCGGGTCACGGATCAGGGGGAGCAGCTGGGCACGTTGCTGGCCGGGGGAGAGCGATGCCAGCCACGGCCCGGTCACGTAGGGGGCGACGGTGTCCACCAGATCCCAGTTGTCCAGGCATTCGGCGTGAGCGAGCACCAGGTCAACACAGCGTTGCCTGACCGCTGGGCTGGTGCGCTTGGCCTTGCACAGGTCGGAGAGCAGGATCGCGGCCAACAAGCGCACTTCGTGCACCTCATGGAACAGCAGTGCCTCGATCACCGTGAGGCTGGGGGAGCGGGGTGACTCCCGCAACCAGGCCTTGGCGATCTGGCGCAGTTGGGGAACCCGCACCCCGATTACGACGTCGCCCTCGGCATAGCCACCGGGGATGGCCTTCAGGTAGGCCGCCTTGGCCGGGGCGTCGTCCGGATTGCCGGCGGCCAGAACCATGGTGACCAGTTCGGTGGAGTCCGGTTGTGAGCCCATGCCAGAACTCTAGCGGCCATCCAATACTTGACGATGGGCAAAATTCCGGCCACAAGCAGGCAAAATGACGATCATGAGCGACGACATACTGCTGCGGGCACTCCATCAGGCCGGCGACGCGATCATCGTGATCGACCGGGACGGACTGGTCCGTGGCTGGAATGAGCACAGCGAGAAGCTGTTCGGCCATCGAGCTGACGACGTGATGGGCCAGAGCCTGGACTTCATGATCCCGGAGCGACTGCGGACGGCCCACGACAAGGGCTTCGGCGCAGCAATGGAATCCGGTCACCTGGCATCCGACGGCAAAGCCCGCCGAACCAAGGCACTCAAGCCCGACGGGTCGAACGTCTTCGTCGAGATGACCTTCGCGGTGATCAACGACGACGACGGCACGGCCATCGGTTCGGTTGCCGTGGCCCGCGAGTGGGTGCGCGAACCCAAGGCCTGACAGCGGCGGGGCAGCGAAGTCCCGCCGAATCCCACGCCATATTTTCATAATGTTGCTTATCGGACTAATTGGTGAACGGAGAACCGGGCAGCGAAACCGACGACCACCCGCAACGACATGCAGGAAACCAGCAGGCCAGCGGCTGGAACTGGCCCTCGCTGGTCATGATCGCCGTCAACACCTCGGCCTCCTCACGTCCATTGCCACGATGCTAGACCGGTGCTCTGGAAGCGCTCCAGCGATTTCCAACGCGAGAAAGTGTTCACCCACCGCTCATTGCCGGTGATCACTTGTTGACTAGGGCATGTGCCGGCGCGACCCTGCCCGGGAGCATGTGTATGCTCGTCTGGTTCGGTGACGCAACGGGGCGTCCGAACGATCTGAGGAGAATCGTGATGAACATCTCTCGTCGTGCTTTCACCGCAGGGCTGGCCGCAGCAGCCGTCGCCATGACCGGCTGTGGCGGAGGCAGCGGAGCCGGAACCGCTGGCGGTGGTGCCAGCGGCGGCAGCGGTGAGAAGGTCAAGAGCATCAAGCTGGTGGCCGCCGAGTACAGCAAGGACAACACCAAGGCCTTCTGGGACGCGTTCGCCAAGACATACAAGGAGAAGTCGGGCTTTGACCTGGAGGTCCAGGTGGTCAGCTGGGACAACATTGACCAGCAGTCCTCCACCATGATCCAGAACAACCAGGCGCCGGACATCCTGAACCTGAATGCTTTTGCCTCCTATGCCAAGGACGGACTGCTCTACAGCGCCGACGAAGTACTGCCCGACGCCCACAAGGCGGACATCCTGGATGCCTTCGTGAAGTTCGGCAGCTACGAGGGCAAGATGTACGGCTTCCCGGATCTGGCCAGCGCGCGCGCCTTCTTCTACAACAAGGAGCTGTTCAAGAAGGCCGGCATCGCCAACCCGCCCAAGACCTGGGCCGAGTTCGAGGATGCCGCCAAGAAGATCACCGCCCTGGGTGGCGGCGTCGTCGGTTACGCCATGCCGCTGGGCCCGGAGGAGTCGCAGGCCGAGTTCTCCATCTGGACCTTCAACAATGGTGGTGCCTGGAAGGATGACAAGGACTGGACCATCAACTCGGAGAAGAACGTCGAGACCCTGACCTTTCTCAAGAAGCTCGCGGTGGAAGACAAGGTCACCCAGAACAATCCAGCCAAGACCAACCGCGCCGACGCCTTCGACCTGTTCAAGTCCGCCAAGGCCGGCATGGTGGTGGGCTTCAGCCCGCTGGCCGCGGCGCTGGACAAGGAGGCCAAGGTCTCCTACGGCGTCGCCCCGATGCCCACCAAGGACGGCGGCGAGGCCCAGACCTTCGGCGTCACCGACTACCTGATGGCCTTCAAGAAGCCCGGCAACCAGGAGGCGGTCAAGGCCTTCTATGACCTCTACTACCAGAAGGACCAGGTGAACACCTTCATCAAGGCAGAGGGTTTCCTGCCCGTCACCGAGACCGGTCTGGAGTTCTTCAAGGACGACCCCAAGCTCAAGGTCTACCTGGACACCCTGCCCAACGTCCACCTCACCCCCACCGACGATGCTCGCTGGGACAAGGTGAAGCTCGCCGTGCAGCAGAACCTGGGGGCCGGGGTGACCGCGTCGGGCGACCCGAAGAAGGTCCTGGATGACCTGCAGGCCCAGGCGACGGCAGCCTGACCGATGAGCACGACGAGTGAGGCGGCCCCGGCCGCCGCAATGAACCGCCCGACCAGGCGTCGGCACCGGTCCCGCAACCAGATGTCGGTAGGCCAGGCCCTGCTGTGGATCGGCCCCTCGCTGGTGCTGATCTTCGGCGTGGTGCTCTTCCCCGCCGTCAAACTGGTGCAGGCCTCGCTGGGGCGCTATTCCATCACCGGTCTGCGCACCGGGGACGCCGGCGGCCGCAACTATCGCGCCGTCGCCGAACACCCGATGTTGGGCACCGTGCTGACCAACACCCTGGTCTGGGTGGTGGCCGTCGTCGCCCTGACCATCCTGGCGTCGTTGGCGATGGCCCAGTTTGTCAGCAAGGATTTCCGGGGACGCCGGATCGTCCGCACCGCGCTGATCATCCCGTGGGCCGCCTCACTCGTCATCACCTCGCAGTTGTTCGTCCTGATCTACGACTTCAACTACGGCAAACTCAACCCGCTGCTGCTCAAGCTGCGCCTGATCAAGGCCCCGATCGACTGGCTGGGCAATGACAGCTGGACCATGGCGTCGATGATCCTGGTGGGCGTCTTCGTCTCCATCCCCTTCACCACCTTCGTCTTCCTGGCCGGGCTCTCCTCCATCCCCGACGACGTCAACGAAGCCGCGACGGTGGACGGCGCCTCGCCCTGGCAGCGCTACCGGCACGTCACGCTCCCCCTGCTGCGGCCAGCCATGCTGATCGCCACCGTGCTGAACACCATCTACGTGTTCAACTCCTTCCCGATCGTCTACACGCTCAATGACCGCAACCCCGGCTACGGGCACGACACCACCATCACCTTCATGTACAAACTGGCCTTCAAGTCGCAGGAGAAGGACGTCGGCATGTCCGCCGCCGCGGGCGTGCTCAACGTGCTGATGATCCTGGCCGTCGTGCTGGTCTACCTGAAGCTCGTCGACCCCCGGAAGGACGAGTCCCTGTCATGAGCGCCGTCACCGTCACCACCTCCAACAAGGCCGTCTCCCGACGCGGCGCCTGGCACGGCATCCGGCCGTGGGCGATGCCCGTGATCGGGCTGGCTCTGGCCCTGATGTTTGCCATGCCCTACGTGATCATGGTGCTCGGATCGCTGCGCACCTCACAGGACAACAAGGCCACACCCAGCACCTTCCTGCCGCGGGAATGGCAGTGGAACACCTACTCCCAGATCCTGGGCGACGAACGTTTCCTGAACTGGCTGAAGACGTCGCTCCTGGTTGCGACGGCCTCCACCGCGATTGTCGTGCTGATCGCGATCCCCGCCGCCTACGCGACCGCCCGCTTCCGGTTCAAGGGCCGGATGGCCTTCCTCTTCCTGGTGCTGGTCACCCAGATGTTCGCCCCCACCTCCCTGGTGGTGGGCCTGTACCGGGAATTCTTCGAGCTCAACATGGTCAACACCTACGGGGCGCTGATCCTGACCAATGCCGCCTTCAACCTGGCCTTCGCGGTCTGGATCCTCAACGGCTTCTTCACCTCCATCCCCAAGGAGGTGGAGGAGGCCGCGGAACTCGACGGTTCCAGCAAGCTGCAAACCCTGCTGAAGGTGATGCTGCCGCTGACTGCCCCGGGCGTGGTGACCGCGGTGATCTTCACCTTCATTGCGGCCTGGAATGAGTACGTCGTCGCCCTCACGCTGATGATCGACGACGAACGCAAGCCGCTTACCGTGGGCATGCGCACCTATGTCACGGGCTACGTGCAGCACTGGGACCAGCTCTTCGCAGCCGCCACCATCGCCGTGATCCCGGTCGCGATCCTGTTCACCCTGATCGAGAAGCACCTGGTGGGTGGCCTGACCGCCGGATCGGTCAAGTAGCCCGGAACGCTTGGGTGACGCTCGCGGACTACCAGCTGCGACGGATCTCCCCCACCAGCTCATCCAGGCTCAGCCCGCGGGCCTTCGCGGTCTGCACCAATCGCGCGACGGCCGAGGTGATCTGGTCGTGGGCGCCCTGCCCCAGCACGACGGTGCCATTGCGCCCGCGGGTCTCCACCTGCCCCTCGGCCTCCAGCTGCTTGTAGGCCTTGGCGACGGTGTTGGCCGCCAGCCCCAGCGTCGACGCCAGCTGGCGGACCGCCGGCAGCTTGGCCCCGGCAGCCAGATCACCGTCGCGGATGGCCGAGGTGATCCGGTTCACCAGCTGCGCATAGGGCGGCTCCGTCAGGGCGTCGTCGATCACCAGAGTCCACTCCCCCACCTGAGCTTCCCGAACCATCCCAGTCCCTTCCCTTGATCTTCGGCCCCCGGCAGGCTCTCGGCTGAACAACACATGCCGATCAGACCAACGCAGAGCCCAACCCCAACCAGTCTGGCCCGTAGTTGCCGATACTGGAGCCATGACTCGGGGGATGTCTGCCATTGGGCCCATGTTCACTGCCGCGGTGTGCTTCCTGGCCACCGCGCTCATCCGCTGGTGGCCGTGCCTGCAGGACGGCGTCGGCACCGACGCGTGCTTCTCTCACGAGGACGACTCCTACGAGGCCCTGCTATGCAACACCTGGTCTCCCCAGCTCCTCCTGATGACGGCTGGGTACCTGTGCCTGACCCTGGGCATCGTGCAAGTGGGCCGGATCGCCCGGTCACGGTGGTGGCTGACCGTCGGCATGATCATCGCTCCGCTGATCGCGGCCGCAGCCACGTGGCATTCGCCCTCTCGACTTCCGGCCGTCCTGATGACCACGTCCTGGCTGCTCACGCCATTGCTGGCTGCCTTCCAGACAGCCGACTCGCACATCCCCCGGTGGAGCCGCATCTGCTACTCCGTCGGATTGACGCTGACCATCCTCTACGTCGACGCCGTCCTGATGGCTCCCCTGTTGGCGGGTGGTTACCATTCCCACGACACAACGTCGTACACCTATGTCGGCACCGGCCTGGGGGCGTTCCTGGCGGCATCGGCAGTCTCGGTATGCCTCGCCCGGACGTGACGAGGGCGCCACACCTGCGGTGTGACGCCCTCGTCGGTTGACTTGGTCAGGCCTTCTCGATCTTCACCGGAGGGGCCAGGTTCAGCACCTCGGCGGTGTGCTTCATGATCTCGTAGGCACGCTCCGGGTTGTCGGAGAGCTTCTCGCCGTAGGACGGGATGACCTCCTTGAAGCGCGGGCCCCACTCCCCCATCTTGTCGGGGAAGCAACGGCTCAGCACGTCGAGCACGATCGGCACGGCGGTCGAGGCGCCCGGGGAGGCACCCAGCACGGCGCCCAAGGTGCCGTCGGCCGTGGTGACCACCTCGGTGCCGAACTCCAGGCTGCCACCCTTGCCTTTGGCGTCAGTCTTGATGATCTGCGCGCGCTGGCCGGCCTTGATCATGTGCCAGTCGGTCATGCTGGCGCTCGGGGCAAAGGCCCGCATCTCGGCCAGCTTCTGCGCCGGAGTCATGAAGATCATCGTGGCCAACATCTTGATCAACGGAATGTTGTCCTTGGCGACGTTCAGCACGGCGCCCAAGTTGTCCGTACGGATCATCTTGGGCATGTCCAGCATGGAGCCATACTTCAGGAAGCGTGGGTCGATGCCGGCGTACGGGCCGAACAGCACGGAGCGGCTGCCGTTGATCACGCGGGCATCCATGTGCGGGTTGGACATCGGCGGCGCCCCCACCGGAGGCTTGGCGTAGACCTTCACCTTGTGATTGTTGACCACGTCGGGATCGTCGGTGGACATGAAGGCACCGGTCACCGGGAAGAGCGCATAGCCTGCAACCTCGGGGATCTTGGCCTTCTGCAGCATCTTCAGAGCCCAACCGCCGGAACCGTTGAAGACGAACTTCGCGCGGACGAACTTCTCGCCGGACTTCTTGCCACCGATCTCGCCACGGTCGACGATCCGCAGCGTCCAGGTACCGTCGGTGTTCTGCTTCAGGTCGGTGACCTCCTTGGAGGTCTCGACGTTCACGCCGTGGAAGGCCAGGTAGTTGAAGATCTGCGTGGTGATCGAGCCGAAGTCGACGTCGGTTCCGGTGGGATCGTAGGTGACGGCGATCCGGTCGCTCGGGTCGCGGCCTTCCACCAGGAAGGGCGCCCACTCGCGGATCTTCTCCTGGTCGTCGCTGAACTCCATCGCGGCGAACAGCGGGTTGGTGCGCAGGCTCTCCCACCGCTTGCGGAGGAACTCGATGTCGTCCTCGCCGTGCACGATCGACATGTGCGGGCAGGCATTGACGAAGGTCTCCGGGAGACCCAGGATCCCCTTCTCCACCAGGTGCGCCCACAGCTGCCGGGTCTGCTGGAACTGTTCGTTAATCTGCACCGGCTTGTCGTTGTTCATGGTGCCGTCAGGGCGTTCCTTGGTGTAGTTCAGCTCACACAACCCGGCATGCCCGGTACCCGCGTTGTTCCACGGGTTCGACGACTCCTTGGCCACCTTGGCCAGCCGCTCGTAACCGACGATCTTCCAATCGGGCTGCAGCTCGTGCAGCACCAGCCCGATGGTGGCACTCAGCACGCCACCGCCGATCAGGGCAACATCAACTTCCTCGGCCTCAACGGGCCACTTGCTTGGCTTCTGCTTCGCCAGTACCACGGCATCTCCTCAGATATTGTCCGCAACACGTTCGATTGGCCGTGGCCGGCGCGAAGACCGGTGCGCAACCTGCAGCGCAGTCCCGTGCGACCCGTGGCCGGCGACTGCGACGACGCGCGACCAACGAACTCCCTCCACCGTATTGCGTTCAACCTCTTTGCACCAGTCGTAACAACCGATTGTCCCGCTTCTGACTAGCAGGAACCGCTGGTTCTGCGCCCGGCGTAGTCTGGCTGCGCGGCCTCGCGCGCAACCGCTCGTCCGGCCCGGCTTCCCTGGTCGCCAATGACGACAGGCCGACGTACCATACCGGGCTCCCCGGCAGGCGCCGTAGAGCAGCCTTTCGGAATGTGAAAACACCCCTTGGGTTGATCATTGCTGATCACCCAAGGGGTGTTTGTAAGTCCGGCGGTGTCCTAGTCTCCCACAGAGTCCCCCCTGCAGTACCATCGGCTCTAAAAGGCTTAACTTCCGGGTTCGGAATGGGACCGGGTGTTTCCCTTTTGACATGACCACCGAAACA